>JAZQNS010000083.1:0-12610 GCA_045627425.1 Lachnospiraceae bacterium | reverse complement strand
ATGGTAGCAAACTCTGAGGAGGATGATTTAATCAGCTCCCAGAATGCTAGCGAGGCAGCTAAGGTTGATGCAGAGGATGTATCCAACTTATGTGTTGCCAAGGTTGATAACTTCGTATATGTAAGATCTGAGCCAAGTAAGGAAGGCGAGGTTAAGGGTAAGTTATATAACAAGAACGTTGCTACAGTGTTAGCTGTAGAGGACGGATGGTATAAGATCGAGTCCGGTAACCTTAAGGGTTATGTGTGTGCTGATTATGTGGTAGTTGGTAATGGTGATGCTTTAGCATCTGCAGGAACCAGATACGCTACAGTAACAACAGATACCTTAAGAGTTAGAGAGAAGGCAACTACAGAGTCTGATATCCTTGGTTTAGTGCCAAAGGGAGAGGACATCGTTGTTATGGACGAGAAGGATGGCTGGGTTAAGGTTTCCATCGAGGAAGGCGACGGCTGGGTATCCACTGATTATGTAACACTTAGAACTGAATATACATATGGCGAGACTAACAAGGAAGAGAAAGAACGTTTAGCTAAGGAAGAGGCCGAGAGAAAGGCAGCTGAGGCAGCAGCTCAGAAGGCTACATCCTCAAGCTCTGGCTCTTCATCATCTTCAAGCTCCAGCGGTAAGTCCTACTCTAATCCAAGTGGTTACTCCGGTTCATCAGTAGCTTCCTATGCTGTACAGTTTGTTGGTAATCCATACGTATACGGTGGTTCATCCTTAACTAACGGAACTGACTGCTCTGGCTTCGTAATGAGCGTATACAAGGCATTCGGTATTTCCTTACCACATTCATCTACAGCTTTAAGAAGCTGCGGTAGAGCAGTAAGCTCTTCGGAGATGAAGGCTGGTGATATTGTTTGCTACTCTGGTCATGTTGCTATCTACATTGGTAATGGACAGATTGTACATGCTTCCAACAGAAGAGACGGAATCAAGATCTCCAATGTAAACTACAAGCGTTGGATTACAATCAGAAGAATTTTCTAATAAGATAATTTGAGAACCCTGCAGCGAAGGCTGCAGGGTTTTTTTGTTAATAGAGTTTAACTAAGGGTTACTATATTGATAATGAATATATTCAATAGATTAATGCTATTTTTTAAATTATAAAGTCAAGGGGACAATGACAAAAAAACTCATTTTGTCATCTTGCACAAAATACACAAAGGAATTGATTGTGCAAACGCGATTAGTCCTTTGTTTATTAATAATTTGGACACAATTAGCCGTTAAAGAATGCCGAAAAATCGGTTATTAACAGAGTTATCCACCTTATCCACAAAAAACAACAAAAATACAAGTGGATTTTCAAAGGAAAACAGAACATGAGTTTTGGAATAATTACATAAAGTTTTGGCCAAATGAAGGTTTTTTTATAAATCCGTTGACATTTTAATTGCTTATAATTGTTAAAAACTAACGCTGAATTGTCAGAAAGTATGTCCTGGGAAAAGCTAATAAATATACATGATATTAATAGCATACAAGGGGGTTCTTGCGCCACTGCTTGGAACTATGATATACTTCTATAGGTAACACATGTTCGTTTGAGACGGAATGTGAGAGAGTTGAGGACAGGGTTTGGTTAAGAAAATAGAAGTCTTGGGAATGGAGCTTCACAACTATCCATTAAGGGAGTCGATGACTCTTGTGGAGACATTCCTGAACAACACAGTATTAAATACAATTGAAGAAGTATCTTTTGCCATGCTTTTATCTGCCAGTGAGGATGAGAGGGTTAGGGAAGCTATTTCTGGAATAGATCTTACTATCCCTGGGGAGACTGAGATACTTGTCCAGACAGGGGAAAAGAATTCTTCTCTTATTAATGATATAGAGGAGGATAGGTTCTTTAGGGAGTTTTTAAAGAGGGTAGTAAGAAATCACAAGAATGTGTTCCTTCTATGTAATACTCCTGATGAGATAGACAGGCTTAAGACCTACATTACCTCCATTGATGACAGGGTAAAGATTGCAGGGCAGGCCTTTATGGAGGAGCCCCATAGCGAGCTTTCTATTATTAACGAGATAAACTCGGCATCGCCTGACGTTATTTTGTCCACCCTTTCATCTCCTTTACAGGAGCTCTTTATTCAAGAGCAGAAGAAAAGACTCTATGCCAGTGTGTGGTACGGTATGAATGACAGGTTTAAAAAGCTGCAGGGTACAGAGAGGTTCAGACATAACTTCTTCAAGAGCTTAAGACGCATTTCCTTCAGACGAATTATGGTTAAAACTGAGGAAAAGAAAGAAAACTAAACAATGAGATATGATAAAAGGGTGCTAAGTGCATAAAAAATGTGTTTTGCCCCTTTATTTTTTTGTGGATTTCCGTTATTATATGGTTGTGAGTTAGTGCGATTTAATGGAAAATTACGAGATATTTTGTCTAAGTTGTCCAATGAATTATCTATACCGAATAGAGAGGAAGAAATAACATGATATCAAACCAGATTCTGCAGAACACCCTTGACGGACTAAAAGGAATCACTAAAATCGATTTGTGCGTATTAGACACAGATGGAAAGGTTTTAGCCAGCACCTTCGCTGAGGCGGATGTGTACTCTGGCGCTGCATTAAACTTTATTGATTCTGCAGCAGACAGCCAGGTAATGAGTGGTTGCCATTTTCTCAAGGTTTATGACGAGCGCCAGGTGGAGTATGTTCTTATTACATATGGAGATACAGATGAGGCACTTATGGTGGGCCGTATCGCCAGTTTGGAGGTACAGAACCTCTTAGTTGCTTATAAGGAGAGATTTGATAAGGATAACTTTATCAAGAACCTTCTTCTGGATAATCTTCTTCTGGTTGATATCTATAATAGAGCAAAGAAGCTTCATATTGAGAATGAGGCTAAGAGAGTAGTATTCTTGGTTGAGACTCAGTCCAAGGACGGAAATGAGATGGAGAGACTCCGCAGTATTTTCGGAACCAAGAACAAGGACTTTGTCACAGCAGTTGACGAGAAGTCTGTAATCGTAGTCAAGGAGGTCAGAGACAGAGAAACTGTTGAGAGCCTTTCTAAGATTGCAGAATCCATGATAGATGCCCTTGGAGGCAACGGCAAGGCAAGAATCTCTTTCGGTACAGTTGTTAACGAGTTAAAGGAGGTTTCCCGTTCCTTTAAGGAAGCCAGGATGACTCTTGATGTAGGCAAAATATTCTTCGAGGAAGAGAAGATTATTGCATATTCAAACCTTGGAATTGGACGTCTTATTTATCAGTTACCAATTCCTCTCTGTAAGATGTTTATCAAGGAGATTTTCGGCAACAGATCCACTGACGACTTTGATGAGGAGACCTTAACAACAATTAACAGATTCTTCGAGAACAGCCTAAATGTATCTGAGACCAGCCGTCAGCTCTATATTCACAGAAATACTCTGGTTTACAGACTTGATAAGCTTCAGAAGACCACAGGTCTTGATCTTAGAGTTTTTGAGGATGCAATCACCTTCAAGATTGCACTTATGGTTGTGAAGTATATGAAATATATGGAGAACCTTGAATATTAGTATTTGGAGTTTATATGGGAGCAAGCATTATCACTTTAGATCATGTCAGCAAGTCATATGAGACAGGGGTTCCGGCCCTCAATGACATCAGTCTGACAATAGACGAAGGCGAGTTCGTCTTTATCGTTGGTAATTCCGGTTCCGGAAAGTCCACCTTTCTTAAGCTCTTGACAAAGGAGCTTGAGCCAAGTTCGGGGCTTATTACCGTTAACGGTACCAACCTTAAGAAACTTCGCCACAGAAAAATACCTTATTATAGAAGAAACATTGGAATGGTATATCAGGACTTCAGACTCTTGAAGGACAGAAACGTTTATGAAAACGTGGCTTTTGCCCAGAGAGTTATTGAGCAGTCCACCAGATCAATTAAGCGCAAGGTGCCAATCATGTTATCCATGGTAGGTCTTGCGGCAAAATACAGAAGCAATCCTAAGCAGCTGTCCGGAGGTGAGCAGCAGAGAGTGGCTATAGCAAGAGCTTTAATTAACGAGCCTAAAATACTCCTTGCGGATGAGCCTACAGGAAACTTGGATACCGACAATGCATGGGATATTATGAAGCTTCTTGACGAGATTAACCAGAAGGGAACTACTGTTGTGGTAGTTACACATAATCTGGAGATCGTGGAAGCAATGAAGAAGAGGGTCATTACACTTAAGAAGGGTGTACTGATGAGCGATGAACGCCCGGGTGACAAAGAATGACCAGAATAAGTACTCTATTTTATACATTTAAACAGGGATTCATTAATATAGGTAAAAACAAAATGTTCTCCCTGGCATCAATCGCTACTATGGCTGCATGTATTTTCCTGTTCGGAATCTTCTTCTCAATAGTTCAGAACTTTGAGAATGTTGTAAAGGAAGCCGAGGAGGGTGTGGCAGTTACCGTATTCTTCGATGAAGGGCTGTCCGTTGAGGATATTACCGGTATCGGTGACAAGATTAAGGCGAGAAAAGAGGTTTCTGAGGTGGTATTTGTCTCCGCTGAGGATGCCTGGAACGATTATAAAGAGAAGTATTTCGATGGCAAGGAAGAGTTAGCGGAAGGCTTTGAGGATGATAATCCTTTGGCTAATTCAGCTAACTACCAGGTATATCTTAAGGATGTATCTGCCCAGGGAGATCTTGTTTCTTACCTTCAGAATATGGATGGTGTTAGACAGGTTAATAAGTCGGATGTTGTGGCCAATACCCTGTCAGACTTTAACAAGCTTCTAAGCTATATATCCATTGGAATCATCGCAATCCTTCTTCTGGTTGCAATCTTCCTTATCAACAACACCATCACGGTAGGCATCAATGTACGCCGTGAGGAGATTGCCATTATGAAGCTTATAGGAGCCACTGATTACTTCGTTAGAAGTCCCTTTATTGTGGAGGGCGTTTTGATTGGACTGATTGGTTCTGCATTGCCACTGGTGCTTTTATACTTTATGTACGGAAGAATCATAGTTTACATAGGAGAGAAGTTCGTTTTCTTAGATAATATAATGAATTTCCTGCCTGTAGATACCGTCTTCAGAACCCTTGTGCCAGTATCTCTAATACTGGGAGTAGGCATTGGTTATCTGGGATCTAGAGTGACAATTAGAAAGCACTTAAGTGTTTAAGGAGTAAAAATGTTAGAGAATGAAGAAAATTTTACTGGGGTGACTGGAGAAACCTCAACAGACACCCAACTCAATGAGAATAACAAGAAAAAGGGCAACAAATTCTGGCCAGGCTTCTTCCTGGGTATGTTGATATGCCTGATGGTTGTGTCCGCAGCGGCGATGATTTCCTATAACAAGATTACCGAGGCCGGATACACCATAACTAATTTTAAATTAGACCAGGATGCGGCAGCAGGTCTTTTGTCTGAGAAGGTGGAGAACAAGATCGCCGAGGTTATCAGCGCAATGACTGCATACTATTATGAGGACATTGATCAGTCAGAGGCAGCAGAGGGACTCTATGCCGGACTTGTGGATTCTCTTGGTGATCCATACAGCCAGTATTTCACAGCTGAGGACTATCAGGATTACATTTCCAGCGTGACAGGAACCTATTATGGAATAGGGGCAGTATTAACTCAGGATGCCACTACTAAAGAGGTTTCCGTTACAAGAGTTTACGCAGGCTCACCAGCTGAGAAGGCAGGCGTAATGGTGGGAGATATTATTCTCTCTGCTAATGGAACTCCTGTTGGAGATATGGAGCTCTCTGAATTCGTAACCTACATTAGAGGTGACGAGGGCACTAAGGTAGATTTGGTCATTAACCGTGATGGTGAGGAGATTACCATAACAGCGGTAAGAGCCAAGCTTTCCATTCCTACAGTGGAGTCCGAAATGCTTGAAGATAATATTGGATATATTCAGATTACAGAGTTTGATTCTGTTACTACTGACCAGTTTAAGGATGCTTTAAGAGTTCTTAAGAAGCAGGGTATGGAGAAGCTTATTGTGGATTTGAGAGACAATCCAGGCGGCCTTGTTTCCGCAGTTACAGACATTCTTGATGAGATTCTTCCTGAGGGCCTGCTTGTTTACACAGAGGATAAGGCAGGAAATAGGGAAGAGTATAATTCCGACAGCACAGAGTTAGGAATGCCGTTAGTTGTACTCGTAAACGAGAATTCAGCATCAGCATCTGAGATTTTTGCCGGTGCTATTAAGGATTACGGGTATGGAACAATCCTCGGCAAAAAGACCTTCGGAAAGGGTATTGTACAGGTTATGATTCCGCTCTCCGATGGTTCTGCAGTCAAGGTTACAACAGCAAGATACTACACTCCAAATGGAAACTTCATCCATGGCGTAGGTATAGAACCAGATGTGGAACTTGACTATGAGTTCTTAGGAGAAGAGGGCGAGAAGTACGATAAGAGTCTTGATAACCAGCTGCTAAAGGCTATTGAGCTCCTTAAGTAGTTTTGCCTAAGGAATATATATTAGATAGAAAGTTGGTGATTTAATGCTGGAACTTGACGAGATTAGAATAAATCTCCAAACTTATAGCCAACCATTAAAAGAACTGAGGGATTCACTTTGACATTGCTGGTAAGGAAAAGCGTGTTGAAGAGTTAGAGAAACTTATGGAGGGTCAGGATTTCTGGAATGACCCGGAGCTTGCACAGAAGCAGACGAAAGAACTTAGCGCTCTAAAGAGTGATTTGGCAGCCTTTAAGGAATTAAACCAGGCTTATGATGATCTCACCGTATTGGTAGATATGGGTCAGGACGACCCTGAATTAGAGAAAGAAGCGGTGGAGCTCATGCCAAAATTCACCACTGAATTTGAGGAGCTTAGGATTAAGGTGCTTCTTTCGGGAGAATATGATTCCCTAAATGCAATTGTTAAGCTAAATGCCGGAGCGGGAGGAACAGAATCCTGTGACTGGGCCGAGATGCTTTACAGAATGTATAGCAGGTGGGCTGAGAGACACGGCTTTGGCATAGAGGTTCTGGATTTTCTTGACGGTGATGAAGCGGGTATAAAATCCATCACCTTCGAGGTGACTGGAGACAGGGCCTACGGTTTTCTTAAGTCTGAGAAGGGAGTTCACCGACTGGTTAGAATTTCACCCTTCAATGCTGCAGGAAAGAGACAGACATCCTTCGTATCATGCGATGTAATGCCTGATATTGAGGAGGATATCGATATTGAAGTAAAGGATGATGATATTAAGGTTGACACCTACCGAAGTTCAGGAGCTGGTGGTCAGCACATTAACAAGACATCATCAGCAATAAGAATTACCCATCTTCCTACTGGAATTGTAGTGACCTGTCAGAACGAGAGATCACAGCATATGAACAAGGACAAGGCAATGCAGATGCTTAAGGCCAAGCTCCTTACATTAAAACAGCAGGAAAATGAGGAGAATCTCGCGGACATACGGGGTGAGGTTACCGAGATTGGTTGGGGAAATCAGATCAGATCCTATGTGCTTCAGCCATATACCATGGTTAAGGACACAAGAACCCAGCATGAGTGTACTAATGCGCAGGCTGTTCTTGATGGAGATCTGGATCCTTTTATTAATGCGTATTTAAAGAGTTTAGCAACGAGGTAAACGAGTCTATGGACAGATATTATGTTTTAAAGGAGAGAGCCGTACCGGAGGTACTGCTTAAGGTGGTTGAAGCTAAAACACTTTTAGAGTCAGGCAAAGCTGAGTCAATTCAGAGTGCAACAGATATGGTAGGTATTAGTCGTTCATCCTTCTATAAATACAAGGATGACATTTCAATCTTCCATAGAAAAGATTCTGGCAAGCTTTCAACTGTAATTATGCAGGTTGATGACGGTCCGGGCATGTTCCTTAGAGTGTTAAACTCTATTGCCGAGTATAATGTGAACATTACAAATATACATCAGGGTATCTCCATGAATGGAGTTGCCAATTTTATGCTTGTGTTGGAGACCCCGGTAGAGTCAGAAAACCTTGCAAGAATCGTGGATAATATCAGACTGCACGAGGGTGTGCACTATGTTAAGATATTAGCCCGCGAACAGTAGGAGACTATATGTTAGTTGTTAAGAAGTTTGGCGGAACCTCAGTTGGTAACACAGAGAGAATTAAGAATGTGGCTAACAGGATTGCCAAGGATTACAGAGCCGGCCATGATGTAATTGTGGTTTTGTCTGCAATGGACCAGACCACAGATGAATTATTAGCCCTGGCTCATGAGTTAAATGATACTCCACCTGCAAGAGAGCTTGATGCCCTCCTGTCAACGGGAGAGCAGGTTTCGGTTGCTCTTATGTGCATGGCATTGGACGCAATGAATATACCATCCATCAGCTTAAATGCCTTCCAGGTGGCAATGCATTCAACCGGAAACCATATGAATGCAAGACTTACCAGAATGGATATAGAGAGAATCGAGCACGAGCTTGATTCAAGAAAGGTCATTGTGGTAACCGGTTTCCAGGGAGTTGATATTAGAGGAGATATAACCACCATTGGACGCGGTGGCTCAGATACCACAGCGGTAGCCCTTGCGGCAGCCATGCATGCAGATGCCTGCGAGATATACACTGATGTGGATGGAGTTTATACAGCAGACCCAAGAATTGTACCAGAGGCAAAAAAGCTGTCAGAAATCACTTACGATGAGATGCTTGAGTTAGCTTCTATCGGTGCCCAGGTTCTTCACAACAGATGTGTTGATCTGGCCAAAAAGTACGGAGTCACACTGGTTGTAAGATCCAGTCTCACAGAGGCAGAGGGAACAAATGTTAAGGAGGTATCTTCTGTGGAGAGCATGTTAGTTAGCGGAGTTGCAGCAGACAAAAATGCAGCGATTATAACCGTGAAAGGCATCAAGGGGGAACTTGGTTCCGAATTTAGAATATTTGATTTACTTACCCGTAACAGTATTAACGTAGACGCAATTTTACAGACTGTAATGGACGATGGCAGCAAGGGTCTTGCCATGATGATTAACAGAGACCAGGCTGAAAAGGCAGCAGAGATTCTTGAAAACAATCTGTCTAAGATTAAGGCCTCTTCAGTAACAATGGATAATACTGTTGCCAAGGTTTCAATAGTTGGAGCTGGAATTCAGGGGAATCCGGGAGTGGCATCTAAGATGTTTGAAGCCCTCTTTAATGCAGGAATCAACATTCATTCCACCTACACCTCTGAGGTGAGAATCACAGTATTAGTAGATGAGCAGGATATGGAGAAGGCAGTTCGCTCCATACATGCGGCTCTTGTGTAGTTAGGCAAAATATTAAGCCCTCGGCTTACCAGTGACTCCTGGAAGCCGGGGGCTTTTAGTTTTGATTTTGCCTCTTAAGGAAGCTGCTTAAACATATTCCTCCATGGATGGACCCATCTCGTCCTCCATGCGGCGAAGCTTCTCTTCGTATGCATCTAACTCACCGGAAACCTCAAGATAGAAGTGGGTGAAGCTTGCGTTCATATATGGAACTATCCAGAGGGAACCAATGTACAATGTGATTGTCATTAACAGTCCCATTGGAATGAAGCTTAAAGTCATATATAAATATGCAAGGCAGTGGCCCTTCATCATGCGGAAGCTTTCCTTCATTGCAGCCACAGGTCCTAAATCTGTGTCAACCAGAATGTAGAAGATCTGGGAGAAACGGAAGGCCAGGAAAATCTCCAAAACCAGACCAAGCAGGAAAAGTACTATAAATGCAATAACTGCAGCCGCATAGTCATTGCCCTGTGAGTTTAGAAAGAGCAATGTACACACGATAATGACTGGTGCGAAACAGAGAATCTCAATTAATCCAATAAGGATAGCTGAGATAATAAATCTGTCTGGACGGTGGGTAAACTGGGAAAACAGAGTACCTAAGTTGAGCTTGCTATCCTCGTAACGAGCCAGGGCAAGATAGAATCTAATCTGTCCAGCGGAGAGAACAGTTGCCACCAGGCCTATGATTATAGAAGCCACAACGCTAACAACTAACCCGTGGGCAAGGAGATAGTTTAATACAAGCTGAGGATTAGTCAGAGCATAAATGTCGTCTGGTTCTATGCTGATGTCGAAGAAGGAATTAACAATTGAAACAAGTACAGAAGCCACAATCATCATGAGCATGGCTATTTTATAGTGACCTGTAAGAGACTCCCTTGATAATCTCTTTAATTCTTTACAAGTTCTCATAAGCACCTCCTACATGTAGATTCCAGGATTTGAATAGATGTCCTGGAACTGATTTAAATAGTCTACTGACAGGGTGCTAATGGTGTAGCATAAAGCTGCGATGGATAATATCAGGCCGATAATACCCATAATGAGAGCGGCCTTAGCCTTACCCTCGGTTTTCATTTTGCCTCCCCTTGATAAGAGGGAGAGTGTAATGGCAAGACCTGGGCAGATTAGTCCGGCAACCGGAACAAAAGCGCAGATAATGCCAAATATTGCCAGCACGAATGATGCTGTCTCCATCCCTGTAGTTTTAGGATCTACGGGATGTCTCATGTTTACTTCATATGAGTCCATGATTACCTCCTGAAAAATTCTTGCTATAATTATAACCCACCTTTACCTAGGGTGCAACGAGGCGGGGGAAACCTTGAGAAATTCACGATTGTACTCTATAATAGAAGTAACTATGGAAAGTTGGGCTATTTAGCCCAGGGAGTTAATTAATGGATATTATTAAAGTACTATCAGCCGAGCTTGGAATAAAGGAAAGCCAGGCAAAAGCAGCTGTCGATCTTATCGACGAAGGAAACACAATTCCTTTTATTGCAAGATACAGAAAGGAAGCCACAGGGGCCTTAAATGACGAAGTTTTGCGAGACCTCTACGACAGACTTAACTACTTAAGATCCCTTGAGGAGAAGAAGGTACAGGTTTTATCCTCCATAGAGGAGCAGGGCTTACTTACAGAGGAATTAAAGAAACAGATATTGGAGGCCGAGACCTTAGTTAAGGTAGATGACCTCTACAGACCATATAGACCTAAGAGAAGAACAAGAGCCACCGTGGCAAAAGAAAAGGGTTTAGAGCCACTGGCCAATATAATAATTCTTCAGCAGCTTAAGACTCCTCTTCTGGAAGAGGCTGTGGCTTACATAGATCCTGAGAAGGAAGTAAATACTGCTGAGGAGGCAGTGGCAGGTGCCTGCGATATCATTGCAGAGACTATATCTGACACTGCAGATTATAGACAGTATATAAGAGACTTCACCCTTGCTAACGGATATCTGAGATCCGAGGGTAAGGATATGGAGGAGAAGTCAGTATACGAAATGTATTATGACTTCACTGAGCCTTTAAAGAAGGTGATGGGACACAGAGTTCTCGCTGTAAACAGAGGAGAGAAGGAGAAGTTTCTTAAGGTATCCGTTACTGTGGAAGCTGACAGAATCCTCTCATATCTGGAGAAACAGGTTATTGTCAGGGACAACCCTAACACAAGCCCTGCCTTAAAGGCTACAATTGTGGATGCCTACGACAGACTGATAGCGCCATCTGTGGAGAGGGAAATAAGAACCTACATTACTGAGAATGCTGAGGATGGAGCTATTAAGGTTTTCGGCAAGAATTTAGAGCAGCTTCTTATGGCACCACCAATCGCCAATGAGGTTGTGCTTGGATGGGATCCAGCTTTTAGAACTGGCTGTAAGCTTTCAGTGGTAGATGGAACCGGAAAGGTTCTTGATACAACAGTTATATTTCCTACTGCTCCCCAGTCTAAGATTGCGGAATCCATGGTTATATTGGAAAAATTGATTAAAAAATATGGGGTAACGCTTATTTCAGTGGGAAATGGTACCGCTTCAAGAGAGTCAGAACAGGTGATTTGTGACTTCCTAAAGAAGACAAAACTTCCTGTTCAGTATGTAATAGTAAACGAGGCTGGAGCCTCAGTATATTCAGCAAGCAAGCTTGCCACTGAGGAGTTCCCTAACTTTGATGTTGGTCAGAGATCAGCTACCTCCATTGCAAGACGTCTTCAGGATCCCCTGTCTGAACTTGTAAAGATTGATCCTAAATCAATAGGTGTCGGTCAGTACCAGCATGACATGAACCAGAAGAAGCTTGGCGAGGCCTTAGAGGGAGTAGTTGAGGACTGCGTTAACAAGGTCGGAGTTGACTTAAACACTGCGTCAGCATCCTTACTCTGTTATATATCAGGTATTTCCAAGCCTATTGCAAAGAATATAGTTGCCTACCGCGAGGAGAATGGCAAGTTCGTAACCAGAAAGGATTTAAAGAAGGTTCCTAAGCTCGGACCAAAGGCCTATGAGCAGTGTGCCGGATTCCTAAGAATTCTTGATGGAAAGGATCCGTTGGACAACACAGCAGTACATCCTGAGAGCTATGATGCAACCAAGAGTCTTCTTAAGGAACTTGGTCTTTCCACAGAGGACCTTCGCGCTGGTGGCCTTAAGGGAATAAGAGGCAAAATTAAAGACTTAAACCAGACTGCAGAAACCTTAGGTCTTGGAGTCCTTACCCTTCAGGATATTTTGTCAGAGCTTGAAAAGCCAGGCAGAGACCCTAGAGACGAAATGCCTAAGCCAATCTTAAGGACAGATGTTCTGAATATGGAAGACTTAAGAGAGGGCATGGAGCTTAAGGGTACAGTCAGAAATGTTATTGATTT
>JAZQNS010000082.1:0-2326 GCA_045627425.1 Lachnospiraceae bacterium | reverse complement strand
AGATGGAAATGACAGGGCCTTTGTTGAGAAGGTAGTTTGTTTCCTGCTTAGGTTGTATTTTGGGGTGAAGGTCCCTGATGCTAATGCACCATTTAGACTTATTAAGTGCCAGACTCTTGCTAAGTATCTAGACAGACTTCCTGAGGATTACAATATTCCCAACATTATGATTACAACATATTTTGCCTTTTATAAGGAAAGTCAGGCCTTTAGGGAGATTACCTTCAAGCCTCGTGTGGCCGGAACTAATTCTATGAATATTCCTAAGATAGTTAAGATTGGCTGGAAGGCACTTGGAGATTTCCATATGCTTAAAAAGGGTATGAAATAATGAAAATAGGAATTCTTCAGACTGCATACAAGAAGGCGGAGGATTATGGAGCCTTTTATAACGTGCAGGAGTTAGGACTTGCAAGAGCACTTGCGGGATTAGGACATGAAGTACATTTATATAAGGCCGTTGACGGAAAGTCTGATACCAGAACTGAGTGTGACGGAAAGCTTGAGATTAGTCTTGTTTCTGTCAGATACTTTGGAATAAATGGGATGATAGATGTTCCCTGCCTTGACTCTTCTCTTGAAGTGCTTGTGTATTTCTGTGATACCCAGATAAAGGTGCCGAGTGTATATAAATGGTGCAAGAAGAATAGCGTCAGGTTTATTCCTTATATTGGCGTTGTCGAGAGTCATAGTGAGAATGCCATTAAGCGAAAAATAATGGATTTTCTAACAAATAGAAACCTTGCTATATACAGGAATTGTAAGGTTCTTGCTAAGACACCTGCTATGAAGAAGAAGTTAGAAGAATTGGGATGTAATGATACAGTTCTCTTTCCGGTTGGATTGGATGAAAGCGTCATGTGGCAGGGCTCTGTTGATGACAGGCCGAAATGCGACTATCCTACAATTCTCTTTATTGGTCGTATGGAAGAAGAGAAGCAGCCTTTTGAGATGATAAGGTTGTATGAAGAAGCATTGTCAGTTAACAAGTCTATTAAGCTGATTATGATCGGAGATGGATATTTGTTTGAAGAAACAAATAATAGATTGTCAGAATTGTCTCAACGTTTACAACTAGCTGAGGGACAGGTACAGCTTATAAGAAAGGTGCCATATAGTCAGATGCATTCCTATTATCATATGGCAGATATCTATGTTAACTTGAATCAGGTTGAGATTTTGGGAATGAGCATTCTTGAAGCTATGTATTATGGCTGTCCTGTGCTTGCAATAGATGCGCCTGGACCGGAATTTATTCTACGGGATGATGAAGATTATTGTGGAATGGTTGCTCCTGAGATGGAAGACCTTGAGCAGGTGTTAAAACTGTTTGCAAAGGGAGACCTTGGACAGGAAGAAATTGATAGACTGACCAGTAAGGCAAAGGCAAGGGTAATGAAGGATTATGTATGGAAGGCCCTTGCTGGTAAATTAGAAAGTTTACTTGCGGAGTAGAATAGTTAATGAGTAGTAGTACAAATGAGTGCTCTTTGGCACCAATTGTTGTTTTTGTATATAAGAGAGTTGATCATACCAGAAATCTTCTGGATTCTCTGGCTAAATGTCACCTGTCAAAGGATTCGGAAGTATATATATTCGCTGATGGACCCAAAAGTGACAAGGATAATGAAGGAGTAGAAGAGGTTAGACAGCTTATTCATGAGAATAAGTGGAAGGATTCTTTTAAGTCTCTTGTGATTAATGATTCTGATATTAACAAGGGACTTGCGAATTCTATTATTAGTGGAGTGACTGAGATAGTCAATAAACATGGAAGGATTATTGTTCTTGAAGATGACTTGATATTATCACCTCAGTACCTTGTCTATATGAATCAGTGTCTTAGGGATTTTGAACAGAAGTCGAATATATTTGCTATATCAGGCTGGTCATATCCACTTCCGGCATTTAAGAAGGATTATAAGAAGGATGCCTGGCTGTATTACAGAGCCTGTAGCTGGGGCTGGGGAACCTGGAAGGACAGATGGAACAAAGTAGAATTTGATCCTGTTAAGGCGGACTTCGAAGGTAAGTTGGCTAATCCTGACTGGTGTAAGAGGTTTTCTCGAGGAGGAAGTGATCTTCCGGGAATGTTAAGATTTCAGCTGGATGGCAAAAGGGATTCCTGGGCTATTAGATGGAATGCTGCGGCGACTGAACTTGATATGCTGACGGTATATCCGGTGGTATCTAATATTCTTAATGATGGCAGAGATGGATCGGGTACACATTGTGGAGAACTGACATATTCCCAGGCTGAGTTTGAAGATGGCAAAGATGTATATGATTTTTCAGACATTTCGCTTGATAAGAAACTGGTAAGACA
>JAZQNS010000081.1:0-31348 GCA_045627425.1 Lachnospiraceae bacterium | reverse complement strand
CACCTGAAGGCGAGCGCGGACATCGTTCGGACGAGCCGCTACATCAGGTCGAGTTAAAGCAAGACTTCTTTATCGGTGTATTTCCGATAACCGTTTATCAGGCCGACTACTCGACGGTCAAGTCGACAGGGGCAACGCGTTTCAGCTATGGCACCTATGACGCTTCACATGGTGATGTGGCCCGGATGCCGGCGACGACGACGATGGGGTATATGCGGTCAAATACCGCTGAGTATTTCTGGCCGCGTGATGAACATACCGTCACATCGGGTCGTTATCTGGATAGGCTTCGTCAGTTGACGGGCAATAAGTACGAGTTCGATCTTCCGACGGAAGCCCAATGGGAATATGCCTGTCGAGCGGGTACTTCGACGATTCTGTACGATGGTAAGAACTGGCCGAATTCGGACGATACCTATATGACGGAAAACGCGGCTCAGATGCTGGGGTTGAAAAGCTTGTTCTTTGAAAGTCTTGAACCAAGGGAGTAAAGATCATTCTGTGCACCGATTACCTTGGTACAGGTTGTCTGGCCGTAGCTGTTTAAATCCATCCAGTATGGAGTGTAGCCTAATGCCTTGGCACAGGATGCCATAGCCATGGAGATTCTGTAGTGTCCAAATCCCATTCTGATATTTCCTACTATAATGCCCTTCTCCTCATCGAAGGCAAAATTATCGTCCTTCTGCTTCTCATCAAAGTGAGCATTCTGGTTAAGATCTCCTACTAATACATTGTAAACACCGAGGGAATCATATATATATGGATTCTTCTGAACTACTACCGGATAATCCTTATTAGAATCATCTCCGAACTTCTTAATGAATTTCTTCTTACTCCTTAGGGCGCTGTTATAGTCCTTTGCAGACATTTCATTACCAAAAATAACCTGTGAACGATCCTTCATTTTAATCTCCTCCGTTTTATTTAGCCATGATACCTGATACCAGAATATCTGCAACTTCTTCTAATGCTGTTCTATAGCTAATACTCTCCGTATGCAAAAACTCTGTGCTAAAGAAGCTTACCAGAGTACTTTCATACATCTTCTTAAAGAGCTCGTTATTTACATCCTTAAAAAGCCCTGATTTTTTACCCTCATCAAGAATGGCAAAGGTGTTTTCCCAGCCCTTGTCTAATCTTTCCTTTAACTCATTATAGACATGTGGGTATTTCTTCATGCCTGTATCCGTATTGGTGAAATTAAACTCGCTGTAATTATCAGGCAGGGCCACAAGCAGTCCCTTTAGCTTCTCGTCAAGTGAAAGTCCCTCTCTTGATAAAACCTCGTCCTGAATAGCTTTAATATTGTCAAAGCAATAATCCAGGGTTCTAAGCAGCAGACCTTCCTTATCGATAAAGTAGAGGTATATAGTCTTCTTACTCATGGAAAGTCTCTTAGACAGGGTATCCATGCTAAAGCGTATTCCCTCTTCCCTGACCAGTTCCAGGGTTTCAAGTATTATCTTCTCCTTAACCCCTTCTACCTTTGCTGTCATATAATCACTCTCCTTATGTTCGGAAACCGTTTTTGTATATTTCGTTTCCTCTACATTCTATCAAGTTATTTTTGGTCCCACAATAAACTATTTCTCCAAAAATAGTTTCCGTTAATTATATAAAATATCCAAAAAAAAGAGAGCCCTGCCAAGCAGAGCTCTCTGGTAAAACAATATCTGTTATTTACTTAAAGTACTGTACACCGGACTCGAAGATCTTCATATCCTGATCTCCCACTATGTTAATAGCTACATGGTCACCACGACGCTCGGCATGAGCCATCTTACCAAAGACTCTTCCGTCTGGTGAAGTAATACCTTCAATGGCTCTGAAGGAACCGTTAACATTCCATTCCTCATCCATGGTTGGTAAGCCTTCCTCGTTTACGTACTGGGTTGCAACCTGTCCATTCTTGAAGAGCTTGTCTAACCACTCCTCTGGTGCTACGAAGCGTCCCTCACCATGAGATGCAGGAATTGCATAGGTTTTGCCTACCTCAGCATTTCTAAGCCATGGAGACTTGTTGGAAACCACCTTGGTGTAAACCATCTTACTGATGTGACGTCCGATAGTATTATAGGTAAGTGTTGGTGAATCCTCAGTCTGTGTGTGAATTTCGCCATATGGCACTAATCCAAGCTTTACAAGAGCCTGGAATCCATTACAGATTCCAAGTACTAAACCGTCACGCTCGTTTAAGAGCTTGTGAATCTCTTCCTTTAACACTTCATTTCTGAAGGCTGTTGCGAAGAACTTGGCAGATCCATCTGGCTCATCTCCTGCGGAGAAGCCACCTGGGAACATAACTATCTGTGATTCAGCAATTGCCTTTCTAAAGGCCTCAACTGACTCCCTGATATCCTGCTCGGAAGAGTTTCTAAATACCATATGAGTAGCTGTAGCGCCAGCTCTCTCAAAGGCTCTTGCGGAATCATACTCGCAGTTGGTACCTGGGAATACAGGAATAAATACATGTGGTGTGGCAATCTTGTTCTTGCATACATAGATTTCCTTGGTATCGAAGGTTCCTGTCTTAACAATTTCCTTAGAGTGTACTGCCTCTGTTGGGAATACAGGCTCTAAGGTCTTAGTCCATGCGGAAAGTGCCTCGTCCATGGATACCTCCATATCGTCATAGAAGAAGGCGGAATCCTCGTTAACCTCACCGATTAATACTGCATTTGAATTAGCAAGTACCTCATCGAGATTCTCCTCGCTAACCTCTGCAACAATGTTACCGTAGCCTGGTCCAAATACTGTCTCGGTGGCAACCTCCTCATAGATGTCCACACCAAGCTTGTTACCGAAGGCCATCTTTGATAAAGCTGCACATAAGCCGTGCTCATCCAGCGCATATGCTGAAAGGATTAATCCCTTCTGCATAAGGGCGTGAACCTCATCATAGCACTCCATTACCTGACTATATACTGGAAGGTCGTACTCGTCTTTCTTTACTCTAAATAAAACAAGACCGTTTCCTGCAGACTTTAATTCAGGAGAAATTACATCTCCCTGCTTTGCTACATCAACTGCAAAAGAAATGAGCGTTGGTGGAACGTCAATGTCGTTAAAGGTTCCTGACATTGAGTCCTTACCACCGATACTTGGAAGGCCGAAGCCCATCTGTGCATCATAAGCTCCAAGCAATGCAGCAACAGGCTGGCTGTAACGCTTTGGATCCTCAGTCATTCTTCTGAAGTACTCCTGGAAGGAGAAGCGAATCTTGTGCATATCTCCACCAGTAGCAACGATTTTGGAAATAGACTCTAACACTGCATAAACAGCGCCGTGGTATGGAGACCAGCTTGAGAGGTTAGGATTAAAACCGTAGCTCATCATGGTTACTGTGTCGCACTTGCCTGTAAGTACTGGAAGCTTGGCAACCATAGTCTGTGTCTCTGATAACTGGTAGCGTCCACCGTAAGGCATAAGCACTGAGCCCGCTCCGATGGAGGAGTCAAATCGCTCAACAAGTCCCTTCTGGGAACATACATTTAAATCTGAAAGAGTCTTTAACCACTCTGCCTTAATGTCCTCTACCTCTTTTGCCCTAAAGTAGTTGTCATTCTCCTTAGGCATCTCAACGTATACATCTGTCTCCTGATGTGCGCCGTTGGTATCTAAGAATGCACGGGAAAGGTTTACTATCTCCTTTCCTCTCCAGGATAATACTAATCTTGGCTCCTCTGTAACAACTGCCACAGATACAGCCTCAAGGTTCTCCTCTGCGGCATATTTGAGGAAGGTGTCCACGTCCTTAGGATCGATTACAACAGCCATTCTCTCCTGAGACTCGGAAATAGCAAGCTCTGTTCCGTCAAGGCCTGCATACTTCTTAGGAACCTTATCTAAGTCAACGCGAAGTCCATCTGCAAGTTCTCCAATAGCAACAGAAACACCACCTGCACCGAAGTCGTTACACTTCTTAATTAATGATGCAACCTCCTCGCGTCTGAATAGTCTCTGAATCTTTCTCTCTGTAGGTGCATTACCCTTCTGTACCTCTGCGCCACAGCTGGATAAGGACTCTACTGTGTGAATCTTGGAGGAACCTGTAGCTCCACCACAACCATCACGACCTGTACGACCACCTAAGAGAATAATGATATCTCCTGGGTCAGAGGTCATACGCTTAACGCATCTTCTTGGGGATGCACCCATAACTGCTCCAACCTCCATACGCTTTGCAACGTAATTTGGATGGTAAATCTCTTTTACATAACCTGTGGCAAGGCCAATCTGGTTACCATAGGAGGAATATCCATGAGCTGCCTCGGTAACAATCTTCTTCTGAGGAAGCTTGCCCTCTAAGGTATCTTTAATTGCCTTGGTTGGATCAGCGGCACCTGTTACTCTCATTGCCTGATATACATAGGAACGACCTGAAAGTGGATCGCGAATTGCTCCACCTAAACAGGTAGCAGCTCCACCAAATGGCTCAATCTCTGTTGGGTGGTTGTGGGTCTCATTCTTAAAGGACACTAACCACTCCTCTGTAACTCCGTCAACCTCTACAGGAACTACGATTGAGCAGGCATTGATCTCGTCAGACTCTTCCTGATCCTGAAGCTTTCCAGCCTTCTTAAGAGCCTTCATTGCCATTAATGCGATATCCATAAGGCAGACATACTTGTCATCTCTACCCTTATAGAGTTCTTTCATTGTAGAAAGGTAGTTATTATAGCTGTCCACTATTGGCTTGTTGTAGAAGCCATTCTCAAATTCGATATTCTTAAGTTCTGTGGAGAAGGTTGTGTGACGGCAGTGATCAGACCAGTAGGTATCTAATACTCTGATCTCTGTCATGGATGGATCACGGTTCTCCTGTCCCTTGAAATAGTTCTGAATATGAAGGAAATCCTTAAAGGTCATTGCAAGACCAAGAGACTCATATAAGTCCTTAAGTTCCTTCTGATCCATATCTTTAAATCCGGCAAAAATGTGTACGTCAGCTGGCTCCTCATAGTTAACAATGAGTGTCTCTGGCTTTACCTCATCTGTCTCTCTGGAATCAACAGGGTTGATGCAGTGTGCCTTAATGCGGTCAAATTCCTCATCAGTGATGTTTCCATCGATAACATAGGTGGTTGCTGTGTGGATAACCGGCTTCTCGGTCTCCTTAAGGAACTGAATGCACTGCTCTGCAGAGTCTGCTCTCTGATCAAACTGACCTGGAAGATACTCTACTGAGAAAACTCTTGCTCCCTTAACATCGAAGCTCTCCTCAAAAACATCGTCTACAGGTGGCTCAGAGAAGATTGTCTTAAGAGCCTTGTTGTAGGTCTCCTCCTCAATATTCTCAACGTCATAACGAATTAAGACTCTTACATCAGTAACTGTGCTGATGCTTAAGTATCCCTTAATTGCGGACATGAGCTCCTTAGCTGCTACGGCATACTGTGGTTTCTTCTCCACATAGACACGACGTACGTTACTCATTTTTTACCTCCGATTTTTGCCTATTTTAACGAATGCAAAAATGCACCCATAATCTATGAAATTATATCATCTTCCCAGAACTTTCTCAACTGTTCCGAAAGGGTTTCAATTGTACATTTTTCGATACTTTTCCACTCAAGTGGAAAGAGTTCTCTGTTCTCCTTGTGATTAAACCTTTCATCAAGAAGCAGAATCACTCCCCTGTCCCTCTCAGTTCTTATAACTCGGCCTGCAGCCTGCATAACCTTGTTCATTCCAGGATATCTGAAGGCATGATCAAAGCCAGACTTTCCATGGTCATCATAATGCTTCTTCAGAATCTCTCTCTCATTGCTTATCTGGGGAAGACCGGTTCCCACAATGATGGAACCTATCAGTCTGTCCTCCTTAAGGTCAATGCCCTCGGAAAATATTCCTCCCATAACACAGAAGGCAAGAATCTTACTATCCTCCGTGAAATTATTTAAGAAATCCTCCCTTTCCTCTTCAGACATATTGTTATCCTGAACAATCATCTCATATCCCTTAGGCGTAAGGAATTCCTCGCTTACAGCCCTCATAAAGACGTAGGAAGGGAAGAAAACCATATAATTTCCAGCCCTGCTCTCTATAGTCTTTAGAATATAGTCAGCATATCGCTGGTACTCACTTTTATTTCTTCTATTATATTTGGAGCTTACGTCCGTCGCGAGGAAAACTCTGCTCTGCTCTGGCTTAAAGGCAGTCTTTGCGTATACAGCATAATTATCCTCGTTTGTTGTAAGCATTTCCTTATAGTAATTAACCGGCAAAAGTGTTGCGGAAAAGAACACTGTAGACTTGGAAAGGGTAATTCTCTGCTCTAACTTTTTAGCAGTCTCAATACAGAAAAGTCTGATAAGGAAGCGTCCCTCTGAATCATGCTCTGTATAAACCTCGTAATCATCCTCCATAATTTCAGCCATATTAACAAAATGCCTTAGTCTCAAATAGAAATCCGAATAAAAATCCCCGAGATCAATCCGAGGATTCTTCTTGTGGAAGGTTTCAAGAGCATTCATAAGGCCTATCATGGCAAAATGGAAACTATTAAATTCTGATATAATTTTATAAGAATCGCATTCCCTCTTGTAGGCCAGCATCATTTTGTTAGCCTTGTCAAGGCGGGTGGCGATTTTCTTGTCATAGTTTTTAAAAACATTCTTTGCTGTAAGGAAGTCCTCCTTATAAAGAATAGCTGAATACATATCCCTTCCCCTGTCCACCATATTGTGGGCCTCATCCACCAGGAATATGTAATCTCCCTTAATGCCATCCTCAAAGAATCTCTTTAAATAGACGTTAGGATCAAAGACGTAATTGTAATCACAGATTATTCCGTCACACCATAGAGAAAGATCTAATGAGAATTCAAAAGGACATAAATCATGACTTAAAGCATAGTCCTTAATGGTGTCACGGTCATAGATGCCCTCCTGGTTAATAAACTCATATACAGCATCGTTAACCCTGTCATAATAGCCCTTGGAATAGGGACAGTCCTCAGGGTTACAGAGCCTCTCCTCCAAGGGGCATACCTTATCCTTGGCGGTAATTGTAATAACCCTGGCCTTTAAACCCTCATTTAACAAAAGCTGATAACACTGCTCTGCTGCTGTTCTTGTAATAGTCTTGGCTGTGAGATAAAAAATCTGTTCTCCCAATCCCTGACCTATGGCCTTCACAGAAGGGAAAATGGTGGAAATTGTTTTTCCAACTCCTGTTGGTGCTTCAATAAAAAGGGTCTTCTGTCTTAGGATTGACCTGTAAACATCCTTAACCAACTGGTCCTGTCCATCTCTATATGGATAAGGGAAGTTTAAGCTTTCTATGGATTTATTTCTTTCGCATCTCGCATCACGCTTAAAGACCATCCACTTTCTGAACTCCTCACATAAAAGGTTAAACCAGTCTAGGAGTTCCTCTTTCTTAAAGCCTTCACGAAATCTTACAATCTCCTCTGTGTCCATGTTACAGTAGGTAAGCTGGACATAAATCTCATCCAAATCGTAAATTTGAGAGTACATGTAGGCATAGCATTTTGCCTGGGCTATGTGGACTCTGATGGGTTCTTCCATTTCCTTAATCTCTAAGAAGACTCCCTTAATCTCATCCACAATAACATTTCCATCTTCTGTGTAAATGCCATCAGCCCTGCCCTCAAGAAGAAAATCATAATCCTCTTCCGCTCTCTCTATTTTAAGGAAGACCTCAGATCTGTAGTCCGGTCCCATAGATGCCTGTATTTTCCTGTGGATTCTGCTTCCAAGAAGCATGGCATCCTGGCTTCTTATGTTTCCCCTTCTGTTATCTATATCTCCCGAGCGAAGCAGAAACTCGACAAAGCTTCTCACTGACACTCGTATAATCTCTCTGCTCATTTCTGCCTCCTTTCATCTTTATAAACAGAAGCATCCTCTCTAAGGCTATTTTGCCATAAAGAGGATGTTTATATCTTTATTCGTCATCGTTTTCAAATAACTGTGGAATATTTCTTCTTGCAGACCTGCTTCCCTCCTTCATAAAGAGGGTCAGAGTATTTCCAATCTCCTTTTGTATCTCTGGAGGCAGCTGTTTTGACTCCTTGAGAATAGTCATAATATTCTTAATTGGAGATTTAACAAAATCAGAAATAGTGTAAATCCTGGCAGCTGTCATTAAAGAATACACTCCGTCCACCACATCCTTCATCTGGTCCTCCGTGAGGTCCTTAAGCCAGGCTGTAATGGTTTCATCAAGGGCCTTGCTTCCAAGACTAACATTGTCAAGGTATACGAAATGTCTTCCAAGTACCTCCCAGCTGGTAGCGTCATGCTGCATGGCTGCGGTCTCGGCACTCTTTACAATGGTATATTCCTCCTCGTGCTCAAGAAGCATTCCAACAATGGAAGACTCTGGCACTATGGTTCTAAGCTTAGGCAAAATTGCCTTGTAGTTATCTGTCTCAATTATCTCTTTCTTAAAACCGGGACCATCGTTGTTATACACTCTTATAATACGGTCCTTAATGGCATCCTTACAATAAATGGCTGCATAGGCAGACAGGTTTCCACCCTTACTGTGACCACCTATAAGAAGCTTTTTGCCTGTGAATCTGTTGGCCATATCCTCAACATAGTTTAAAGCGTCCACCTGACTCATTATGTGGGAGGCAAAAGAAAGGTTTACATCCTCCTTCCAGCCAACTATGGAATCATCAGTACCCCTAAAGGCAATGAAAATAATGTCTGTAGGCAGGTTAAAGGTCATAGCTGCAAACTGCGATTCAGTATTTAGATCCGTCTCACAGACAAGATAATGAAGAGTAACACCCTTAAATCTTGGGGTCTTTGCAGCCTCCTCCAAAACATGAAGTCCTCTCTGCTGCTGATTGGGAAGCTTCTCCCTGTTCTTCAGAGGATACTTTCTTCTCATTTTCTTACAGGCATCCTCTATACTTACGGAATCCTCAAAATAAAAGATGTCCTCGAAGGGTGCATAGGACAGCTGACATAATATCAGATTGTCAACCTCATTAAACTTGGATCTGTTAAAGTCTAAATCGCCTCTCCATTCTAAGTAAGAGAACATATTAGCCATAGCTACTCCTCCACGCCCTCTTTATTGAGGACTATTCCAAGGCTGTTTCCCCCAATTATCTCGTGGAATCCTTCAGATGAATCCGGACGGATAACTGCAATTACAGTCTGGAAGATTAACTGAAGATCAAGGAGCACTGAATACTGCTCTATATACATCATATCCAGTACCAGTTTGTCCTTTGGGGTGGTATTATATTTACCTGCAATCTGAGCGTAACCTGTAAGGCCAGCCTTCATACGCAGTCTGTATTTAAACTCTGGAAGCTCCTTGGTGTAGGCTTCCACATTTTTAAGCATTTCAGGTCTTGGTCCCACAAAGGACATATCACCCTTTAATACATTGTAAACCTGTGGAACTTCATCAAGTCTTGAACGTCTTAAGAAGTGGCCAACCTTGGTTATTCTGTCGTCATCTGCTGTAGCTGAATGAGCGTTATCATTCTGCTTCATTGTCCTTAATTTAAGAACATAGAAGACATTTCCGTGTATGGTAGCTCTCTCCTGCCTGTAGAATACAGGGCCTCCATCTTCTAATTTAATTAGAAGCATTGCTATGGCTATAAAAGGAGCTGTCAAAATGGCCACTGTAAGTGAAAGAATAATATCGAGTAATCTCTTTGCTATTCTCTGCTCCATGGTCATGGCCTTGCTGTTATAGTTCATCATAATAGTATCGTCAATGAGATAGGTTTTGCCACTCATCTCCATAATATCTTCCACCTCTGGTGCAAGATATACATTCTTCTGATACCTGTAGGCAGTCCTCATAATCTCAGATCTCTCCTCAGGAGGAATGCTGGCTATAAAAATATTTTTGGCGCCTCTTATTTTCTCCTCAAGCTCTGGATGTCTGTAGTGGTAAGCTGCTGTTACCGCATACTGCTTTTTTAGGTTGGAAACAGAGCTGATCAGAGCATTTAATGACTCCTGTGAGTTAGTGATAACAATGCTTTCCTCTGGCTTGTGGAACTTAAAGAAGATGCCATTAGCCCCGTAAACAAATGCGATAATAACAACCAGCTGAACCAGCATTACCAAAAATAAGAGCTCTATATGGAAAAGCCTGAAGTCCTTAACACTCACTCCGTTGGTACGCATGATCATGGTCTGAAGATAAACAATCACATCCGTAAAGAAGGTGGCAAAAGAAAGTGAGAAGATTATTGGCTTACTCTTTCTCCTTCCGATATCAAATCCACCATAGGTTCTGACAAAAATCACCTCCATAATTGCGAAGGTCATTACTACGATACCCATGGTACGGGATACATGAATTAAACCTCTGTTGTCCTGTCCCAGAATATACATAAATACCAATAAGAGGCAAATGTATAGCAGGGCTTTAACCAGGAACCAGAATGTCTGTCCAAGCTTAAGGATAGATTTCTTTAATCTCATTTTATAGCTCCTTCATAGCATACATTATCGTAACAATTGAATATCCATATCTTGAAGCTGTAGCCCAGCCCTTTCCTGTTGGATTTTCATTAACTCCAAGCCACTCAATAAAAGGTGCACAGCCTTTGGTAACCAGATTGAATCTAGGGTCTACCACATCATATTTTAACTCCGGATTTTCGAGGGCATAGGCCTTTAAATGCTGAACCTGTGCTCTGATTCCCATTCTTACATTTTCAAAGGTTGCTCCTCCTGCACCACCGCCAGTGGCACCTAGTCCACCGAAGTTACACTGAGTAGCCTTCACATCTCCTCCGAACTGTAAGAAGCCGGTCTCCTTAAAAATCTGAGCAGCAAGCATATCTGCCTTAAGGCCCTCTGCCTCTGCCTCCTCGAAGATAATGTCAACGAACTGTTCAATGGTGGTAACACTACCCTTGTCTGCTGAAGCATAGGTTGTTGGGAACTTTTTGCCTGACTTGTTAAAGTAAGCAACAACCTGAGCCCTTGTTGACATGCTCTGGCCCATTATCTCTGTAAGCTGAACTGTAATGGAAACCACATCTGAGTAGGAACTAAAGTTGGTAACTCCATTAACAGTCTTTATAGCTCTAATTTTATATGAATAGGTGGAATTCTTAACAGCAGTTTCATCTGTGAAGGTGTTGCCTGTAACCTCTCCAACCTTCTCATATGAAGTCTCAGTAGCAGCCTTTCTATAAATTCTGTAAGCTGTTGCATCAGAATTCAAAGTCCACTTTAATTCCACATTTCCAAACTGGCTGGTCATATAAACGCTTAAGCCACTTACCTTCTTCATAAGGGTGAAGCTTTCGTTTGAGTTAGACTTAGCTGAAGTATAACTTCCATCTGAAACACTTACCCTGTAATCATAGCTTGCTCCGCTTTCAAGTCCCTCATCAAGGTAGCTGGTCACAGATGCATTAAGAGTGGTAACCAGAGTCCATGAGGACTCTCCTGCCTTCATTCTGTATAAGTTATAGGACTTGGCCCCAGTTAAACCAGTAAAGCTTATCTGACAGGACTCACTGGACTTTGATGTGAGGGTAGGTGCTGCTGGACTTGAAATAAAGACCTTGCTCTTGTCTGAGTAGGAATATTTGCCATCCTTCTTAACATAAACCCTTACCTTGTAATAATATATTACATTGTCTGTAGCTTCCTTGTCTGTATAAGAAGTAGTGGATGCCCCGCTTACAGAAGCGACCTTAACATAGCCACTTGATGCCTTGGTGGATCTGTAAATCTGATAGCCTGTTGCTCCTGTGATTTTACCCCACTTAACCAGTATTCCGCCTGTTGCCTCTCTTCTACAGCTGCTGATGACAGGGGTTTCCATGGTTGTAATGCTGGTAATATATGGACTTGTGTTAGTGGTCTTTCCGTTCTTTGTTGTATAGTAAATAACCTTGTAATCGTAGCTTGTTCCTGCAGTTAAGCCAGTGTCTGTATAGCTTCCTTTGGAAATAGTAAGTGTCTTAATAAGGCTGTACTTGCTGCCAGTAGATTTCTTTCTATATATCTTGATTCCGGTATAACTTAAGGACTTGCTCCAGCTAAGTTTGACACTTGTCGCTGAAACAGCCTCTATTGACTCAAGACCAATGTTGCTGGTCATGGCCTCAGAATAACCGGTATAACCATACTGACCATTCTCCTTATAGAAACCTCTCACCACATAGTCATAGGTCTTAGAGGAATCCACACTGGTGTCAGTGAAGCTTAAGCTGTCCTCTCCGCTAACCTCTCCAACCTTCTTGTAGGATGAGGTGGAACCGTGAACTTTCCTGTAAATTCTATAGCCCTTAACACCTGTAACCTTGGTGTAAGATACTGTAATCTTATTGCTTCCGGAAACACCTGCCGAAGTCACTTCAGGCCCCTTTGTTGGCACTGCCTTGTTACCGTCGATAATCTTACTTAGCTTGTTTTCCTTCTTTCCCTCCACCTCTACTTCAATAAAACTTCTAACTCTGTAATAGTAAGCGGTTCCCGCTGTAAGCTTAGTGTCAGTGTAGGTGTAGCTGTCCACAGTTGTGAGGGTCTTTATTAGCTTGTAGCTGCCGTCACTTCCGGTCTTTCTGTAAATCTTGTAGCCGGATACATTGTCCTGTGGTGTCCAGTTAATCTTGTTTTCCGTATCGCTGTAGGACACTGCTGCCTTAAGATAAGGTCCAGACAAAAGATAATCCGAAAGCTCTGAATAACCTGTAGCTGTGCTTCCCTTTACATAGCCTCTAACTGCGTAGAAATATGCCTTTCCTTTAGAAGCTGTCTCATCTAAATATGTTAAGGTACCTGCTGCCACTGTGCCCACAAGGCTGGCTGTACCATTTATTTTGCTCTTTCTATAAATCTCATATCCGCTTACACCAGGTATTTCACTGTAACTTATAGTCACTGAGCCTGAGCTTCCTGTCTTAAGGCCAGTAATTTTGCCTGTTTCAAGGGTTCCAATAAAGGTAGCCAGCTTAGGAAGACTCATGTAGCTTGACGAACCTATTGTCACGTAAGCATATATCTTGTAATCGTAGGCTGTGGACCCTGCTATTCCTGTGTCAAGATAACTAAGTCCCTCTGCTCTTGAAAGGGTTGCAATCAGACTGTAGCTTGAAGCTGTAACAGCTTTTCTGTAAATCTTAAAGCCTGTTGCGTAACTTAGGTCAGACCAGGATACTAAGGCGCTAGCCCCATCTGGCATAACCTCCAGGCTTGATACCCCAACAAATCTCGCTGTTGAGTAGGATGAATAGTTGCTGACAGAGTTATAACTCTTTACAGCCCTAACCCTATATATATATTCAGTCCCGGCCTTTGCCGTGGTATCTACGTATGAATTGCTGGTGGATGAAGCTAATGTACTGAAGGTGCCGCCAGTAACCGTTGCTCGCTGAATTGTGTAGCTGCCAGCTCCTTCTACGGCATCCCACATTAACATGTAGCCGTCTCCACTTCTCTCAAGTGTGTTGATGCTTGGAGCATTACATCTGTATGTAGAAACTACCGCTGAAGCTGTTCCCTCCTTATAACCATCTGCCCTGTCACTGTAAGGAACCACCTTGTAGTAGTAAGTGACACCATATTCCATGCTGGTATCTTTTACATTCTTGGCTGTGGCTACTGCGGTTGCAACCTTAGTGTATTCTCCGTCTTTACTTAAGCTTCTGTACAAGGCGTAACCGCTTGGGGCCATGGTGCCTGTGTAGCTGAAGGTTACAGATGCAGTTGAACCGTTGGCAACAATCTTGCTAATCTTTGCAGCTCCAAGTTCACCGCTGGCTGTTTCTCCCGCACCAAGGTAAGAGACAATGGATTTAGCATCAGCCACTCCAAGGGCCATAACCTTGTCCTCAGTGCTAAGGAAGTTTTCGAAGTCGCTCATGTTGTTTAGGAAGCAGTGCTCTAAAATTATGCCTGGCACTCCAACAAGCTTGCACATTCTGTTAATGGCAAAATTGTCTGCTATGGAGCCATCATCAAACTTGCTTGCTCCATTCTTGTAGTAGATGGATCTGTAGGTTAGTCCTATGGATTCTAAGCCCCTTACCATGATTTCAGCTATCTCCTTGGATTTAGCTGCTACCTCCGGGTTATAATTCGAATTCTGATATATAGCCTCAGCGCCATGGGTATCTGTGGTTGTGGTAGCTGTGGCATTTAAATGAAGGCTGACTAAAAGCACTGCCCCATTATCTCCCGCAAGATTACATCTCGACTCAAAGGATACATTAGTGTCAGTGGTTCTTGTCATTAGAACTGTTATATCGCTATAGTTTGCAAGTTCCGCCTGTATGTAGTTTCCAATTTTTAAGGTAAAATCATCCTCGTAATACTTGATACCATTTATGGTTCTGCTGGCTCCGCACTTTCCACCGTGACCCGGATCAATCACAACAACGTATTTGCCCTCTCCAAGCTTCTTACCAATAACTGAGGCCTGCAGTCTTGACTCACCAATTGATGTGACTGCAGCACATCTTGATACTGTAGGCGTCAAGAAGCTGCTAAGAGCTCCAGCCTTCTCCTCAATTAAAGCCCTCTCCTCGTCAGTAAGGCTTACAGAAAGCTCGGAATCTATTAGTTCATTCTTTTTGGAAAGCTCAGTCATATCAGCTGTGTACTGTTTTCCATCATAGATATAGCTAAAGGTAGAAAGTGTGTAATCTCCCATCGGCAGTCTGTAATAGAAAACCAGGGACTGGCCGTCTTTTCTGTAGAATATTGGACTTTGCTGCTGGCCCTCCCCCTTCAGGGTGAGGTTACAGGTAGTAATCTTATCCATGTCTCCAGACAGGCCCACTATTATATAGTGAGTGTAGGCAGCGTTGTCATCACAGAGGTTTAGATCTGCGTAGTCTACTCTGATTCCCTGATCCGATGCTCTGGAAATTCCGGCAAAAGACAGAATGCAGATTAAAAATAGCATTGCTGCAGCTAAGATATGGCCTTTCTTCTTTACGCTGTATGTCATAAATTGGTATCCTTTCACGCTTTAATAAGTCAATTATAGTTTTCCAACCTTAAAGCAATCTTAATGGCCTACCTTCTAAAGAAGTCCACAAGCTTAAGATATGGACTCTTGCTGTCCTCCTCGATGACACGGGCCTCGAACTTTCTCTTGTTCTCCGCCTTCTTCTCCTTACCTGTCATCTCCTTAAACTTGATAACATAATCCTCGTAATGCTTACTTACAGTCTCTATATCTCCGTACTCAACAAGTTTACCGCCCTCAATCCACATTGCAGTCTGGCAGAAGTTTCTGCACTGCTGAAGGGAGTGAGAAATAAAGATGATGGTTTTGCCGTCGTTATTTCTAAGCTCATTCATCTTCTTTAAGCACTTGTCTGCAAAGCCCTTATCGCCTACAGACAGAGCCTCGTCAACAATATAGATATCCGGATCAAGAGCCAGGGAAATGGAGAATCCAAGTCTTGATTTCATACCTGAAGAATACTTCTTAACTGGCTGCTCAAGGAAGTCACCGATTTCGGAAAATTCAATTACTGTTTCCTTAAGCTCCTCAACCTTCTTTCTGTTAAGGCCTAAAAGGGCTCCCTTATAGTCAATATTCTGAAGTCCAGTAAGCTGAGAGTTAAGTCCAGCCTGAATTGCTATTAACTCCTGTCTTCCGTTTACGGTAATCTCGCCCTCATCTGCCTCGCTGATTCCTGCAAGAATATTACTCATGGTGGACTTGCCGGAACCGTTGGTGCCTAAGATTGCGCATACCTCTCCTTTTTTTATCTTGAAGCTGATATCTCTCAGGGCATAGAAATACTGATTCTTAGTACCCTTTCTGTGGTTAGCGTCTTTCAGCTTGTATATTTTGGAAACATGATCAAAAACTACTGCATATTCTTCCTGATTCATTTTTGCCTCCTATAACAGATCAATAAACTTAGTCTTGAAACGGTACATCATATGGGATCCCACTCCGAATAACACAAGGGTAATGAACCAGAAGACAGCCATCTGCTTCCAATAGTAGAGAAGTCCTCTGTGATAGAAGAAGCAGTCTCTGTAGCCGCATACAATGTAGTAAATTGGGTTACATTTCATTATCACCTGAATCTCGTGAGGCAGTCTGTTAATGTCCCACAAAACTGGTGTCATATAGAGTAAAAGTCTCATGATTGAGAGCATGAATTTTCTTGTGTCTCTTGCAAGCATGTTTAGCACAGAGAGAACCATTGCGAAGCTGGTTGCAAAGAAAATAGCGGAAATCATGTAATAGATAAACCATAGCCAGTAAATGCTTGGATAATATCCGTAGACAGTTAAAACCACCAGAACAATTATTAAGAAGCAGCAATGATTGAAGAATTCTTCAAGCACTGTGGTAGCCGGCAAAATAGAAACCGGGAATTTCATTTTGGTAATTACATTGGATTTGCTGAAGATGGAATTGCAGCCACCTGTGATACATGGGCTAATGAAGAACCACACACTCATACCTGCTATCATCCATGGCAGATAGGTAATGTTATCAACAGCCTTTCTCTGGAAAACAAGACCAAAAAGGAACCAGTAGGTAAGAACCTGAATGGTTGGGTTTGCGAACTTCCAGAAAAGTCCCAACTTGGAGTCACTAATATCCGCAACTATAGAGTATCTGGTAATAGTGTAGATACGGTATAGGTTGTCCATGTGCTCCTTTAAAACGTACTTTATAGCTCTAAACATTAAATAGCCTCCTAAGACTTTTTATCTTGTATTTAACCAAGGGCGAAATGTCCCATAATCCATTTAATTATACTATATGATTCCTTAATACTCCATATTTTTAACTTTCTTTTTGCCTAAACAAAACAAAGAAGCACAGGATCCCCTGTGCTTCTTTCGTATTTTCAACAAGTAGTTTTATGCTTCCTTCTTCTCGCCTTCTGGGAAAATAATCTTAAATACGAAGAAGAAGATGATCATTGAGATACCTCCTGTAATGAAGGTAACTAAAAGGTTATAAACTGCTAATGGCAGATATACTGCTGCTATTGGCATCCATAATCCATTAACTGCATTACAGAGCATGGAGATAATGAGCCATGCAATGAAATACCACATTGCCTGATACCATGGGTTGCCGTGGCTCTTAAATGTAATATTTCTCTGTAATGGGAAATTGATACACTGTGCCAAGAAGGTACCTGTCTCATAAGAGATAAAGTATCCAAGTCCGCCACCAATAGCAACCGCGCCCGCCGCATCATATACAATGTCATAGCCAAAGATATTCCACTTGTAGGAAACCCCAAAGAGGGTAAGTGGAACCTGAGGCCACATAAACTCTGTACCAGCCAATCCAAGTCCTAATACCTTAGGCATAAATGTGAATACCAAATACTGGAAGATTGTAACTCCTTCACTAAAAATGATGAAGTAAAAAATCTGGTATGCAAGCTTTGCTCCCTTAGGATGCTTCTCTTCAAAGGATCTCCAGTGGGACATCCACCAATCTGCTATTTTCTTCATAACTATCCTTTCTTTAAAGAATATGGGAGGACGAATCCTCCCATACCAAAAACCCTAAGGTCTAATTACTCAACAGTAACTGCTGGCTCCTCTTTCTTAGCCTTTAAGAACTTCTTGATTGCGAAGAACTCAAGGAGTAAGAAAAGAACTACGAGGATTCCATCAACTACATGAACTGTTGTTACCCAGCCTGGTGCAGATGTTGCAACGTCTGTAGCATAGGAACGGGAGTTAACAACTGTGTAAAGGATGTTCTTACATGCAAGTCTAGCTGCCTGTAATCCTGTACCGGAAGTTGTGTCTGTTATGTAGTTAAATCCTGTGTCGTATGTAGCTAACATACAGTCATTACCATGTCTGATGTAACGATCAGCGTTCTGGTATCCGTATCCACCGAAGTAGTCTGTTAATACGAATCCACGGAAGCCCCACTCGTCACGAAGAACTACGTTTAATAATCCATCATGGCACTGTGCTGGAACTGTACCGATATTGTTGAATGCTGACATTACTGCGCCTGCGTTAGCCTGCTTAACTGCAGTCTCGAAAGGCTTTAAGTAAATCTCACGGATGGACTGCTCTGTAGCCCATGTACAGATAAGGCCTGTTCTGTTAGTCTCCTGATCATTTAATGCGTAGTGCTTGATGAAGGAGTATACACCGTGCTCAGCTGCACCTGCAACTGCATGTGCTGCCATCTGTCCACCAAGAACACCATCCTCAGAGTAGTACTCGAAGTTACGTCCTGCGAATGCGGATCTGTGTGTATTCATAGCTGGTGCATACCAACCGGAAACACCCATCTCGTCTGCCATCTGTCCGATGGAAGAACCGAATGCCTGAGCAAGATCAACGTTCCATGTGGAAGCGATCATAACAGCTGCCTCGAATCCGATAGAAGCGCCGCCTGTAAAGTTGTTGTTGATAGAAGCAGGACCATCGCAGTCGATAGCTGTTACCTTACCAACGGAAGAAGCCTCAACTGTCTGGTATCCACCTGTACCGATAAGGTTCTTCATATCATCAATTGTTAACTGGTCAAGTAACTCTTCCCATGCTGGATCATCATAGTCAAGGCCTCTGTACTCTGCAAGAGTTCTGCCGTTGTCAGCTCCAGTTGTTGGAACCTCGTCAGCTTCATCGATTTCAGAGTTTACATCCCAGTTAGTATTGTTAAAGTATGTTGCTACTAATTCATCAGACATGCTGTAGCTTGTTGGAGCTGCAACAGCCTCACTGTAATTAGCAAATCCGTTTGCACGGCTTAAGTATGTAACTTCACCGTTGCCCTCACCAAGATAACCCTGGAACTGGTTGGTTGCTGCAACCTCATCAGACTCACGTCCGTAAGCTGTTGCTGCATTGTTCCATACCTGGGAAGCAATGATATGGTGGGAATCAGAGTTGATGGAGATTACATAATCACCAGCCTCTAATACGTATCCGCCTTCACCTGACTCATCGTAGGACATCATATCCTCTGTAGAGAAGGACATTGTAATTGTCTCAGATGCACCTGGTGCTAATTCGGATGTCTTAGCAAATGTAACTAAGTTAGCTGAAGCCTTCTCAACGCCGCCGTTGGTATATGGTGGGTTGTAGTAAACCTCTACTACATCCTTACCAGCTACAGAACCAGTATTTGTTACTGTAACGTCGAAGGAGATAGTTCCGTTAGACTCTGTAAGTTCGCCCATGGTCTGTTCAAATGTTGTATAAGAAAGTCCATAGCCAAATGGGAACTGAACAGTAGCCTCATAGTCGATTAAACCTTCTGTTGCTGCTGTCTCATAGAACTTGTAACCTACATAGATGCTGTCTGTGTAGTTAACAAATGTAGGGCAAGCCGAACCGCCCTCAGCAAACATGTTCTCTACTGCATATTCATCCATGTTGTCATATACGAAGTTACCAAAGTTGTTAGCTGTTGGTGTGCTTAATAAATCATAAACAAAAGTATCTGCTGTCTTTGCGGATGGGTTAACAGCACCAGAAAGGATGTTTCCAAGGCCATTGAAACCTGTCTGACCAGTACCTGGGCAGGAGATTAAACCATCAATACCCATCTCATCTACGAAGCCAAGCTCCATAGTATTAGCTGCGTTTGCAACTACGATAACCTTATCGAATCTTGATGTAACTTCCTCAAGCATTGCTCTCTCACGGTTAGAAAGCTCGAGATAATGCTTGCTTGCGTCTAAATCATCAGCCTGATCAGAGTAACGTGTACCAGTTGCACCGAACCAGGAATTCTCATCAAATACATATGTCTCTACACCGTCATAGCTCGTTGGAAGGTCTGCACCCTCTCCACCGGAACGAGCGATAACAACAATTGCTGTATCAGAATACTCAAGTGCTGTGTCAAATAAGTCGCCGTACTCCTCAACAGTTGGCTCTGGAATAGTCCAGTCCTGACCCATCATACCTACAGATGGTCTGTCTGTTCTCCAGCTTGTATAGAAATCAACTAAGTCCTGGTTGTACTCGATACCTGCGTTCTTAAGTCCGTCAAGTAAGGATACTGTAGGATAGTTAGCTGATAAGGAACCGGATCCTGTACCACCGTAAACAGGGTTTGTTGAAGACCAGCCAAATACGTTGACCTTCTTATTTGCAAGTGGAAGTACAGAGTTGTCATTCTTTAAAAGAACGATACCCTCGTTAGCAATCTCCTCGCAGAGCTCCTGTGCAGAAGCGATGCTCTCTGCAGAAATCTCACCGGATGCTGTGTCACCTGCAACCATGTTGATCATACTGTACATAGGTCCCATTACGATCATGTTTACAATTACTACTACTACTAATGCGAAGCATAACCATGCTTCCTTTCTGATTAACTTCTTAAGTGGCTTCTGAAGCTTAAGAACAGCTACAGTAACTACAATTGCAAGTACGAGTACTACGCACAAAGCAACGAGGTAGTTCTGGATGCTACTAATGACGCTAATCACGTCGGCAATATTAATACCTAACATCTTTTTTCCTCCTAAAAGATTGTTTTTGCAGCCCCTATTGGCTACTACATTTTGTATTCTATCACAGGGTCTTTAATCTTTTTTTCATTCTTCATAAACTGCAATTTATTTGCACAAACTGAATTGTCCACTGTCCTTTTGCACAAATACTCCAATGCATAACTATACACAATATACAATAAAAGGCCCTCCTCAAAGGGAAAGCCTCCTATCTGTCTTATCTATTTACTATTCATTCTCTTCCTGAATAGGTATGAGTATTTTTAAGTCGAACCAACCATCCTTGGTATCGATGGTCACCACTCCGTTATACTTGTTGGCAATATACCTGATAGACTTAATGCCGTAACCATGGAAGTTGTGCTCTTTCTTGGTGCTGACTATTTTTCCCTTCTCGTACTTAAGCTTACCTTCGAAGTAGTTCTCAAATCTGATCATAACGAAGTTATGCTGGGTTGCCACAGTGACATGAATCAGCCTCTTCTCCTTATCCTTAAGCTTAAGAGAATACTCAATAGCATTATCAAGAGCATTTCCAAATATAGAACAGATATCCATGGTGTCCATAAAAGCAACTGCCTCTCCATCAACCACGGATGTAAGGGTAATGCCATGCTTGTCGCAATAAAGGGATTTTGATGTGAGCATGGTGTCAACTACAGTATTACCAGTCTTATTCTGCAGCTCGTACTGCTTTATTTCCTCCTCCATCTTGTCAAGGTAGGCCTTTCTCTTCTCAGGGTCCTCCTCACTTCTAAGGAAATTTATCTGGTGCTTTAGATCGTGGTACTTATAATTAATAACCTCTATACTCTCTCTGGACTGCTTGTACTGCTGGTACTGAGCCTCTAAGACTCTCTGGACTGACTCTAAATCCTGTCTTGCCCTCGCCCCCATAATCTGGACAAAATGGGCATAGAGAAGCGCAAGTCCTCCAAGGTCCACAATTGTTCTTATTACTCCAATTTCAAAATCATACTGAACGCTGAATGGGGTATTTTTTGATATGTAGCTTAAATTACTGGCGGCAAAAGCCAAAACACCCATTATAAGAGCCGAGTAAAATTCATTGTTATGAAGTCTTATGTAAGGTTCCTTCTCAAGATATGGCCTGAAAGTTCTGTAGACTATTGCATTAACAGCTGCGTAAAAAACCAGCATAAATATGACCTGTTTTATACCATACCCAGGATTCATGGGCCAGATAAAACTCGCTATCTGCCACTCCATAGAGGCTCCAAACTCAGCCACCGTAAAGGCAATTATGGCAAAATATGTGGACTCCAGAATATTTAGCCTGCTCATGAGATAAATAAGCAGAACCATAAGGCCAAAGGCTATCATCATACAGGGAATCCATAAGCCTAAAACCACGCCGTCTGTCAACTGCATAAAGGCTGCCTGAACAATCAAAAAAGTAACTGACAGTGCTACTGATCTATACTTATCGAATCTTCTTCTTAATAATAGAAGAAAGACTATGCATGCAGACCACTCAGCCACCGCCGTGTAGACTCTTGGTATATCTAACAATCCGACTTCCATTTTGCCTCCTATTTCATGGTCTCGCCCCAGTATCTGGTCAGGGCCTCCATGAATTCTTTCTTTCTGCCTCGGCTTAGGGCAAGTTTCTCTCCCTTAACCGTAGCCTCGCTCTCCTCAACAGACTCAACAGCTGCAAGGTTAATGAGATAGCCCTTGTTTCCCCTGAAGAAATTAAGAGGCAAAAGCTGTTCCTCAACATCTTTCATGGTTCCGCTGGTTTCTAATACTTCGCCTTTAGTATGGAAGAGAAGGGTGTGACCCTGACTCTCCACATAGTAAACTTCATTAATGTCTTTTCTGACGCTTCCTCCCTTAACTGATATTACAATCATTTTGCCTTCTCTCTTCTTCATGCGTCCCAGTACCCTCTCAAGACGCTGACTGAAGGCAAAATAATTGATTGGCTTAAGGATGTAGTCCATGGCATCCACTTCATAGCCCTTGATGGCATACTGGGCCATGTTGGTTATAAAGACTATAACCACCTCCTGGTCCACCTTTCTAATTTCCTCTGCGGCGGACATTCCATCCATAAACTTCATCTGAACATCCATAAGGATAAGGTCGAACTGGCTATTATACCTGTGGACTATATCATCTCCATCATTAAATACGGTAATATCAAAATCTCTGCCGAATTCCTTCCCGTACTGCGTAAGGTATTCTGTCAGCTGTTTCACATACATTTCCTCGTCTTCTACTATGGCGACCTTGTACATAATTACCTCCGATAATCACTTTCTGTAATCATATCATAATTTTTGTATCGTCTCTATATTTATATCCTTTTTGGTAACTGATTCAATTGTATTAAAATGCAAAAAGATGTAAAATGATACATGAAAAATTATATTATACGGAGGTTATTAACCATGAATGATTCCAAAGATTTCACCATCCGTGACGCCAGAACATTAGGCCCTGTTAAGATGTTTATCTTAGGCCTTCAGCACATGTTCGCTATGTTCGGCGCTACAATTCTTGTTCCAATTCTTGTTGCAGGATACTTCAAGGACTATAGTGGCGCAGCTCCAACTCAGGGCTTAACAGTTGCAGTCACACTTTTCTGTGCCGGTGTCGGTACCTTCATTTTCCACATCTGTACTAAGTTTAAAGTTCCAGCTTTCCTTGGTTCATCCTTCGCTTTCTTAGGCGGTTTCTTAACTATCTCCCAGTTAAATACTGGTGCATACGCAACAATGTCTGTAAATGACAAGGCTGCATATGCCTGCGGCGGTATTATGATTGCAGGACTCCTCTATCTGGTACTTGCAGGCATCATCAAGTTAGTTGGCGTAGACCGCGTTATGAAGTATTTACCACCAGTAGTTACAGGTCCAATCATTATCTGTATCGGTCTTTCCCTTGCAGGCTCAGCAATCAATAATGCCAAGACCAACTGGTTCTTAGCAATTATCGCATTAGCAGTTATCATCATCTTTAACATCTTCGGAAGGGGAATGTTCAAGATTATTCCTATTCTTATGGGTGTTGTAATCGCTTATGCTGTAGCTGTAATCTTAAACCTTGCAGGCATTACCAATGCAGACGGAACTGCAATTTTAGATTTTGCCGCTATCGGTTCAGCTTCATGGGTTGGTCTCCCAGCCTTCCAGCTTCCTAAGTTTGATCTCACTTCAATCCTTGTAATGGCGCCAATCGCTATTGCAACAATGATGGAGCACATAGGAGATATGTCAGCAATTTCCGCTACAGTTGGTGAGAACTTCATCTCCAATCCTGGTCTCCACAGAACCCTTATGGGAGACGGTATCGCTACTGCTTTTGCCGGATTCCTTGGCGGTCCTGCCAACACAACCTACGGTGAGAACACTGGTGTGCTTGAGTTATCAAGAGTTCACGACCCAAGAGTAATCAGAATCGCAGCTGGTATCGCTGTTGTTCTTTCCTTTATTCCTAAGTTCTCCGCTATTATTTCAACAATGCCATCCGCTATCGTAGGCGGTATCTCCTTCATGCTTTACGGTATGATTTCCGCGATTGGTGTCAGAAATGTAGTTGAGAATCAGGTAGACTTTAAGAAGTCAAGAAACTTAATAATTGCAGGCGTTATCTTCGTGTGTGGCTTAGGCTTCTCCGGCGGACTTACCTTCCAGATTGGCTCTGCTTCCATCACACTTACCGCTCTTGCAATCGCTGCACTCGCAGGAATCTTATTAAATGCAATACTTCCTGGTAACGACTATGAATTCGGCAAGAATCCATCTGGTGATGTTAACCGCGGTATTGGTATTCATCCAGAGGAGGAAGATAAATAATGAATTTTGAGAACGAAAAGAACATTTACATTATGACTCACCCATTAATCCAGCATAAAATCTCAATGCTTAGAGATAAGAATACTGGTACTAATGAGTTCAGAAAGCTCGTTGAAGAGATTGGAATGTTAGAGGGCTTCGTAGCACTTGAGGATCTTCCAATGGAAGACGTGGAGATTGAGACTCCAATCACTAGCTGCAAGACTCCAATGATAAGTGGAAGAAAGCTTGCCATCGTGCCAATTTTAAGAGCAGGTCTTGGAATGGTTTCCGGTGTTTTAGCTTTAACACCTACCGCAAAGGTTGGACATATCGGAATGTACAGAGATGAAGAAACCCACGAGCCAGTAGAATACTACTGCAAGCTTCCTAATCCCATTGAGGAGAGAACCATTGTGGTCACAGATCCAATGCTTGCAACTGGCGGTTCCGCTGTTGATGCCATTGACCAGATTAAAAAGCATGGCGGCAAAAAGATTAAGTTTATGTGTATCATCGCAGCTCCAGAGGGACTCGAGAGATTACACAAGGCTCATCCGGATGTGCAGATTTATGTAGGTCACTTAGATGAGAAGCTTAACGAGAATGCTTACATCGTTCCTGGTTTAGGCGATGCAGGTGACAGAATCTTTGGTACTATTTAGTAACCCTTAATAAATATGAACTTCCTTTTCCCAACGGAATTGGAAGTTCTTTTTTTACTTTATAGGAAAGTTCTCCTTTCGGAGAACTTTCCTAATAAAGTAAAATTAGGGATCAGGCATTCCTGCCTGATCCCCTAGATCATGATTGTATACTTAGCACTATAATATTCAATTGAAATAACGGACCGTTTCACAAATAGTAAGCATTAAGTTTGCATTTATCAATGCAAACACTGAGAACTTAAGACAAAAGCGGCACAAGTTTTCAATAAAAGAAAATCCTTTTCCTTCTTGACCAATTATTCTCTACTGTTTTATTAATAAAAAACAGTGCTTTGTCTTACACTCTGAGACTATCGCACTAAGCGATAGTCTCTTTGTTTTGTCTTGCTAAATTATACTTTCTTTTATACGTTATGACGATACTCGTATGGAAGAACCTTTGTCTGATTGAATGATGGACAATCACGTACATACTCTAAAGATTCTTTCAGAATAGCAATCTGCATTGGAATGTTGTTTGGCTCTCCAGCATTAGATCCAATCGGAACGTGTGGAGCTGTAATACGTGGAGCACCCTGCTGACGAGCAATTGGAGGAAGTGCAGCGATAACTACACAACTCATTCCTTCTGCCTCGCAAGCACGTGTTACGATTGTAGCTGAACGGTGACATGTTCCACATCCACCTGTACAAAGAACAATATCCACACCCTGTGCTTTTAATTTCTTAGCGATTTCTGGGCCTGTCTCGTTTGTAAATTTCTCAACGTTTCCGCCGCCGCCCATGAATGTATATGTCTCATCTGCGAGTGATCCAATAAATCCTTCTTCTACTAACTCATGAAGACGATCGATTGGGAACATAGCATTAACATCTTTGTTGATGTCAGAGTTATCGAATCCACCATGTGTTACCATAAGATTATCAGATGGTGTATCAAAAGGAATTGTTCTGTATGAGAAGTCACCAGATGTGTTAAATGGTGTCTGGTCTTTTTTATGAATACCACCAGCTGTAATGAATGCAACTTTACATTCACTAAGTGGTTTCTTGAGTTCTGTAAATACTGGCTTTGGAGTAACCGGTACAAAGATTTCAGAGCGAAGTCCTTCTTTAGTTGTTAATTTCATTTATTTTGCCTCCTATATTCCTATATAAGGTTATTATTTGAAAGTTTCTGGGGCTGGCAACTTAATTTTGTCCACAATTTTCATACGACTGAAGTAAAATTCACATTCCTGACCTACTTCAAGCACAGAATCTGTGAAAACCCATCTTCTAGGCACTGCTACAGTTCCCTTGCCATCCATAATCTCAGCTTCAATAGCTGAATCATTAACCTGAGTGAATTTTCCACCCACTAATGTTGGAGTCATTCCATATTCAGGATTCAAATCCGACAAGTCGTATTCGTATGCTCGATTCGTTACCTGTATATAACTAAAATAGAATTGGAGTACATGTCCTGGTTCAATCTCAACGTCATCGAGGATCATATCAGGGGTTACTTCGAACACACCTAATCGTCCGTTAAGATTAATGTGAACCAGGCCTTTCTCCGTTATATTTTTTACTACTCCACCCATAAGGGCTGGATTAATTTGATAATCAATTTTCATTAGTGTAATGTTCCACTCTGTACAAGCTTAGTCTCTGGAAGACCTAAGATCTTGTTATTGCTGTTGATTACATCATTGTTCCATTTCTTTTCAGCTGGAAGGATTTCAACGCCAGCCATTCTGTTTTTCAACATCTGAATAGCACGAGTAGCAACCTCTGGTGTAACACAAGAGGTACCAGCGATATCGTTCTCAAATCCGCCTGCATCCATGTTCTCTTCAACCATTGCTGTAGCATACTCATTACCAACAACAAGCTGTCCCTGATATGCACAGAATGATACACCAACTACTGGGATACCACGTTTTCCAGCCTGTCCGATATGCTGAATAAAGTCGATATGGTTATTTCCAAATCCTTCAGTTGTGATGATACATCCATCGATATCAAGACCTTCAAGAAGTGATCCAAGTCTCTCAGATACCCAAAGTTTCTCATCGTTAACCTGTGGAGAACCAACACATACAACACCGATAAGATCAAGCTCTTCATCAGCTGCAAGTCCCTCTACGAGTGGCTCACGGATGTAATGACGTGTCATTTCTTTTGTAGCTGGTCCGATGCATGTAAGTGCATGGATAGATCCATCACGTACCTGGTTTGGTGTAAGCATAATTGGAACGTTTCCACAGTCTACGTTCATCTGTCCGCCTGCGATTCCACATGGCTCTGTTGGGCAGATTACGTTGTCATGCATAGCTCCCTGTCCCATGATTTCTTTAACAAGAACAACACGTGGGTTACCTTTACGACGAACATCTTCACAAATTTCTTCACGTACGATTTCTCCCTCATATCCTTTCAACTCATCACGAAGAGCCTGCACGATATAATCCTGTGCTTTGTGTGCAGCAAGAGGGCCTGGACGAGACATACCTGTTAATCTTTCGATTACAACATGGCAACGGATGATGATATCGTTCTCATCTGCACATCCTGGATGTCCAAAATACATTTTCTCATCTAACCAACCCTGAGAAGAACCAAATTCATGAACCTGAGTTCCGTCCTCATCAACACCTGTAAGCATAAATACAACACCATCAACAACCTTTGTGATACCTTCACCAAGTTCGCCTTCAACTTTTGTTGCGATTGGGCAAACATCCATGATTGTCTCTGTATAGATATGTCTTTCGCTTGGTTTAATTACGTCAAGAGCTACACTCTTTACTAACTTATCTTCTAAAACAGCTTTTTCGATAATGCTTCCATCGATTGTAATTTTTCCATCTTTGATTGATGTTTCTGTTCCAATCTCTGCATCATTGATTTTGATATGCTGTTTTACCAATTTACGGATTACTGTTTTTTCTCCTGTAGCAACTGGTGCTGCAGGTTTAGCTGTAGCTGGTGCAACTGCTCCAGCGATTGCAGCGCCAACTGGGATATCAAGGCTAAGACCTTCTAATTTGTTGATTTCAATATGAATCATACCATTTCCTCCTACTACTGGTGCAACAACTGGAGCTTCTTCCTTAGCCTCTTCTTTTGCAGGTGCTGCATCAGCTACTTCATTCACACCATCTAAAATATCTGCTGTAATTGGTGTAAGTGCTTCACAATCACTGATCAGTGTTTTTCCGATAACCTGTTCAATTGTGAGTCCATCATCACTTAAAGTAAGTAATCCTGCATCTATCATATCATCGAATAAACCTGGATCCTCAAGATCAGCTGCACCAACTACAAGACCCTTCTGTCTACGGCAACAGAAAATTGCAGGGTCTTTCAAATGAGATTGTAATGTTTCTTGTGTAATTGACATGTGTATCATTCCCCCTAAAATAATATTCTCAACATTTCTATATGACATAGAAATGAAAAGTTCCTTATTGGTTCTCTGGTCTGATTCTACGAATCAGTTTCATATTTACTGCACGAAGTGCACCATCAGTACAGTGATATACCGGAAGTTTCAATTGTGGTGCGCATGACATAACTGTATTTGAACAATCTGTACAGTTACTGATGAGAACCGCTTTTGCACCAGCTTTTTTAAGCGCCATTACCTTCTGAACCTGTCCAGGACATCTTCCCGGATTCTCACATTTACGAGGTGCTCCTGGTTTTGGCTCTTTTGCCTGTTTACAGTACTCAACTCCTACCACTTCTGACCCAAGATCCTTTGCAATTTCAGCAAGACGTTCTTCGTTCGCACCACAAGCGCAAACCAAAAGTCCAATCTTGTCTGGTGCTGGAAGTGGCTCCTGTGTAACGATGATTCCACCTGTAGTTTTCACAACTGGAGCTTCCATACTTGTTTTCTTTCCCGTAAATGGACCACCCATAATAATTTCGCCGAAATCTTCACCAATTCCACCAGCACGCTCAATCATTTCGCCTACTGTTGTTCCAATTGGTATATCAAAGTAAGTCTGAATATTATCTCCCTTGATTTTTCCAGCCACTGTCATATCTTTATCAATCAATGGTTTTTTATCATCAACTGCCTCAGCAGCACGATAAGTTGTTTCAAGGTTTGTGATGATTGCTTTTGCCTGCATTGGAAGTGCTGTGATCGGAAGTACCGGTCCTAAAACCTCTCTTACGATTGCTCGTTCCTCTCCCATTGGGTACATATTTGGAAGTGTTGCAACTCTCATTTTAGGGTTTTTGATTGCACCCTTTAAAGCTTCAATAGCTTCTGGATGAATTGCCTTTAAGGCAACGACTCCTTCGCTTGCATTTGTCACTTCCATCAGGATTTCAAGTCCGCGAATCACTTTTTCCGGATGTTTTTCTATAAACTCAATATTGTGGCTCAATATTGGTTCACACTCTGCGGCATTCACAATGATGCTTCCGCCGTCTGAAAATGGCTTCCCGATCTTGACATATGTTGGGAATCCAGCTCCACCAAGCCCCACAAGTCCAGACTCTTTGATAAGCTCCAATGGACTATCTCCTGATAGTTTTACATACTCAGGTGACTGTGTAGCATCTGCTTTAATCTTAATCTCTTTTTCTGAAATGCTCTCTACAACACCAGAAACGCTTGCAAAAATGTTAGATCCAAGTTTCCCTTCTGGCATAGTTGCAATTTTTTGTCCTCTGGCAACATGCTCAGCCAAAGATACAACAGGTACACTAGGAGCACCTATTCCCTGGCTTAAGAGAAAGCTATACATTTCCTGCATATCTTATCTCTCCTTTCTTTTAAAATTGTAAATTCCACTCGCATGTTTTCATTTATTCATTACTTGTAAACTCAATCTATCACACTCTCAGATATTTGAAAAACGAATAGTATTCCTATCAGATAGTGTATAATTTCATATCTAAACTTTTCGCACTATACCTATTGCACAATAAATGTTTTGGATATATAATTTTTATTCATAATCACTATGCCTTTGATTATGTTTATGATTTATTTAACAGGACTAATACGCTATGGATATTAAGAAATGCCAGTTATTTGTGATAACTGCTGAAACTCAGAACATATCAAAGACTGCTGAAATAACCGGCTATACACAGTCAGCGGTTAGCCATGCACTTAAAAATTTAGAAGCAGAAGTTGGTATGAAACTCTTACACAGAGATCGCTATGGGGTTCATCTGACTCCCATTGGACGCGACATACTTCCGTACATTCGTAGATTTGTAAATGAAAACGATGTTTTAGAACGTTTTGTATATGAATTAAAAGGAATTGAGATTGGTACGCTTTCTATTGGAACATATAAGAGCATATCCATCAACTGGTTACCTGATATTCTAAATCAATTCAGAGAATTTCACCCGGATATCAATATTCAGATTAAAGAAGGCGGAGCAACTGAAATTGAACGTTGGATGGCGGATGCAGAAGTTGATTTGGGAATGTTGAGTAAACGAATCAATTCCACTTACGACTTTTTCTATCTGCAAAAAGATGAACTGAAGGCAGTATTACCACCTGATGATGCGTTTTCTTCTTATACAGCGATTCCTCTGGAAAGTTTTCAGCAACGCCCTTATATTCAGTCAGAAATTGGTGTAGACATCGATATACAGCCACTCTTAGACAAATATAATATAAAACCTAATGTCAGATTTTCTGCAATGGACGATCACACGATCATTTCTATGGTCAATAAGCAGATGGGAGTATCTATACTTCCACAGTTGACGGTGAATGGATACCCAAATAACTGTGAAATACGTTCGCTTTCACCTGCTTCTTATCGTTATTTAGGCATTGCAGTTCCAAACTATAAAAAATCTTCACCTCTCGCAAAAACATTCATTAAATTTGTACAGGATTACTTCGCAAGAAAAGTATTAAAGTAACCAAGGAGGGAATTTTTATGGGACTTGGACCAAGCATCAAAATGACAACTTTACACTATTATAACTGTCCGGTCACGAGACAGCTTCTAAGCGATTCTGATATCGATTCTGTATCCGTCTTTGTAGATGGAGTATCTGAAGGGTGTGACGAAAAAATCAGCACAGCAACTGAAACTGCGATTATGGCTGAAGAATGGAATCTTGATGGCGCGATAGTCGCAATCGATGGTTGGGGAAATCACCACGTCGATTTTGTAAATGTAATCGAACAATTAGGTATACGTAGCAAGATGATCTGGTCTTAAAATACAAAAAAGCCCTTACTCGCGATGAGTAAGGGTATCTTAGTTTTTCAATCTTTTTTTATTATTTTTCCTAAAAATCAAAAAAATTCAAAGCAAAACCTCTCCTCCGACTCTCCTTTCTTATGAATTTAACACTTTGATTACTTTTTTGATTACTCTTGGGTTTTCAAAAAATAAAAAACCCGAAAAACGCCTATTTTTCAACGTTTTTCAGGCTCTATGTAGCAGGGGATGAGAGAATCGAACTCCCACCAAAGGTTTTGGAGACCC
>JAZQNS010000080.1:0-2124 GCA_045627425.1 Lachnospiraceae bacterium | reverse complement strand
TGGCGCACAGAACGACATGGCTACGACCCGACTTGCGGAAACCTCAGAACCTGCCTGAGTGAAACGGAAGATGTTATCGATGAAGAGTAAGACATCCTTACCACCCTTATCACGGAAGTACTCAGCCATTGTAAGTCCTGTAAGACCTACACGCATACGAGCTCCAGGTGGCTCATTCATCTGACCGAATACCATGGTGGTCTTGTCGATAACGCCAGACTCCTTCATTTCATAGTAAAGGTCATTACCCTCACGGGTACGCTCTCCTACACCGGTAAATACGGAGTATCCACCATGCTCTGTAGCGATGTTGTGAATAAGCTCCTGAATAAGTACTGTCTTACCTACACCAGCACCACCGAACAAACCGATTTTTCCACCCTTCTGATATGGGCAGAGAAGGTCTACTACCTTGATACCGGTCTCTAACATTTCCTGAGAGGTTGCCTGCTCTTCAAATGCAGGTGCCTTTCTGTGGATTGGCATATATTCAACGTCTGTTGGTGCCTCGCCATTATCAATAGCCTGGCCTAATACGTTGAAAATACGGCCTAAGGTGTTCTCACCTACTGGTACGCTGATTGCTGCGCCTGTGGCAATGGCTTCCATTCCACGAGTCAGTCCATCAGTTGGTCCCATGGCGATACATCTTACAATATCGTCTCCCAGATGCTGTGCTACTTCCACTACCAGCTTGCCATTGTCCTTCAATGGAATCTCGATAGCTTCATTAATCTCAGGGAGGTGACCCTCCTCGAACTTAATATCAAGTACGGCACTGATAATCTGGGTAATCTTACCAACATTTCTGTCTGCCATAATATGACTCCTTGTTTTTATTTTGCCTGGAAATTAGGAGATTGCAGATGCGCCTGCGATAATCTCTGTTAACTCCTGGGTAATTGCACCCTGTCGGGCTCTATTATACTTCAGTGACAGGTCACTGATCATCTCTTCAGCATTACTTGTTGCAGAATCCATGGCCTGCATTCTTGCGCCGTTTTCAGAGGCAAGTGCTTCAACTAATGCTCCATAGAATAAGGAAGTTACGTACTTTGGAATAATCTCATCTAAAACCTCCTCCTCGTTAGGCTCGAAGCCCATAGGAGCTGTTGGTCCAGATACTTCCTCCGCCTCTTTTGCCTCTACCTCTACAGGGAGGAGCTTAAGAAGTGTAGGTACGTTAACAACTGTGTTCTTGAAGTGAGCATAGGCAAGGTAGATTTCTCCAATCTCACCCTTTGCGAAGGAGTCTAAGACTCTGTCGCATATAGCCTTTGCGTCAGTGTAGGTAGGAGCTTCCATCACTGAGGAATCGTCCTCAACAATGTTATATCCTCTCATGGAAAGAGCATCTCGTCCCTTGCCACCAATTGCGTAGATATCAACCTTGTCCTTAGGGAGTTCGCTTCCGGTAACTAACTTAACAATGTTAGAGTTGTAACCGCCTGCTAATCCTCTGTTGGAGGTGATTACTACTATGGCAATTCGATCGGACTCTCCGCTCTGTAAGTATGGATGGCTGATATTCTCGGACTTGGCAAGAATAGCAGACACTGTGTCATACATATGGTTGAAGAACGGACTTGCATTCTCCGCATGAGATTTTGCCTTCTGTAGCTTTACAGTTGAAACAAGCTTCATGGCCTTGGTAATCTGCTGCGTACTCTGTATGCTGCTTTTTCTGTTTTTTATGTCCTTCATTGAGGCCATAACATTCACCGCCTTTTAGCTTGTTTTATTTGAAAGTCTTCTTGAATTCTTCAATTGCCTTAACTAAAGTAGCCTCTAATTCCTCTGAAAGAACCTTTGTTGTTCTGATTCCCTCTAAGATTTCTGGATACTTGGTCTCTATCTCTTCGAAGAGCTCAGCCTCGAAGCGTAAGATATTCTCGGTTGGAATATCAAGAAGATACTTCTTTGTTGCTGCATAGATGATAACAACCTGCTTCTCAACAGCCATTGGCTGATACTGAGGCTGCTTTAACACCTCACGAATTCTCTCACCCTGTGCAAGGCTCTCAGCAGTAGCATCGTCAAGCTCGGAACCGAACTGGGCAAAAGCTGCTAACTCTCTGTACTGAGCTAACTCTACACGGATAGGTGCAGCAATCTTCTTAATAG
>JAZQNS010000079.1:0-4813 GCA_045627425.1 Lachnospiraceae bacterium | reverse complement strand
GGTGTTGCCGGTGACGATATTACCCAGGGTCTTCCTAGAGTCGAGGAGTTATTCGAGTCCAGAAAGCCAAAGGGACTTGCTATTATCACAAGTCGGATCGTAGCCATGTCGTTCTGTGAGCCAAGGAGTTGTCCCTCTCTATTGTCTTCCTAAGACCGCTTGGCCTCCGACTTGGTGTTGCCGGTGACGATATTACCCAGGGTCTTCCTAGAGTCGAGGAGTTATTCGAGTCCAGAAAGCCAAAGGGACTTGCTATTATCACTGAGATTGCAGGTACTGCAGAGATCAGAGATACCAAGAAGAAGAGAGAAGTTGTTGTTACCAACAAGGAAACTGGTGACCAGAAGACTTACCTCATTCCTTACGGTTCAAGAATTCGTATCTTAGATGGTACAGAGCTTGAGGCAGGTGACGAGCTTACAGAAGGTTCCGTATATCCACATGACATCATGAAGATTAAGGGAACCCGTGCAGTTCAGGATTACCTCTTACGTGAGGTTCAGAGAGTTTACCGTCTCCAGGGTGTTGATATCAACGATAAGCATATCGAGGTTATCGTACGCCAGATGTTAAAGAAGGTTCGTATTGAGGATGCTGGAGATTCCACATTCTTACCAGGTTCCTTAGCTGACTTCCTTGACTTCGAGGATCAGAACGAGGCTCTTATTGCAGAAGGAAAAATTCCTGCAGAGGGTACCAGATTAATCCTTGGTATCACTAAGGCAGCCTTAGCAACCAACTCCTTCTTATCAGCAGCTTCCTTCCAGGAGACCACTAAGGTCTTAACAGATGCAGCTGTTCACGGTAAGATCGATCCATTAGTTGGTCTTAAGGAGAACGTTATCATTGGTAAGCTGATTCCAGCTGGTACAGGTATGAAGAGATACAGAAATCTCTCCCTTGATACTGATGAGGAAATCAGAATCCTTAAGGAAACAGAGCGCCGCGCACAGGAAGCTATGGAAGCTGACTACGAGGCAGAGCGCAAGGCTCAAGAATTAACCGAGGAGATTATTGGCAAATTCGAAGCTGGCGAAGAAGTGTTAGTAAACGCTGACGGCGAGATTGACGAGTAATCAAATAAAGCATTTATACCCCCTCTCCGGTTGGAGAGGGGGTTTTTGTTATGGACCTGCAAGGTCCATCCGGGGCATTGATAGGATAATTATCAGGAAAGGCAACCTATAATCCGTTTAAAAAGATGAATGTTGCCTCTTTAGAAGGGGTTGCCTGTGGCCAGGCAACATGGAGGAGGGAAATGGTGATCTGGGTTGCTTTTTGAAGAGGAAATGGAAGGATTTCTTGTTGATATTCTGGTTAAAAGCAACATAATGAGGAGAAATATCATTTCAGGTTGCCTCATTGAAAAGCGGTGTCGGCTGGCCAGGCAACCGGGAAGCGATATTCATTTGTTTAGGTTGCCTTTTGCCGATGAGTCAGGGGCGAAAATGCGCAAATAGATAGGGTTATTATCAAAAAAGGCAACCTGAAATCTATTTAAGATGATAAATGTTGCCTCTTAAAAAAATGTCCTTGCGAGCCAGGCAACATGGAAGAGAGAATTTAAAGGATAGGTTGCTTTTGAAAAGGGAAGCATGCAGGCCGGGCAACATGGAATGAAAAATGGATTATTTAGGTTGCCTTTATTTAGGGAAAATAATAAGGAAGACACTATATATAGAAGTAAAAGAAGTCAGGAAAAATGTTTGGAGAAAAGTTCTTGACATAGGCATTTTGCCCTTATATAATAGTGGAGCATGCGAAATTAGGGGATTACTATGTCCTGATTTCAGCAAAATAAAATAGGAGGTAAAATGGAATGCCAACATTTAACCAGTTAGTTAGAAAAGGAAGACAGTCTCAGGCTAAGAAGTCTACTGCTCCAGCTCTTCAGAAGGGATTTAACTCCTTACAGAAGAAGGCAACAGATGCTCCATCCCCACAGAAGCGTGGTGTATGTACAGCTGTAAAGACTATGACTCCTAAGAAGCCTAACTCCGCGTTAAGAAAGATCGCCAGAGTACGTCTTTCTAACGGAATCGAAGTTACCAGCTACATTCCTGGTGAAGGTCACAACCTTCAGGAGCATAGCGTTGTTATGATTCGTGGCGGACGTGTTAAGGATTTACCAGGTACTAGATATCACATTATCCGTGGTACTTTAGATACTGCAGGTGTAGCCAACAGACGTCAGGCACGTTCCAAGTACGGCGCTAAGAGACCTAAGGACGCTAAATAAGTTTTGGGTTTTTTAATCACAGATAATAGTTAGTGTTGGAAATATTTCATTTTATGATATAGAAATTCCGCACGTACACTAGTAAGACATGTGAGTACCGTTGATTTAATCATTTTATTAAGGAGGGAAGTATCGTGCCACGTAAAGGACATACTCAGAAGAGAGAAGTTTTAGCAGATCCTATGTACGATAACAAGGTTGTTACCAAGCTTATCAACAACATCATGTTAGATGGTAAGAAGGGTGTAGCACAGAAGATCGTATATGGAGCATTTGAGCAGGTTGAAGAGAAGAGCGGACGTCCAGCTCTCGAGGTATTTGAGGATGCTATGAACAACATCATGCCAGTACTCGAGGTTAAGGCTCGCCGTATCGGTGGTGCTACCTAACAGGTACCTATCGAGGTTAGACCAGAGCGTCGTCAGGCTCTCGCACTTCGTTGGTTAACTATGTTCTCCCGTAAGAGAGGCGAGAAGACCATGAAGGATCGTCTTGCAAACGAGATCATCGATGCATCCAACAATACTGGTGCATCCGTTAAGAGAAAAGAAGATATGCATAAGATGGCAGAAGCTAATAAGGCTTTCTCCCACTATCGTTTCTAGTTTCATTTTAGTTTTAAAGTACAGTAAGGAGGATTTAATCCATGGCTGGAAGAGAATATCCATTGGAGAGAACCAGAAATATTGGAATTATGGCTCATATCGATGCTGGTAAGACCACATTAACAGAGCGTATTCTTTATTATACTGGTATCAACTACAAGATTGGTGATACTCATGAAGGTACTGCTACTATGGACTGGATGGAGCAGGAGCAGGAGAGAGGAATCACTATTACATCTGCAGCTACCACATGCCACTGGACACTTCAGGAGCTTGCAAAAGTTAAGAAGGGTGCTTTAGAGCATCGTATTAACATTATCGATACCCCAGGACACGTAGACTTCACTGTTGAGGTTGAGCGTTCCCTTAGAGTATTAGACGGCGCTGTTGGTGTTTTCTGTGCAAAGGGTGGTGTAGAGCCACAGTCTGAAAACGTTTGGAGACAGGCTGATACATATAATGTACCACGTATGGCATTCATCAATAAGATGGATATCTTAGGTGCAAATTTCTACGGAGCTGTTGATCAGATCCGTGATCGTTTAGGTAAGAACGCAATCGTTCTTCAGTTACCAATCGGTAAGGAAGACGAGTTCAAGGGAATCATCGACTTATTCGAGATGAAGGCTTACCTTTACAATGATGATAAGGGTGAGGATATCACCATTACTGATGACTTAGGTGATATGGCTGATGAGGCCGAATTATATCACTCTGAGTTAGTAGAGAAGTGCTGCGAGTTAGACGACGATTTAATGATGCAGTACTTAGAGGGAGAAGAGCCATCCGTTGAGGACATGAAGGCAGCTCTTCGTCTCGCTACTTGCGAGTGCCGTGCAGTACCAGTTTGCTGCGGTTCCGCTTATAGAAACAAGGGCGTTCAGAAGATGCTTGATGCAGTTATCGAGTACATGCCAGCTCCAACTGATATCCCAGATATCAAGGGTGTTGATATGGAAGGCAACGAGATCACAAGAAAGTCTTCTGATGAGGAGCCATTCTCCGCTCTTGCATTCAAGATTATGACAGATCCATTCGTAGGTAAGCTTGCATTCTTCCGTGTTTACTCCGGAACAATGAATTCTGGTTCCTACGTATTAAACGCTACCAAGGATAAGAAGGAGCGTGTAGGTCGTATCTTACAGATGCATGCTAACCACAGACAGGAGTTAGACAAGGTTTACTCCGGAGATATCGCTGCAGCAGTTGGTTTCAAGACAACTACTACTGGTGATACAATCTGCGACGAGCAGCATCCAGTTATCTTAGAGTCCATGGAGTTCCCAGAGCCAGTTATCGAGCTCGCTATCGAGCCAAAGACTAAGGCTGGTCAGGGTAAGATGGGTGAAGCTTTAGCAAAGCTTGCTGAAGAGGATCCTACATTCCGTGCACATACAGATCAGGAAACTGGTCAGACAATCATCGCTGGTATGGGTGAGTTACACCTTGAGATCATCGTTGACCGTCTCTTAAGAGAGTTCAAGGTTGAGGCTAATGTAGGTGCACCTCAGGTTGCTTACAAGGAGACCTTTACAAAGCCAGTTGATGTTGATAGTAAGTACGCTAAGCAGTCCGGTGGACGTGGTCAGTACGGTCACTGTAAGGTTCGTTTCGAGCCAATGGATGCTAACGGCGACGAGTTATTCAAGTTTGATTCCGAGGTTGTCGGCGGATCTATTCCAAAGGAGTACATCCCAGCTGTCGGCGAAGGTATCGAAGAGGCTACTCAGTCCGGTTTATTAGCTGGATTCCCAGTAGTTGGTGTACACGCTACTGTATATGATGGATCCTACCATGAGGTTAACTCCTCTGAGATGGCATTCCATATTGCAGGTTCCATGGCATTCAAGGATGCTATGAAGAAGGCTGATCCAGTTCTTCTTGAGCCTATCATGAAGGTTGAGGTTACAATGCCTGAGGAGTACATGGGCGACGTTATCGGTGATATCAACTAAGTCGGATCGTAGCC
>JAZQNS010000078.1:0-6115 GCA_045627425.1 Lachnospiraceae bacterium | reverse complement strand
AGTGCGGGTTCAAGTCCCGCCGCCGGCACTGACTCCTGTTTTGCAGGAGTCTTTTTTTATAACAAAAGATCCGGTTTAAGCTCTAAGCCAAACCGGATCTTATATTTTGTCTTCGTATTAGTCGAAGGTTCCCGCATTCTTCTGGAAACCGTTTCCTAGTACCTCGTGAACATCAGAAACGATAATGAAGGCCTCCGGGTCAACCTGGTTAACCACTTCCTTAACCTTTACTATCTGGTTCTTTGATACCACGATATAAATCATTTCACGCTCTTCTCTCGTGTACATACCCACAGAGCGGATTCCAGTGACGCCTCTGTCTACCTCTTCCATAAGCTTTTTAGCTACTTCATCAGGATGGTCAGAAATAATATAGGCGGACTTGGAGAACTTAGGTCCCTCCACCATAAGGTCTGAAACCCTGGATGTAACGAAGATGGCAATCAGTGCGTACATTCCCTGGTATAAACCAAACTGCAAAATACCCGCAACCACAATGGCCGCATCTAAAACCTGCATAATCTCAGCAACTGACCTGTACTTCATCTTAAGCTGAATCAGGGCAGCAACCATATCTGTTCCACCTGTAGTTGCACCACCTCTTATGGTAATTCCGATTCCTGCACCCGTGAGGATTGGACCAAATATGGCTGTAAGAAGATAATCACCGGAGGTGAAATCAAGGCTAGGCAAAATGGCAAGCCAGATAGTAAGCATGCCTGCTCCAAAAAGGGTTTTGCCCACGAATTTCTTTCCAATAAATATGTAGGAAAGAATAAAAACAGGAATATTTAGTACAAGGTTAGTTACCCACAGTGGAATGCCTCCCTCAATAAGACCGGATGTAAGGGCCTTAATAAGGATGGCTAAACCGGAGAAGCCTCCTGTTACCATGGACATTGGATCATAAAAGGCTGTGATTCCCAAGGCTGCCATGCCTGTTCCCACGAATATCATGAGGAAGGGCATAAAGGCATACTGCTTTTTAGGCATTCTGCTCATTTTAAAACCTCTACTTTACAAGTGCTGCTGTCTCTCTTGCAATCTTTAACTCTTCGTTTGTTGGAATAACAAAAACTCTGATCTTTGAACCTGGCTTGGAAATCTCAATCTCCTTACCTCTGTTCTTGTTAGCCTCAGCATCAATCTCGATTCCTAAGAATCCGAAGTGCTCCATAACCTTGGCACGTGTTAATGCGTCGTTCTCACCGATACCAGCTGTAAATGCAATAACATCAACACCGTTCATTGCTGCAATGTAAGCACCTACAGTCTTAGCCACGCGATACCAGAATACATTCATGGCAGCCTGTGCTCTCTTGTTTCCAGACTCAGCTGCGTCGTTTACGTCGCGGCAGTCAGAGGAAACGCCAGAGATTCCTAAGAAACCAGACTTCTTGTTTAAGATGGTCATCATCTCGTTATAGTCAATGCCTTCCTTCTTCATAATGTACTCAAGGGCACCAGCATCGATATCACCAGATCTTGTACCCATAAGAAGTCCCTCAAGTGGAGTTAATCCCATGGAAGTATCTACAGACTTACCATTGTTTACAGCACAGATAGAGGAACCGTTTCCTAAGTGACATACTACAGTCTTGCAGTCATCATAGTTCTTTCCAACAAGCTCAGCTGCTCTTGCAGATACGAAGCTGTGGGAGGAACCGTGGAAGCCGTACTTACGAACGCCATACTTCTCATAGTACTCATATGGAGTTCCGTAAAGATATGCCTCCTCTGGCATGGTCTGATGGAAAGCTGTATCAAATACACCAACCATTGGTGTGTTAGGCATTAACTCACGGCAAGCATTGATTCCGATAATGTTTGCTGGGTTGTGAAGTGGTGCAAGGTCGGAGCAGTTCTCAACTTCCTTGATAACCTCATCAGTGATGATAACAGACTTGTTGAACTTCTCGCCACCATGAACAAGACGGTGTCCTACAGCATCTACGTCTGCAAGATCCTTGATAACGCCTGTCTTGTCATTTGTAAGTGCATTGATTACGCACTGGATAGCTGCCTTGTGGTCTGGCATAGGAGACTCTGTCTTCTCCTTCTCGCCACCTTCTGGCTTGTAAGTGATCATGGAGCCATCCATACCGATTCTCTCGCATAATCCTGAAGCTCTAACCTCTTCTGTCTCACTGTTGATAAGCTGGAACTTAAGGGAAGAACTACCACAGTTGATAACTAAAATTTCCATAGTTACATAAACTCCTTTAAATATATTTTGTCTGGCAAAATTGCCCTTTATAATAGCTGACTAATCTTTCTCTTGATTCTGTTCAGCGCATTATCAATGGATTTGGGAGCCTTGTCAAGACTCTCTGCAATGGTCTTATAGTTCTGACCACTTATATAGCGACTAAAGACCTGCCATTCCATCTGGCTCAAGCTGTCCTTAATCTTCTTTAGTAAACCGTCAACATTCTCCTTGTCAATAATGAGGCTTTCAGGATCCCTCTCAGGTATGTCCATAAGGAGGTTTAAAAGGGTATCACCCTCGCCTTCATGATGTTCCTCATTTAGGGATACATAGCCATTTAATGGCATATGCTTGTTACGGTTGGCCGCTGTGATTGCGTGATGCATCTGGCCATTCACGCAGATTGAGGCGTAGGTCTTAAAGGATGCATCCTTTTTTTCGTCATACTGCTTTAGGGCAGTAAAGAGTCCAATCATACCCTCCTGAATAAGGTCCTCCATCTCAGCACCCACCAGAAAAAGGGCATTGGCCTTCTTCCTGACTAAGGGTTTATAGCGGTCTAATAATATGTTGGTTGCGGCAAGATCTCCTTCTTTTGATTTTGCCACAAGGCTTTCATCTGTAAGATTTAATAGTTCTGTCATCAAAACTATCCCTTCTTCATTCTCTGTCTCACAATCTCGTAGGCAAGCACGCCTGCTGCCACGGAAGCATTAAGAGAATCAATGTCTCCCTGCATTGGAATGGATGCCACCATATCGCAGTGCTCTCTCACGAGTTTGGAAACTCCCTCGCCCTCAGCGCCTACAATCATTCCAATAGATCCTGTGAGGTTAAGATCATACATGGTAGTTCCGTCCATATCAGCACAGACGAACCACATGCCCTTCTCCTTAAGCTCCTCAATGGTTTTGGTAATATTGGTCACCCTTGCAACCGGTGTGTAATTGATAGCTCCAGCTGATGTGCGGGCTACAGTTGCTGTTAGTCCCACAGCCCTTCTCTTAGGTATAATTACACCATGGGCACCAGCCTGGTTAGCTGTTCTGATAATTGCTCCTAAATTATGTGGATCCTCAATACCGTCAAGAATAAAGACAAATGGAGGCTCTCCCTTGGCTTCAGCCTTTGCGAGAATATCACTCACCTCAGCATACTCGTAAGCTGCAATCACAGCTATAACACCCTGGTGAGTACCAGTCTCTGAAAGCTGGTCAAGTCTCTGCTTCTCCACAAACTGAATTAAGGTGTCGTGCTTTCTGGCCTCCCTGACAATAGTTCTGACTGGTCCATCCTGACATCCGTCTAAAACGTATACCTTGTCTATGGTCTGTCCTGAACGAAAGGCCTCAAGTACGGCATTTCTTCCCTCTACCTGCTGTTCATTTACTCTAGTCTTCTCTTCCATCTGTGTCCTCTATACTCTCTAAGCCTAATTTAATTAGTTCCAATACTCTGGCCATATTACCCTTAAGATACAGGTAGCCAACAACAGCCTCCAAGCCAGTGGCCTTTCTGTAGTCAATCATGGATGCGTTTTTAGCCATGGTCGGGGACTTGGCATTTCTTCCCCTCTTGTATATAGCCTGCTCCTCCTCGGTAAAGGTCTCTAAAAGGACATCTACCATGGATGACTGAGCTGCTGCCTTAACAAGTTTTGCCGACTCTTTATGTAAGACGGAGGCTTTGGTGTTGCCTCTTCCAACAATAAGGGTCCTGATTACTATGTCGTAAACATCATCCCCAATAAAGGCAAGGGTCAGGGGTGAATAGGTTCTAATATCCACATTAGGCAGGTTAAATGCTTCTTTTATATCATCGTGAAGGTTGTTGTTTACAGTATCTCCCATGTAACTCCTTCTCTGGTGTCCTTAACGGCAACGCCCTTTGCTAAAAGCTCATCACGGATAGCATCTGCTCTGGCAAAATCCTTCTCCTTCTTTGCTTCCTTTCTCTCGGCGATTTTAGCCTCAATAAAGGAGACAAGCTCTGGATCAACATTTGCATCCTGATTGTCATTTAAGGCATCTGCATGCTTTAAGAGATCTAAGGATAATACTTCATCTAACATATCGATAATAGCGCGCTTGGTAACTCCGTTATAATCTTCCTTCATTAAGTCGTAAAGCACTGTGACTCCGTTTGAAGTATTGATATCGTTGCAGAGGGCCTCTGTGAATTTCTCCCTATATGCAGAAACCGCCTTATCGTCAACGCTGCCCTCCTTATCAAGGTCAGCAATCTTCTTAATCAGCTTGTTGAAGCCTGACTGAGTAGCCTCTAATGCATCGAAGGAGAACTCAAGTGGCTTTCTGTAGTGTGACTGTAAGCAGAAGAATCTGTAGCTTAATGGGTCAAAGCCCTTCTCCTTAAGTAAGGAAACAGTGAGAAGAGTTCCCTTGGACTTGGAGATTTTGCCTGCTCTGTCATTTAAGTGCTGTACATGGAACCAGTAGTTGCACCACTTGTGGCCAAGATAGGACTCAGACTGGGCAATCTCGTTAGTGTGGTGAGGGAAGATGTTATCAACTCCACCGCAGTGAATATCCATATACTCTCCAAGATGCTTCATGGAGATGCAGGAGCACTCAATGTGCCAGCCTGGATATCCCACGCCCCATGGTGAATCCCACTTTAAAGCCTGATCCTCGAACTTTGATTTGGTAAACCATAATACGAAATCATTTTTATTTTTCTTGTTGTTATCAGCCTCCACGTCGGAACGAACGCCCTCTAAGAGCTGCTCCTTCTCAACAGCTGATGAGAATACATAGTAGTCATCGAGCTTGGAGGTATCGAAGTAGACATTGCCACCTGCCTCATATGCGTAGCCCTTCTCAAGAAGCACAGTCACCATGTGAATGAACTCATCAATGCAGTTGGTAGCTGGCTCAACAATCTCTGGCCACTTGATATTTAAATCAGCGCAGTCATTCTTGAAGGCCTCTGTATACATTGCCGCGATTTCAAGGACGGTCTTGTGCTCACGCTTGGCACCCTTAACCATCTTGTCCTCACCGGTATCACCGTCAGAGCTTAAATGTCCAACGTCTGTAATATTCATTACTCTCTTTACATCGTAGCCTACGAATCTTAAGGTCCTCTCTAAAACATCCTCCATAATGTAGGATCTAAGGTTGCCAATATGGGCAAAATGATAAACTGTAGGTCCGCAGGTATACATTGCAACCTTGCCGTCCTCGTTAGGTACAAAGGTCTCGATATTTCTTGTTAATGTGTTATAAAAACGTATTTTGTTCTCCATTATATATATATTCCTCTCTAGGTATTATTCATGATTATATATCTTTAATTCTCGCCCCCGCGGGGACAGCCGCCACAGCCCTGACAGTGGCCGCCAAAGCTAATGCTGGATTCGTAAAGAGAGGTGAGAAGACAGACAGCCTCCGCTGCTATTCCCTCCTCTCGGCCCGTAAAGCCAAGTTTCTCTTCAGTGGTAGCCTTAATATTAACCTGACTAGTGGAAATCTCTAAGGCCTCTGCCACATTCTCCCTCATTTGGTCTATATAAGGTCTCATCTTTGGTTTCTCCGCAATTATGGTTGCATCTATATTCTCAACCAGATATCCGCTTTCCATGATAAGACTCTTTACTCTCTTTAATAGTTCAATGCTGGAAATGCCCTTGTAGGCTTCATCGCTGTCTGGGAAATGAAGGCCAATATCACCTAAGGCTGCTGCGCCAAGCAGGGCATCCATAATGGCATGAAGGAGTACGTCGGCATCAGAATGGCCAAGTAAACCAAGGCTGTGAGGAATCTCCACACCGCCAATTGTTAGCTTTCTATTCTCAACTAATCTGTGTACGTCATAGCCTGTACCGATACGCATAAATACCTAAGTCGGAGGCCAAGCGGGCTTAGGAAGACAATAGAGAGGGACAAC
>JAZQNS010000077.1:0-11024 GCA_045627425.1 Lachnospiraceae bacterium | reverse complement strand
ACTGCGATATTGGCAGGCTCGTAGATTGATGCAAACTCATGCTGAGCTGGTGCAACCTCATTATGCTGTGTTTTTGGCGGAATACCATATCTCCACATTTCCTCGTTTAAATCCTTCATAAAGGATCCCACGCGCTCTCTGATAGAGCCAAAATAATGGTCGTCCATCTCCTGTCCCTTTGGTGGCATGGCACCGAAGAGGGTGCGTCCTGCGAAGATCAAATCCTTTCTCTGCATGTACTTCTCTCTGTCTACAATGAAGTACTCCTGCTCAGCTCCAACAGATGGAACCACTCTGTTTGATTCAGTATTTCCAAGTAAGCGAAGCAGTCTGATAGCCTGCTCATTTAATGCTTCCATGGATCTTAAAAGGGGAGTTTTGGCATCTAATGACTCTCCTGTGTAGGCACAGAAGGCTGTAGGAATACATAGGGTTAATCCTGTTGCCCCCTCCTTTAAAAAGGCTGGAGAGGTACAGTCCCAGGCGGTGTAGCCTCTTGCCTCGAAGGTTGCCCTGAGGCCTCCTGATGGGAAACTTGAAGCGTCTGGTTCACCCTTTATTAATTCCCTGCCAGAAAACTCCTGAATTATTTTGCCGTTCTTTGGGGCTGAAACGAAGGAATCATGCTTCTCTGCTGTAACACCGGTCAAAGGCTGGAACCAGTGGGTGTAGTGGGTAGCTCCCTTTGAGATAGCCCAGTTCATCATGGCCTCGGCCACAATATCCGCTATTCCAGGATCTAACTCCTTGCCCTGATCGATGGTTGCCTTTAAAGCCTTGTAGACACCTTTTGGCAGATAGGCCTGCATAGTTGCATCATCAAATACGTTTTCTCCGAAGATTCCGGAAATGTTCTTAATCTCGCTCATGGTATTTCCTTTCTTATAAATCTTCTCCCAAAAAAAGTGAGGGATATCCTGTGGATACCCCTCAAAAATACTTCTCTTATTTGCTATTTTGCCATCGGACCCCCATCTTCAGGCAAAATGTATAGCCATTAGTTTAGGCCTTACCAACGGAACCGAAGAGCTCCATCTTACCCTTAACTGTAGCCTTAATTGCCTCGAAGCCTGGAGCTAAGAGCTTTCTTGGGTCATAACCCTTGCCCTCGTTGTCCTTGCCTGCCTCGATATACTCACGAGTTGCTGCTGCGAATGCAAGCTGGCACTCTGTGTTAACATTGATCTTGCATACTCCAAGGGAGATTGCCTTCTTGATCATGTCCTCAGGAATACCTGTACCTCCGTGAAGTACTAAAGGAATACCTGCTGTAGCTTCCTGAACCTTAGCTAAGGTCTCGAAGGAAAGTCCCTGCCAGTTAGCTGGGTACTTGCCGTGGATGTTACCGATACCAGCTGCTAAGAAGTCGATACCAAGATCAGCTACTCTCTTGCACTCTTCTGGATCTGCACACACCCCCATACCTACCACGCCGTCCTCTTCGCCGCCGATAGCTCCTACCTCAGCCTCTAAGGACATACCCTTTTCGTTTACCATAGCAACTAACTTCTTGGTATTCTCAACATTCTCCTCGATTGGGGAATGAGAACCATCATACATGATGGAGGAGAAGCCAGCCTCGATGCACTTTAAGCATCCGTCGTAGCTGCCGTGATCTAAGTGTAATGCAACTGGAACAGTAATTCCTAAGTCCTGAATAAGACCGTTAACCATTCCAACGATTGCGTGATAACCACCCATATACTTGCCTGCTCCCTCGGAAACACCAAGGATTACAGGGCTCTTGCACTCCTCTGCTGTTAAGAGAATTGCCTTAGTCCACTCAAGGTTGTTAATGTTGAAGTGACCTACTGCATAGTGTCCTTCCTTAGCCTTAAGTAACATTTCTTTTGCTGATACTAACATATATTGCGCCTCCTATATAATAATCAACATAGTTATTTTAATGAGAAAAACTACAATTGTAAAGGAATATTATGTCTCTTATGATTTTTTGTCTACCATAAATGGCACAACAAGAGGCCTGTTTACAATATGAACATTTTCCTCAGAACCACCAAATTCCCCGTCAATTGTCCAGTCTGTTGGTCCCTCCGGGAAGGTAAAGGTAATATCATTAGATTTAAAATGATAAACCCTCTTAAAGTCAACCTGCTGAAGCAAGAGTGCTCCAAGAGTCTCGTTTAACTCCACTGGATTCTCAGGCATACGGATCAGCATAACCTCGAAGACACCGTCGTCAAGTCCAACGGATTTTTTGTCTAAGGTATCCATTCCGCCCACAGATTCTGAATTACTAACCATACAGTAAATCCAGTTATTGTCGTAGGTCTCACCATTGGCAGTAACCACTGCATGAATTGGCTTGACCTGGGTTAATCTCCTTGCTCCCTCAAGAATATAGGCCGCATGGCCGAAAATATTCTTTAAATTCTGGTCTGTCTGGTAGGATACATCCGTAAATATACCGAAAGCTGCCACATAGACGAAGGTTTTTCCATTCATGTCTCCGATATCAACCCTGAAAGGATTTCCGTTTACTGCAATCTGTGCTGCCTTCTCCATATCCTTAGGAATACCTAAAGTTGTGGCAAAATCATTGGTTGAACCTGCTGGAATATATCCAATATTACAGGAAAGGCCGGCCTTAAGATAGCCAGAAACCGTCTCATCAAGAGTTCCATCGCCGCCGCAGCAGACAATGTGGTCATAATTCTTTCCGTCCTTTATTATCTTCTCATATCCATCTCTGGCTGCCTGGGTTGGATAAGCTGTTACATCATAGCCTTCCTTGGTAAAGATATCTATGATTTGCAGTAACTTGTTCTTAATCTGTCCCTGACCAGAATGAGGGTTAAATACGAAAAGGAGTTTCTTAGCCATTTATTTGCCCTCCAGATAATCTGTAAGGCTCTTAATAGCCTGCTCCTCATCTGCGCCATCAGCTGACACTTCTAAACTAACTCCTGATACTAACTGTAAAGTCATCATACCCATAATTGACTTGGCATTGATGATCTTGTTCTCTGTTTCAATGTGAATCTCGCTCTTAAACTGGTTAGCAAGCTGAACCAGCTCGGCAATAATTCGCTCCTCCCTGCTCGCGGAAATTGCTGCGGTTACAGGTACTTTCTTCATGATACTACCTCCTATAACAAATAAACTACTATATTAACTAAGCTCCTCCGCAATGGCGGAAAGCTTCTTTAATCTGTGATTGACTCCTGATTTTCCAACGGGTGGCGTCAGCATCTGTCCTAACTCCTTAAGGTTGGCATCAGGGTTACCAAGCCTTGTCTCCGCCATATCTTTTAGAGCAGGCGGCAGATCCTCAAGACCTATTGTATCTCTTATTTTCTCAATGTCCTGAATCTGTCTGACTGCGGCATTTACAGTCTTATTCAGGTTAGCAGTCTCACAGTTTACTCTCCTGTTTACGTCGTTTCTAACCTCTTTTAGAATTCTGACATTCTCTAATTCCATAAGGGCGCTGTGGGCTTCCATAACATTAAGGGTATCCACTATCTGTGAACCCTCCTTTAGGTATACCACCATATGACCCTTTCGTTCAATATATTTTGCCTCTATATCAAAAAAAGCAAGTTCCTTTATCAGCTGTTCTGCCTGGTCAATACCATCTGTAACTATCTCTAAATGGTAGCCCTTCTCAGGGTCCGTCATACTTCCCGCTGACAAAAAGGCTCCTCTTATATAGGCACGCTTGCAGCAGGACTTCTGCAAGAGCAGCTCGTTTACCACCCTTACCTGCCCCGGATTTGTCAGTGCATCTGTAAGCTTAAGGGCCTTTAGTATATCCTGGTCATGATAGGTTTCTTCCACAATAACCGAGTAAACTCTGGACCTGTTAAGATATTTATTTCTGCTAACGTTTACTGTGGGCTGAAGTTTAAAAACCTTCTTAATCAGACCATAATATTTTCTCGCCAGGGCCACATGCTCTGTTCCGAGAACAATCTGATAATGATCCTCAAAAAACACAAGCTTACCCGAAAAGCAGAGTATACCTGAAAGCTCTGCCAGCTGACAGTGCCTTGCACGGCTTATATCCCTTGATAATTCATCCTTAACGGTAGCTGAAAATGACATCCTATTTCCTCAGGGCATCCTTTGGTATGTCTCTGTGCTCAATTCGCAAGCCAAAATCCTTACTTCCGGACAGCCTCTTATATATTTCATTGGCCAGAGTCACGGATCTGTGCTTGCCTCCAGTGCAGCCAATGGAAATTACTAATTGATTTTTGCCCTCATCTATATAGTGGGGAATCAAAAACTGTAATAAATCCTCCACCTTGTTGACGAACTCCGTAGCCTGAGGGTACTGCATTACGAAGTCCTGAATCTCCTTGTCGTTGCCTGACAGATATCTTAGTTCCTCAACATAATAAGGATTGGGCAGGAAACGAACGTCAAATACGAGATCTGAGTCTGTTGGAATACCGTATTTAAATCCAAAGGACAATACAGTGACCACAAGACTCTTAAAATCCTGATTGTTGATAAAAATGTTTTCAAGCTCTCCCTTAAGCTCTCTTGTTAAGAGGTGACTTGTATCCAGTATATAATCAGCCTGAGCCTTCACCGCCTTAAGACGCTCTCTCTCAAGCTCGATTCCATTCTCAACCCTCTCACCAATAGCAAGTGGATGAGAACGTCTTGTCTCTTTATATCTCTTTATGAGAGTGTTGTCATCTGCCTCCAAAAAAAGGACCTCGCAGGGACGGTTGTTCTCCTTCATCCTGCGGACAGTATCATTAAGCTCCTCAATGTTGCTGGCATTTCTTATGTCTATGCCCACCGCAACCTTGTTAAGCTCAGTGTTGGTCTCCTCCGCCACAACTGACAGCTGCTCCACCAAAGGGATTGGCAGATTGTCTACGCAGTAGAAGCCCATGTCCTCCATCATTTTTAAAGTGGTACTCTTTCCAGCACCGGACATACCTGTCAGGATAACAAATCTCATATTATTCTCCTATAGGAAATTGCCAAGCATACGAACTTCCGGAACAAGGGTGACACCAAACTCTTCCTGCACCCTGATCATACATTCCTCCATTACATCCGTAATGTCCTTAGCAGTTGCATTGCCCTTATTGATAACGAATCCACAGTGCTTGTCTGACACTGCTGCCCCTCCTATGCTAAAGCCCTTAAGCCCGGCATCTTCTATAAGCTTTCCGGCAAAATATCCCTCCGGACGCTTGAAGGTTGAGCCAGCACTTGCATACTCAAGGGGCTGCTTCTCTCTTCGTCTTCCATTTAAATCATCCATAAGAGCCTTTATTTCATCCTTATCTCCAGCCCTTAATCTGAATGTAGCCTCAAGTATTATGTATCCCTTATCCTGCATCATGGAATGACGGTATGAAAGGTCCATCTCATCTCGCAAAAGGGTTAGGATTTCTCCATTCTCAGAGAGAACCTTGGCTGACACAACCACATCCTTAAGCTCTCCACCGTAGGCACCTGCATTCATAACAAGGCCACCGCCTACGCTACCTGGAATACCTGATGCGAATTCCATTCCGGAAAGGGAACTGTTTAAGGCTGCCATAGCTACCCCTGCAAGGCTTGCACCTGCTCCAGCAACAATGGTATCTCCGCTAACCGAAATATCTGCCATATCCTGACCAATGGAAATCACAACTCCGTCATAGCCCAAATCGCTGACTAAAAGATTACTTCCCCTGCCTAAGCAGAAGTAAGGCACATCAAAGCGTCGACATAAGGAAAGAATGTCGGCGATCTGATCTGCCTTAGGCTTTAACAGAAAAGCCGCACAACCTCCCACCTGGAAGGTTGTGTGGCGATTCATAGGTTCATTAATCAGAATCTGTGTATCAGCTAATATTTTCTTTACCTCTTCACCAAATCCCATATATAAATAAACCTCACAAATTCAAAATTTAACTTATGCATTCTTTAAGAATGCTACATATCCAAGGAGTGCCTCATAGAGGTCAACCTTGCTGATTGTCTCACATGGTGCATGCATTGAAAGAACTGCAACACCAGAGTCGATTACTTCCATGTCATACTCTGCAAGGATGTAAGCGATGGTTCCGCCGCCGCCCTGGTCAACCTTACCAAGCTCTGCTGTCTGGAATGAAACATCTGCGTCATCGAAGATCTTTCTGATCTTAGCCATGAACTCTGCGTTAGCATCGTTGGAGCCACCCTTTCCGCGGGAGCCTGTGTACTTGTTGATGCAAAGACCCTTTCCGAGGAATGCGGAGTTCTTCTTCTCATTAACAGATGGGAATAATGGATCAAAACCAGCAGATACATCGGAGGATAACATAAAGGAATTCTTTAAGCATCTTCTTAACTTAAGATCATTGTATCCGCCCATGAGCTCTAAAATCTCAGCTACGGTATTCTCGAAGAATCTGGATGTCATACCTGTAGCACCTACAGAGCCAATCTCTTCCTTGTCTACTAATAAGCAGCAGGATGTTCTCTTAGGTGTGCCTACCTCTAACATAGCCTTGTAGGATGGGTAGGAACATACACGGTCGTCATGGCCATAGCCTAAGATTAATCCACGGTCAAGTCCTAAATCTCTTGCAGGACCTGCTGGTACAACCTCGATTTCAGCGGACATGAAGTCCTCCTCCTCAATGCCGTACTCCTTCTCAAGGATGGATAAGATGTTAGCCTTAACTCTCTCCTTGATGTCCTTATCATCAGCATCCTTCTCTGGTCCAGGAATGGAACCGATTAAAACGTCTAAGCTCTCACCCTCGATAACCTTAGCTGCTGTCTTCTGCATCTGATCTGCGGATAAGTGGATTAAAAGGTCTGTAATGGTGAATACTGGATCTGTATCCTTCTCACCGATTGCAACCTTAACAGTCTCTCCGTTCTTCTTGCAGATAACACCGTGAAGTGCAAGTGGAATAGTAACCCACTGATACTTCTTTACGCCGCCATAGTAATGAGTGTCGAGTAATGCATAGTCTGTATCCTCATATAATGGCACCTGCTTTAAGTCAAGTCTTGGAGAATCAAGATGAGCACCTACGATGTTCATACCCTTCTCTAAATCTTCCTTACCAATTACAAAGAGTGCAATTGTCTTGTTCATGTTGATTGCATAAACCTTGTCACCAGCCTTTAACTTAGTACCCTTCTTAATAAGAGCATCTAAATCCTTAAAGCCATCCTTCTTAGCCATGCGAACGATTTCGTCTACGCACTCTCTCTCTGTCTTGCAGTCGGAGATAAACTTCATATATCCCTCTGCAAAATCCATAACCTTCTTTAGGCCCTTTTCATCATATTTCTCCCAAGCATTCTTACGCTCCATGATGATTAATCCCCCTTTTCATTGTTTTGTATATTGGCCTGCACACGTCTGTATAATTCCTGTGCAGCATTATAACCCATGCTCTTCTGACGGTAATTAACTGCCGCCACCTCGCAGATAACCGCGGTGTTTCTACCCGGTCTGATTGGAACGGTCTGACATACTACCTTGTTGCCAAGGTATTCTGTGTACTCCTCCTCAAGGCCAAGTCTGTCGAAGTCCTGCTTGTCCCCCTTAACCCACTCAGTGAGTTTAAGTACCAGGTCTATATTCTGCTCCTCAAGGATACACTCTGTACCAAAGAGCTTCTGTACATCGATGATACCAATACCTCTAACCTCAAGAAGGTACTTGGTAATTGTAGGAGATGTTCCAGTGAGTGTATGCTCGTTGATACGGCATATGTCCACCACGTCGTCCGCCACCAGTCGATGACCTCTTCTGATTAATTCAAGGGCAGTCTCTGACTTACCTATTCCAGACTCACCTATAATCAGAACTCCAACACCGTAAACATCAACCAATACTCCATGAATTGAAATCTTTGGAGCAAGCTCAACATTTAAGAACTGAATGAGCTCCACCACAAATTCGCCAGTGGTATATGGAGAGCCAAAAATAGGAACTCCTGCCTTGTTGGCACACTCCATAAAGTATGGTTCTGGTTCAATGTCCCTTGTAAAAATTACACAGGGTATCTTGTAGGTAAATAGTTTCTCATAAATAGGTGCCTTCTCCTCATCTGTAAGAGTCTGAAGATAGGCGTTCTCAACCTTACCAACAAGCTGAACTCTCGACTCCGCAAAGAAGTCAAAAAATCCTGTAAGCTGCAATGAGAGACGGTTTACATCAGGCTCCGAAATTTCAAAGCCCTCATTATTAACATCAGGATTAAAATGGTGTAATTTGAACCTCTCTCTGATCTGTGAAACTGTTAGCATCTGCCACCTCACATTATCTAATTAAAAAAGCCATAAAAGCCCCATAACCACTAGTACATTAGTACCATTATTTTATCACGATTATCATTCTTCTTCAACATGGAAAAAATCATAAACGGCCTGGGCTGCAGGCAGGTTAAAGCCATCAATTCTGCTTAATTCCATAACATCGGCAGCCTTAATATCATCGAAGGAGGCAAAATGTCTCATTAAAGCCTTTCTCCTTGCTTCTCCAACCATAGGAATATCATCTAACACTGACTTTACCTGGGCCTTGCTTCTCAAGGACCTGTGATAGGTAATTGCAAAGCGATGAGCTTCATCCTGAATCCTGGTTATAAGCTTAAAGCCCTCGGAATGGGTGTCAATTGGAAGCTCTATGCCATTAAAATACAGACCTCTTGTGTTGTGATGATCATCCTTAACCATGCCGCAGACGGGTATATTAAGGTTTAGCTCAGATAAAACCTGTGTGGCCACATTTACCTGGCCCCTGCCACCGTCCATCATTATAAGATCAGGAAGTTTCGAAAAGCTGCCAAACCTCTCATCAAGACCTTTTTCGCTAAGTTCCTCCTGCTCTGATAAGCCATGGGTAAAACGTCTGTTAAGTACCTCATACATTGAGGCATAGTCATCAGGACCGGTCACAGTCTTTAATCTGAACTTTCTATAGTCCGATTTCTTTGGTTTTCCATCCTGAAAAACCACCATGGAACCCACAGACAAAAAGCCGGATATGTTGGAAATATCAAAGGCCTCCACTCTAGAAAGAGTATCCAGGGAAAGCAGGGCTGCAATCTCATCCATAGCTCCCTTTGTCTTCTTTTCCTCTCTTCTAAGCTTCTCTTTATCCTTAAGCAGAATCATTTTAGCATTCTGCTCGCATAACTCCACAAGTCTTTCCTTCTGCCCAATCTTTGGCACCACGATGGATACCTTTCCCCGCCTTGCCGCTGACAGCCAGGACTCAAGTTCCTCTCTGTTGGCAGGTTCCTCAGTAATATATATTTCCCTTGGCACAAAGGGGGTTCCGCCGTAATACTGGTTCAAAAAGCTCTCAAATACCTCAGGGTTACTGTCCTCGCAAAGAGCCTTCAGATAGAAGTGCTCCCTTCCCATGAGTTTTCCCTCCCTCACGAAGAATACAGACACCACCGCCTCATCCTTGTCTCTGGCCATTGCCACTATATCCCTGTCGGCAAAATCAGAGTTTACAATCTTCTGTTTCTGAGCAATCTGGTTAACCGAATTTAGCAAATCTCTATAGATGGCAGCATTTTCAAAGTCCATTTCACTAGCAGCTTCATTCATTTTTTCTTCCAAAAGCTTAATCACGCCAGTGTAATGTCCATTTAGGAATTCAAGTGCTTTGTTGAGGCTATCCTGGTAAGCCTCCTTATCTATATAGCCCTGACATGGTCCCTTACACTGCTTAATATGATAGTTTAAGCAGGGTCTGTCCTTGCCAATATCCTTTGGAAGGTTCCTGTTACAGGACCTCAGATTATAGAGTTTATTTAAAAGATCGATAGTCTCCTTCACTGCAAAGGATGAGGTATAGGGACCAAAGTATTTATTCTTGTCCTTCTTCATTTGGCGGGAGAAGATTAGCCTTGGGAAATCCTCTGATACAGTCACCTTTATAAAAGGATAGGTTTTGCCATCCTTTAAAAGGGTATTGTACTTAGGGCTGTGTTCCTTTATCAGGTTGTTCTCCAAAACAAGGGCCTCTAGCTCCGAGTCTGTAACTATATACTCAAATCTGGAAACCTGTGGCATCATTATTTCGATCTTGGCCCTACCGTCGGCTCCCTTCCTAAAATACTGCTTTACCCTGTTCTTAAGGGAGATAGCCTTACCAACGTATATAATTTCATCCCTCTGGCCGTGCATAATGTATACGCCTGGTCTTGCAGGCAGTTTCGACAATTCTTCTTCGAAATTAAAATCCATGGCTTCTCCTTTCCTTCAAACATGATTAGCATTTTCTGCCACAAAAGCCAAAAATGGGAGTGGTTACCCACTCCCATAATTATATCTTATTTATTCCTCTTCCTCAAAGATATTATCAACTTCCGTAATACCCTTTTCTTCATTGAAGATTTCCATAAACTCCTTACCGGTTATATTCTCCTTCTCAAGCAGGTAATCAGCAGCTCGATTTAAGATATTTCTATTTTCATCTAAGAGGTTGTATGCCTGCTCGTAGCTCTCCTTAAGGATTTTCTTAACCTCCTCATCCACAGCTGCAGCAGTCTGCTCTGAACAGTTCAAAACGGACCTTCCGTCCAAATACTGACTCTCAACAGTTTCAAGGGCCATAAGTCCGAATTTATCTGACATACCAAGTCTTGTAACCATTCCCCTTGCCATCTTGGTGGCTCTCTCTATATCGTTAGCAGCTCCACTGTATGACATACCGAAGATTAACTGTTCAGCAGCTCTTCCTGCCAGCAAGGACTTAAGCTCTGCCTCATACATAGCCTGAGACTCGAGGTATTTCTCCTCCTCCTCAGTGTACATTGTATATCCAAGAGATCCCATAGTTCTTGGAACAATAGTGATCTTCTGAATAGGTCTTGCCTCTGGAAGTAAGGCCGAAACAAGGGCGTGACCAATCTCGTGGTAAGCCACAACCTTTCTCTCCTCCTCCTTCATCACGCGGTCTTTCTTCTCCATACCGGCTATTACTGTCTCAACGGCTTCCATAAGGTCTTCCTGGGATACAAACTTCCTTCCCTTCTTAACCGCATTAATAGCCGCCTCATTAATCATATTGGCAAGATCTGAAC
>JAZQNS010000076.1:0-3206 GCA_045627425.1 Lachnospiraceae bacterium | reverse complement strand
TTCCTTCAGATTTCACCTCACGATGAACACCCTTGCTGTTCGGCTATACACTTCCCACTATCCGGGCGTGTTCGGGACTTGCACCCGTTAGAGCGCGCCCATGGCGCGCAAACCCAAAAAAGGAAGTACCATTTCGGTACTTCCTTTTAATTATGCTCTTAACAGCTCATTAATTATTCTCTTAAATCTCCTCCTGGAGGTTGGCAAGCTTGGCTGCCTGATCAGCTGCTATTAGGTTATCAAGTATCTCCTGAATGTCTCCATTCATGATCTTGTCTAACTTGTAAAGAGTAAGGTTGATTCTGTGGTCTGTAACTCTTCCATCTGGGAAGTTATAGGTACGAATCTTCTCAGATCTGTCACCGGTACCAACCTGGTTCTTTCTCGCTGCAGACTCAGCTGCCTGCTGCTTCTGTAACTCCATGTCATAGAGCTTGGATCTAAGTAAGGCAAAAGCCTTCTCCTTGTTCTGGAGCTGAGACTTCTCTGTCTGGGAATAAACTACTATTCCAGATGGGTAATGAGTAAGTCTTACAGCGGAGTCCGTTGTATTGACGCACTGACCACCGTTTCCTGAAGCTCTCATTACATCGATTCTGTTATCCTTCTCATCAATCTGAACATCAACCTCTTCAGCCTCTGGCATTACAGCAACTGTACATGTGGAAGTATGAATTCTTCCGCCTGACTCTGTCTTAGGTACTCTCTGAACTCTATGTACACCTGATTCAAATTTCATCTTGGAATATACAGACTGTCCTGAAAGCATAAAGTCTATGGACTTCATTCCTCCAATACCAATCTCCTCAGACTCCATTACCTCTACCTTCCAGCGCTGGGAGTCTGCATAATGGGAATACATGCGGTAAATCTCAGCTGCGAATAATGCTGCCTCGTCTCCACCAGCACCTGCTCTGATTTCCACAATAACGTTCTTCTCATCATTAGGGTCCTTAGGCAGTAATAAAATCTTCAGTTCCTGCTCTAAGTTCTCAATTCTGTCCTTGGCGTCAGATAACTCTTCCTTGGCCATCTCTCTCATCTCATCATCGGACTCATCGTTAAGCATGGCTAAGGCATCTTCTTCATCCTGTTTTGCCTGCTTATATGCCTTGTAGGCATCCACGATAGGTGTGAGTTCAGCCTGCTCCTTCATGAGCTTCTGGAATCTTCTTGGGTCATCTGCCACACCCGGTTCACTTAAATCTCTTAAAATTTCTTCTAAACGTACTACGATATCTTCTAAACGATCAAACATAATCTTTCTCCTCTTTATTAAAATGCTTAAATACAGTTACCAGTTAAGCACCGCTAAGATTCTCCTGAATATATCGCTCTAACAATTCTGTCCATATTAGCCAAATCCTTTATTACCGAAATATTAGAGAAGCCATTTTGCCTTAATAAATCTGACACATCGCTTCCCTGGTCATGACCAATTTCCAAGAAGAGCTGCCCCTTATCCTTAAGGAATTTTCCTGCCTCCCCAGCAATTCTTCTATAGAAATCAAGACCATCCTGGCCACCATCAAGGGCTTCCATTGGCTCATACTCCCTGACCTCAGGATCCAAAGTAAGTATAACCGCCGGTGGAATGTAAGGTGGATTACTAACTATAATATCGAACTCTCCCTTTATTTTATCAAAGAGGTCGCTGTGGATAAACTCCACATCAGCATGATTTTGCCTTGCGTTCTCTTTAGCCACTAAAAGGGCTGCCTTGGAATAATCTGATGCCACTGCATTAATCCCCGGGCAAAAGTTCTTAAGGCAGGTGATTATACAGCCTGAGCCTGTACATAAGTCTAAAACTCTCATGTCATCCCTAAGCTCTTTTCTCACCATATCAACCATAACCTCAGTATCAAGTCTTGGAATAAGCACCGAAGAATTTACCTTGAAGTCAAGACCAAGGAAATTCTGGTTTCCTGTTATATACTGAAGTGGTATATGGGAGGCTCTCTTTTTAAGAAGTGTCTTATACTCAGAGACCTCGTCAGGCAAAAGATCATCATCTGCCCTTAATATGTAAGTGTTTTTATCAATGTGAAAGACATACTCCATAAGGGTAAAGGCATCTCCCTTAGGATTGTCTACACCTGCTTCATTAAGTATGTATTCACCCTTGTTCAATATCTCTCTAAGATTCATGCTTCCCTTCCAAAAAAGCCTTCCAGTCGAAAACAGCTTCGACAGAGGCCATAGCTACCTCTATCATATCATCATCTGGCTCAGCCGTGGTAATCTTTTGTACCATTAATCCTGGACGGCTGAGAAAATTAATAACAGGGTTTTCCGTCCTGCCTGCAAGTCTTAAAAACTCGTAGGACACGCCTGCGATAACGGGGATAAGAAACAGTCTTACCACCAGCCTTAACACAGGAGAAGGAACTCTGATAAAGACGAAGAAAATAACACTGACTATCATTACTATCAGTAGAAAGCTGGTTCCACAGCGTTTGTGGAGTCTGCCTGATGCTTTAACATTTTGAAGGTTTAGTTCGAGCCCCTTCTCAATGCAGTTAATGCATTTATGTTCAGCACCATGATACATAAAGACTCTCTTTATGTCTTCAAGTCTTGATATAAGCCAAATATATACAAAAAACACAAGCAATCTAAGCAAGCCCTCAATAATTGCGAGAAGGGTTACTGATTCAATCCATCTACCAAAAATCAGAGATACTCCATAGGGTAAAACCATGAAAATAGCTATCGCAAAAACAAGGGATAACAACATGGTTCCCACAAGTGCTGCCTTCTCCTCCTTCTCCGTCATTTTGCTGTCTTCTTCATCCTCAAAAAAGGAAGCAGAATATGAAAGTGTTTTCATTCCGATAGACAGTGATGATATAAAGGCATAAATACCTCTTAATACAGGTACCTTCTTATATATATCCGGAGTCTTTTTTACATTAAAGATCTTTACTTCTATTTCCTTGTCAGGCTTTCTTACTGCAACAGCATAGATGTCCTGATTTTTCATCATTACACCTTCCATCACAGCCTGTCCGCCAATATTGGAACATGCCATAGTAATCTCCTAATCTTTCAAATAAGAAAAATGGGTTGAGGCAAAAGCCTCAACCCAAAGAAATTCACTATTCAGCCTGGATGCCATACTTCTTATTGAACTGATCAATACGTCCTCTAGCCTTAGCAGCCTTCTGCTGTCCGGTGTAGAATGGATGGCACTTGGAGCAGAT
>JAZQNS010000075.1:0-11002 GCA_045627425.1 Lachnospiraceae bacterium | reverse complement strand
TGGCCTCCGACTTCACCATCTCCCAGACACAGCCACCAATGAGGTTGTCATAATTATATATTTCTTTCCAGTAGGACTCAATATTGCCAGGTCCAACTCCCATTGCGTGAGCATACTCACAGAGGAAGTAAGGTCTGTCGTTAAGCTCCTTCTGCTTTCTGGAGTGAGTTGCCACCTTGTGGAACTTCTCTATGGAAGGATACATCTCTGAACCTACATCATAGGCAACACGCTTTGAATTAACTGCCGACTCATACTGTACTGGCAAATCAGAATGCTTCTTAAGGAAAGCATACATAAGGTCAGTGTTATGATGGGCACCCGCCTCATTTCCAAGACTCCACATGATTATGGATGTGTTGGCATGAATCTTGTCTCTCTCGTAGAGATGCTCGATTCTATCTAAGTAATGCCTCTGCCATTTTGGATCATGGGTGATTGAGTTAAAGTCAGGTGGAAGCTGCATTGCGAAGGTTCCATGAGTCTCTAAGTCATTTTCATCAACCAGGTATATTCCCAGTTCATCCGCGTACTCAAGGAGTAATGGATCTGGAGGATAATGAGATGTCCTCACTGTATCGATATTATATTCCTTACATAAGAGCATGTCCTTCTCTATCTCATCAGGAGTCATGCAGTAGCCATTTTTGGCATTGGTATCATGGTGGTTAACGCCATGAAGCTTGATTCTGTGGTCATTAAGGTAGAATACCTCGCCCCTGATTTCCACAGTCTTAAAACCTATTCTCTCCTTGATGCAGGCGCTTCCCGTCTCATAGTAGATGTTGTAAAGCACTGGCTCCTCAGCATTCCACTCTTTTACATCAAGGTCCTCAAAGACTACCTTGGCCTTTTTGTTTTCAGACTCCACCACCTTGGACTGCTTTAACCCCGGTCCCTCGATTGTGAAGGTGACCACAGTGTCAGAGAAGAGTCTTGCGGACATTGCAAGCTCGTAGCCTGTCTCAGTCTTTCTTGTCTTGGCATTAATATCAAATATATCTGTTTTATCAGAGATTCTAAGTAATACATCCCTGAAAATTCCTGTATTTCTAAACATATCCTGGCACTCAAGATAGGTGGAATTACACCATCTGTGTACCAGGCATAAGAGCTCATTGTCGCCGGTTCTAAGCTTGCCGGTAAGGTCGAACTCAGCTGTATTGTGGCTTCCCTCTGAGTAACCTACGTATTCACCATTTAAGTATAAGTCGAGGCAGCTTGCCACTCCAAGGAAGGAGATAACGTAGTGCTTGTTTAAATCCTCGATTTTTATATTTTGCCTGTAAACTGCCACGAAGTTGTATTCGTTCTCAGGCTTCTTCCATCTTAAGGACAGCTTCTGATCCACGCCCGTCCATGAGAAGGTCTTTCCCACAGAATCAGTGGTAGGAATCACCGGTGGATTATATGGGAACTGATATCTGACATTTAAGTAAAATGGACGGTCATAGCCCCTAAACTGAATGCAGGATGGAACGTCGATTCTGTCGAATTCCAGGCTGTCTGTATCCATCACATCCGGAAGGTCATTAGGATTAGCATAGAACTTAAAATCCCAGTCTCCATTTAAGCAGACTACCTTCTCAGACTTGTATCTCTTCTCTTTTAAGCTTACCTGGTCCGCATCCTTTCTTTTAGGATATGGAATAAAGTAAGCCCTCGGTCTCAGCCTGTTATCTTCGAAGACCTCGAAGCTGTGATAATTGGTCTTGTTAATGGAATACTTCATATGTCCCCCCAAGGCAAAATGTTTACCTATATATTATCTCATTTTTCACAAAAAATATATGTGAAAATATTGTGAAAAGGACCGCCATTTTTCAGCGGTCCTATCAACTATAGACTAATACATATTCCCTCCAATGAGCCCCTTAGACTCTCTTAAACTCCGGATACTTCTTATAGAAGTCTTCCTTCTCTTTATACATACGTTCTTCTGCTTTTTTAATGCTTCTTACGATATACTGCCCCGCATCGTGCTTGAAACCCACGGAGGCAATTGGATATTCCTCCTGCTGCAGTCTCGTTTTCAGAGCATTGGCTCTAATAATAAAAACGTCTCTTGGCACATCATTCATAAGAATTACAAACTCATCTCCTGCCAGCCTGTATATATCCTGGCCTCTGAAATAGTTTCTGGTTATGTTAGTGAAGGTGATAATTAACTCATCTCCCGCCTCGTGACCAATATTGTCATTTCTGTACTTAAGTCCATTTAAATCACAGTAGATAACTCCCACCATCTCGGAGCTCTCGAATTGTTCAATCGCTTCCTCAAAGGCTCGCCTGTTCATAACTCCAGTCATTGGATCCACGTGAGCTTCCTTAATAAGAGCAGATTCTCTCTCCACATATTCCTTCTCATTCTCCGCCTGAATTACCAGATACACCACCACCGCAGCAAGGGCTGTGAAGCAGTAATTAAATGTAGACTCGGGCAGGAAGTATTTACTGATAATGGAGGCAGCCGGATAAGCCAGGTAATACAGGAGGGCTGCAAGTAAGTTAGCTACACCAAGCCTTTTGAAATTGCATATGATGGTAATTAGTCCAAATATGCCCAGTATCAGGAAGAAAACAACTGTATACTCATACCAGCTGGTAACCTTATACCAGCCATTCTCTATTTTAATAATATGTCCTGTGGCCATTCCACATATGGTCCATAGACTGGCGGCATAGAAACCAAGAATAACGCAGGGCTTCACGTAATCAGGCACATGCCTTGTCTCCTGCACCAGGCTAATCAGATAGCCCGAATATGTGGCTGAAAACCAGTAGCCAAATATTAAGGTCGCTCCGTTGACAAGCAACATTGCTTTTGCCATGTTTACATTTCCATCAAATATCCATGCAATTAGATCGAATGTAGAGGCAAAAAATATACCAATACAGGTTAAGAAGAACATAATGTGCTTAGTTCTTCTGGTTTTTAAATGCTTGATGCTGGCTCCAAGCATTGCAATCATCAGAAAGGAGGCTATAAGATTAGCCGCTATCATTGCACCTTCTATTCTGTACATCATAATGTCATATATCATAAAAGTTCCCCCGTATATAAATGCGGTCTGCCACAAGTACATTATAATAAACACCTTGACTCAATCGTGGTTTTTCACACTGAATTCATACAATTATTAGCCTTTACCCATACCCCCTCGAGCAAATTTCCATACAAGAAACGAGGGGCCGGATTTCTCCGGCCCCTCGTTTCTTGGTTACCTTATTTATTTCGCAATTTTCTTTGGCTTTGCAATTGTAATTACTCCCTCAATAGCAAGTACTATTGAAAGAACTACCAGGAGAATACCGAAGATTGACTGTACCCATGGGCCCCAGTCAGCTCCACCTGCCATGATTGCAGCGATCTGACCCTTAGTATTAAGGATAAGGGATACGATGGTAACGAATAACATGAATACCATTGGGAAGAGTACCATCTTGTTGTTTTTGCCTGCATTTCCAAGCCATGCTGCAACTGCCAGTAAGCCGATAGCAGCGAGAAGCTGGTTAGCTGATCCGAAGAGAGCCCAGATCTTAACATATCCGTTCATACCAAGAATGATTCCAAGTACAACTGTGATAATGGTTGCTACATATGGGTTACATAAGAACTTCTTGTAGCCGGATACATTCTCCATGGTCTCGCCCTTGGTTGAATCAATCCAGAACTCCTGGAACATGAATCTTGCAAGTCTTGTTGCAGTATCAAGGGATGTTAAACAGAATGCAGAATATGTAAGTACTAATAATGTATATAATACGCTGTAGGTTCCTGGAATTACGTCGTCAATCATGTGGGCAATACCACCACCGAAGATTGCTGTTGCTCCAGCTAAAGCTGTATCTGGGTTAGCTGCATTGTAGGAATATGCATATGCAACTGCACAGATTGTCATAATGGCAAGCACACACTCAAGAAGCATTCCTCCGTAAGCAATTGGCTTAGCATCCTTCTCCTTGTTTAACTGCTTACTGGTTGTACCGGAGGATACCAGTGAATGGAATCCGGAGATAGCACCGCAGGCAATTGTTGTAAAGAGCACTGGGAATACATAGGATGTTGAGTCTGGTGCCTGGATAAGTGCTAAGCTGTCTAAGCTTGGATGTGCTACTACTACTGCAATGAAAGCCAGGGCAAGCATTGCGTAAAGAAGGAAGCTTGACAGATAGTCACGTGGCTGTAAGAGAATCCATACTGGTGTGACAGAGGCGATAGTGATGTAGAGGCCTACAATCCACATCCAGGTGGAAGCTGTAAAGTAAAGTGGGTGGAAGTTAATACCAACCGCAATAATAACTGCAATAGCTACTACTCCAATAATGGAAGAAAGCAGCATTGGAGCATTCTTTCTGTATACTACGAAACCAAAAACGATAGCGATAGCAATGAATAAAAGAGATACCATTGCGACCTGGGCATTAGCTGTTGAAGCTGCCTTATCAATAACGCCGTTAACCTCGGTTGCGCCGAAGGTTGTAGCAACGATGGAGGCAAAAGCTGCAACTACTAATATAAGTGTAAGATAGGCAAAAATGATAAATAACCTTTTTGCCCTGCTTGACATATTTACAGAGATTATCTCACCGATGGACTTGCCGTCGTGTCTTACGGATGCAAGTAATGCACCGAAGTCGTGTACGCCACCGAAGAAGATACCACCAATGATAATCCATAATGTACATGCAAGCCATCCAAATCCTAAACCAATAGCTGAGATAGGACCGGTGATAGGACCTGCTCCAGCAATGGATGAGAAATGGTGACCCATTAATACAGGTGCCTTGGCAGGAACATAATCAACACCGTCTTCCATAGTGTGAGCTGGTGTTTCCTTGTCACCCTCACCTACGCCCCACTGATCACAGAGCCATTTTCCATAGAAAATGTATCCTGCTAACAGTGCAGCAATACCGATAATCAATAATACCAATCCGTTCATTTTTCACTCCTTACCGCCCCTCGTTAGGCAAAATTTAATTTCTTACTTCTCTGACACACTACAGAGACCAGTTCCTTTATAAATCTCACAGTCTCCCTGGAATACCTGTTTCCTTTCACAGCCCCATTCGAGAGGTCAACGGAAACAGTATGCATTTCCATCCATCCTTTCAGCGAGAAATTAAAGTTTTTGTAGATGCGGCATCTCCTTATAACTCCTACGCCCTCATCGTCGACCTGGTCTGCCATCACTATGGTAACCAGTCTCGTGCACATATGCTGTCGCTTCATGTTCATGTGCTCAAGATTAATAAGGGGATAACCCACATCATAGGTGTGCTTTATGATTTTTTCTGCTATTTCCTTAGTCAGCCTGTCAACATGATAAATGAATACATACTCATCTGACTCAGCGGTCCACATACTGAACTCTTTGAATACAACGCACTGGGATTCAGTCACATGAAAATGGGCCCTGGCTACCAGAGGCATATCCTCCTTAACCTCAGCAATTCTTTCCACATCATATGAATTCTCGTATCCCTTTAGCATGGATTCCAATAGAACTTCGCGATCAATCATAGCTAACTCCTTTTACTTGTATGACAATTATATATCTGTCATACAAGTATATTATCAGATTTCATTTTGTATTTCCACATTTTTGTTAAAAAATTTTGGACGGTTTGTAAACCAGAAAGAACCTCCCAAAATGGGAGGTTCTCTAAGATACACTTTTTTTAATTCTATTTATCTAACTGAAGGGTGTTAATACCATGCCTCAAATGGATACTCATGGTATGCTTGGCACCCACTGCATCTCTTCTGCTTATAAAGTCGGCAATCATTCTGTGGTCGGAGATGGTGTATGAATCTACCTCATTGTTGCCTTCCACGAGACTTAAGACCTCATCGATTGCCTCATCGATAACCGGCACCAGATTCAAAAGGAACTGGTTGTGGGCAGCCATTACTATGGAATTATGGAACTTCTTTCCCAGATCCCTGTGATCCTTTCCAGTAGAAATTGCCAGTTCAAGCTCTCTTTCCGTATCCAAAATTTCCTTTATTTCCTCATCCGTAGCCCTGTCACAGGCAAGAGCTGCCATCTCAGGCTCAAAGAGAAGTCTCGCTTCGTAGAGGTCTTTAAGGTCCTTTTTTGCCTGCTCAAGATTGGCAAAATCATACTCCCTGACGGATAGCTCCTCGGACACGAAAGTACCCTTGCCCCGCTTTACAGTCAGCATTCCCTGACCTGCCAGTATTTTAATAGCCTCTCTAAGGGTGGATCTGCTGACCCCTAGCATCTCTGCTAAGACGTTCTCGCCAGGCAATCCCTGGCCAGGTTTAAAGGTCTTATCCACATAGATCAGCTTCTTTAGTTTTTCAACCGTAGATTCTGTGACACTCATCTTCTACCCCATAATATTATAATGTCGTTTCCAAAATCATTATAACATCCCATAGGACAAAATCTACTCTTTTTATTGCATCTCAATATATTCTTCCGGAAGCCAGCGCTTTAGGGATATCTTAAGTGAGTTGTTGATAATCGGCTTGGAAAGATAGCCGCTCATTCCTGCATCCATGGCTAGCTTTAACTGCTCTGCATCTGAGTCTGCCGACAGGGCAATGATTGGAGTCTGGTCTCCATGCTCTCTGCTATCTGTAATGATTCTGGTGGTTGCAATTCCATCCATACCAGGCATCATTAAATCCATAAAGATAATGTCATACTTTTCTTTATTGTTAATCAGTCTCTCTATGGCTTCGCTTCCTGATTCTGCAGTTTCAACCTGCATTTTATATGCACCCATAAGGCCCTTGGCAACCATAAGGTTAATCTTGTTGTCGTCTACAACGAGAACTTTTGCCTTAGGTGCTGTGAAGGTCTCAATGGTTTCCTCTGCAATTTCCTCAGCCTTGGCAATTCTCTGAACAATCTCGAGATAGAATTCTGAGCCCTTTCCATACTGGCTCTTCACCTCAATGTGACCGCCCATTAATTCTGCCAGCTGGGCACTAATAGCAAGTCCAAGACCTGATCCTTCAATATTTCTGTTCTTCTTCTGGTCAACCTGGGAGAATACTGAGAAGAGCTTTCCTAAGTCCTCCTCCTTGATTCCCTGGCCAGTATCTGCCACAGATACGCGAATCTTGACCTCGTCTGCCTTCATCTCCACAGTCTTTAAGGTAATCTTTACATGTCCCTGCTCAGTGAACTTGATGGAGTTGTTGGCAAGGTTAATAAGAATCTGCTTAAGCTTAAGCTCATCACCGTGGAGGTACTTCGGAATGGTATCATCAATCTCTGTGATAACAACCACTTCCTTGTCCTTTACTCTTGTATCTAACAGGAGCTTTAGGTCATGCATGAGGTTATAGGGATTATATGTAGCTTCATTAAGTTCCATTTTGCCTGCCTCAATCTTAGACAGGTCAAGGACCTCGTTAATAATATTGAGAAGAGATAAACCGGATTTCTCGATTACCTCTAAGTACTCTCTCTGCTTGTCAGATAGCTCTCCCTGGGCAATAATGTCTGCCATTCCTATAATGGCATTCATCGGTGTTCTTATCTCATGAGACATACGGGACAGGAAGAGAGACTTGGACTTGTTGGCGCGGTTAGCCTCGTCCGCAGCGGCACGTAGCTGCTCGTGATACTCGAGTTCCCGTCTCATCTCTCCATCTACGTTTCTAACCATGAGGGCACAGAGTGTCTTGTCCTCTAGTAGGGTATATACCGCCTCGAGATACTGCTGGGTGTCCCCGTATACTGCTATAAATCTGTAGACCAGACTTCTATTCTCTTCGAGATTTCTTCTTAAATCACCGATAGTTCTGATACCGGCAAAATCTTCTCCCTCACTGGTTACGGAATTGCCCTCCGTAAAAAGTTCGAAGCTCTCGTCATATCCCCTTTCGATGATTTCAAGAACCATATCTTTGACCTTAGGGTTTATGGAGTAAGGAGTAATGACATCTCTGATAAGATCGATGATTAGCACTGTGGAATACATGGATGCGAGACCGCGGATGATTGTCACATTCTCATAGTCTGTCTCCATCATCTTGGTTTTCTCCATCCTGAAGACGAAGTATGCAATCAGGAAACCGATCCACACAACAAGAAGAGTGATTACCACCTTTAGAAGATTGTATTCAATCATTCTTGCATCATATCTGCCGCGAAGAATAATTACTTCTGGTATAACGTATTCTTGAGAAAAATAGGTGATTCCGAAGGACTCGCGATTGCCCTTTTCGATTACCATAAGGTTCTCAGCTGTAATGGTATAATATAAAATCCTATCCTTTATTTCGCCCTCAAAATTCCAGTAGGAATCCAGCTCGCCATCGACGCCGATAACCACCTCGCCTGTTAAATCAGTGATGTTGTGGTCAGTGTTGTTGGTAATCCAGAAATCATACTGGGCACCAAAGCCATATTCACTCACATCATCAGAGTTCTCCCAGGTTTTGTTATCAGGGGTAACGCATTCAATGATTAAACCGTTATTCTCCTTGCCAAACATATCCGGAGTAACAACCTGCTCAAAAGTAATGTGGGAAATATATCTGCAATACAAAAAGAGCCCCAACAGTATTGCCAGCATAAGGATAAGGCTCACTGCCATTGCTATTTCTGTAGTCTTTTTGTATTTGCTGTTGATTTTCAGCCCAAACTTCATTAACAAACCTCCTGGCAGATTTACCGATTACTCATCTCCCTTTTTCTCGCCTTTTGATGATTCTCCAAAAAGCTCAGCAAAGACATCAACGTCCTTGGTAGGTACAAAATATGTAAGTATTGCAATCAGATCGCCAACCTCCTCACAGGTAAGATAAATCTCCACCTCTTCGCCTAGTGGTTCCTCTCGCTCTAACGGCTCTGTAAAGCAGTGTCTTAAGTTCTCTATCTTCTGCTTAACAGCCTTGTTTCTAAAGAAATCCTCCATCTCGAAGAAGCCGTGGTGGATTGCATTAAACTCGTCCTTGCCAAAAATACCTTTAACACCGTTCTCTGTGTTTTCGCATCTGTACATATTATTTATCCCCCTTAAATATCATCTAATCCGACTATAGTCAGGTTGTTTCTCTCTAGCAAATCTATCTTTTCAGCATTATCTAACATTATGACCACAGGCCTTGTCGGATAGCTTGTGTTGTTCTCGTACACAATGGCTTTTCGTCCATCGGACATTAACAGAGTAATTCCCTTTGGGAAAGGAAGCAGTCTACCCAGAAAGGCTGTGACAACCCTCACATCGAACATGACACCGCAGCCACCGTAGAGGTACTCAATAACCTCTGTAGGGTTAATGGTGTCCTTGTAGGCTCTCTTTGAAATCATTGCCTCATACACATCACATACATGAAGGAGTCTTGCACACTCATGTATATCCTCTCCCTGAAGGCCTCTTGGATATCCTGATCCATCCCAGTTCTCATGATGTTCTAGAATTCCAACCTTGGAGACTGCAGACAGATCCTGGTCATCCTTAACCATTTCGTAGCCCCATTCAGGATGCTTGTTCATAAGGATTCTTTCCTCATCTGTCAATGGGCCTGGCTTGTTTAATATAGTCTGTGAAATCTTTGTTTTTCCTACATCATGTAAAAGAGCAGCCGTAGTAAACTTGACTATCTGATCCTGGGTGTATCCCATGGTAATTGCTGTTCTGGCAACATACATAGCCACGTTTACGCAATGGTTATAGGTATCATTGTCGAAAATGCAGAGGTTAGTCATATTGGTTTCTACAAACTCGCTCTCTCTTACCGCATCCACAATATGGGAGCTAAGGATAATACAACTGTCGATATTTAGCTCCTGAGTAGCCTGAATTGTTTTCAATCTAAGATCCATTGGAATTGTCTCAATTACTTCAATTCCCTCTGAAATCTCATCGTAAATATAGACACCCTTATAATTATGGCCGTCCAGCTTCATAATAGTGTAAGTGCTTAGCTTGGCATTCTGGGCTAACATCATATGGCCCTTTAGGTCAAGCACAGGCTGAGCCAGTATCATTTCCGGCTCAAGATCCGCTACTTTAACAAACCTCATAAGTCACTCCCTCAAAATATTACATAGTCCGTGGGACTTATTTTACATTTAAATTGTTTAATAATTGTGACAAATGTCTGTGAACTTTCAAAACTAGGCCCTTCCAAAGCTATCTAAGAAGAGGCGGATCAAAGGGGTAATATCCTCCTCTGACCTTACGCAGATATTCAGTTTTCTAAGCCTTGTCTTGTCCATGTGCTTGATTCTTACATTATATCTAAGGGGTTTTAGCATTAACTCATAGTCAACGCAGACGCCGAGCCCCGCCTCCACCATTGACAGCATGATTGTGTCGTCTGTGACCTCATACACAACGTTAGGGTTTAGGTTGTAGTCGTCGAAGAATCTGTTGAAATCGTAATCCGCAACCTCTTTTAGCCTTATCACGTCATCAGTCTCGAACCTTGCACTTGGGTATCCGTCTGCATCTGCCAGCGGATGGTTTTCAGGCAAAATAGCAACCAGGCAGTCTGTGGACAAATGCCTGTAGACAAACTTCCTTGCCAGGTTGTCCGGCAGAACACAGACATCAAGAACTCCCCTCCTTAGGTAATCTGCAATCTTGGAATCCTCCCCCTCGAAGAGCTCAACCTTAATATTAGGGTAGTTATCGTGGAAGTTCTTAAGAACAGGCGGCAAAAGGTTAGCCGATATGGAATGGGGAGCCCCAAGTCTTATGGTACCCTTGTCAATGCCATGTAGCGATGACACTGAAGTTTCAAGGCCGTCGTTAGCATGAAGTATCCTTCGTATATCTTCAAGTATAGTATTACATGCAGCCGTAGCCTCAACTCCATCATGATTTCTGTTTATCAGCTTAATATCCCACTCCTTCTCAAGCTCAATAATCATCTTGCTGACAGCAGACTGGGTATAGCCCATGTCTGAAGCTGCCTTGCTGATACTGCCGTAATCCACTGTCTTAACCAGGGCTGTGTACTTCTGAAGATTCATTTTGCCTCCTTATATTCCGTTATGGAATA
>JAZQNS010000074.1:0-28387 GCA_045627425.1 Lachnospiraceae bacterium | reverse complement strand
ATAGTTAAAAAGTGGATGGCACAAGGCCATGAACTTGATAAAGAGCACTTGGCTAAGGAACTTGGAGACATCGCATGGTATTTAGCTGAGGCAGCCACAGCACTTGAAATACCGCTGGATGATATATTACAAACAAATATAGATAAATTAAAAAAAAGATATCCAGATGAATTTGATGTTCAAAAATCGTTAGTCAGATTACAAGGAGACTTATAAATCCCAGTTTGTCGAGCTGATGTTTAGGGGTTCCCTAAGGGGTTCCCTTTCGGGAGACGGTGCTGGAAGCCCCTTTCTTACTGGATTTTTTAAGTGGCGATTAATTCAAGTCCCATCTTCCGCATTAATTTTTTAAGAAAAAGCCTTGATTTTTCAAGGCTTTTTTCTTTTGCTTTTTTGTTACACAGCTTTTGTTCCCAGAACTTTAGCAAAACATCAGATTTATCAACTAATGGAGTAACAGAGTGAATATAATATCTTTGTGTGGTTGATATGTCTTTATGACCCGCAAAATCTGAAATCATTCTGTCTGGCAATAACTGACTATCATGCAATTCAGAGATACAAGTTTTTCTAATAGCGTGGTTTCCGCTTGGCTTGGGATTTATAAAGTACGGAACATTTCCAAGCAACATGAAATACTCAGATGGGACCTATGCTTCGGCCGACTGGATGATGAAAAAACTATAGGTGGTATCTTTATAGAGTAGATTCTCCAATACATAGATTGCATTCCACGCTGTAGAGTTGCTTAATTAAAGTATGAATTGCGCATTCATAATAATTTTGACGGAGGAGTTATAAGCATGTCAAAGAATATTGGAAGTTTTATGCAGGAAATGAGAAAAAGCAAAGGACTGACTCAAAAAGAATTAGCTGATAGAATTGGAATTAGTGATAAAACCATCTCTAAGTGGGAAAATGGCAATAGTGTGCCTGATACTTATATATTGATGTCCCTTTGCAAGGAACTGGATATTACAGTAAATGAACTTTTGTCATGTGAAAAAATTTCCTCTGACAACTATTCTATGAAAGCGGAGGAAACCATCATGACATTAATGAAAGAAAACGAAGAAAATAAAAAGAGCAATATTATTTCGAAAGTAATAGGCGGAGTAGTTTTGCTCATTGGAATTCTATTTTTAGGACTCTCAACAGCAGGATTAGGTTTTCCGGTCAGATTTTATATTGATCTTCCTAGTTTACTTATTATCGCATTTCTATCTGTCGGCATGGTTCTTGTCTCTGGTGCCAGAAAAAGGGATAAGATATTGTTAATCCTTAGCAGGACAATCATGCCTATTGGTTTAGTGACGGCAATTGTATCATCAATTATTGTATTGGCAAATGTTACTAGCCTAGAAACAATTGGTCCAAACCTTGCAGTGGTATTTTTAACATTACTTTATTCAGCTATTATTAAAATAGTGGTTGAGTTTCTTTTAGTACGCGAATGATTGATTTTTTGGGGTTCCCTGAGGGGTTCCCTCGCGGGAGACGGTGCTGGAAGCCCTTTTCTTATAATGCGGGAGCCCCTGAACCCAAGGGTTCAAGGTCTCGCCTACGGCTCGGTCGTTGCAATTCCGAGGTCCCCCGGACCTCGTGCAACCCATCTTCCGCAGCATAAATAAGGTTTATTCAAAAGGAAGTATTATTAGAACGAAGGTAAAAGGCCCGAAAGGGCTTCTTTTTTATTCAAAAATGAAAAATTATTGAAATAATCAGCATATGACTATGATATAAACATCCAATATATATATAATTAGTTTTGTAAAAGTTATTTTGGGTTTTGAGGTCTGCTTAAGCATGACTTTATGGGGGATATATATGGTTAGTAACTTGTATTGGGTAACATCATTATTATTTGCCTTTGTTCTTATAGTTTTATTCTTTAATGATCTTGAGACCAAGCGTCATCCTAACAGGGAGGAGCTGGCCTTCAGAAGAATGATAACCTGTGATATTCTATTTTGCCTGCAGGATGTTCTGTGGGGAATCTGTGCCTGCGGAATTATTGAGAGCCCGTCGGTATTCTTCTTTTCATCTTCGATATTCCATCTGTCTACAGTAATTGCCAGTTTCTTATGGCTATATTACGTAATTGAATATCTGAGTGACCAGCTTGCCAATAAAAAGATTTATCTTTTACTAGATGGAGCACTTATTCTATTTGAGCTTGTGCTTGTAATAATTAACTGTTTCACGCCAGTCCTCTTCCGTATTTATGAGGGAGAGTATATAACAGGCCATCTAAGACCCTTAACCTTCGCAAATCACTATATTGTATTTGTGGCGATTGGTATAGTTGCCCTTGTTATGACAATTAAGGCAAAACAGAAAGATGTAATTAGACACGAGAGATACAGAACTGTATTGCTTGCAAATGTTGCACCAATTGTTTTAGGAGGCTTTCAGCTATTATATCCTGATGGACCTTTTTACAGTATGGGGTATTTCGTAGCCTGCGTTCTTGTCTATCTCTTCGTTGTAACCAAGGATAGAAATGAATCAGAGATGAACAATCTCTTTAAGCCTATTGCCAAAACCTTCTACTCCCTTCATATAATTGATTTGGAGCGTGATACCGTAAGTCGATATATAGAAACAGATTTGCTGAAAAATTCCATAAGTGGCATCAACAGCGCTCAGGAGATGATTGACAAGGCAATGGAGGATTGCGTAACAGATGAATACTTAGACTCTGCCATGGACTTCGTAGATTTCTCGACACTTTCTGAGAGAATGAAGGAGCAGAATCAGATCTTCTATGAGTTTGTAGGAAAACACTACGGATGGACCAGATTCTCCTTTATTTCCGTGGAAAAGGCAGGAGATATTCAAAAAAAGGTTATGTTCACCAGTCAAATTATTGATGAGGAGAAGAACAGCCTCCTTGAGCTTGTGTTTAATTCAAATAACGACGAGCTTACTGGCTTAAATAACAGAAGAGCATTTGAGGACGAAATAAAGAGTTTAGACAGTCATGCAGTTGACAGAAACCTTGTCTTCGTCTCAATGGATGTAAATGGCCTTAAGGTGGTTAACGACACACTTGGTCATGCGGCAGGAGATGAGCTGCTAAAAGGCGCGGCAGAATGTATGAGGAAATGCTTCTCAACCTATGGCAAGGTATACAGAATTGGCGGTGATGAGTTCGCAGCTTTACTTACTGCGTCAAGAGGGCAGCTTAACCAGCTGAAGAAGGACTTTGATGATATTGTTACTGAATGGTCTGGAGAGCTTGTGGACAGCCTGTCTGTATCAGTTGGATATGTAACTAAGACTGACATAGGAAAGGGCAAAGTCTCAGACATGCAGGTTTTGGCGGATGAGAGAATGTACCAGAGCAAGGACCAGTATTACAGACAGAAGGGCATTGACAGAAGGGGGCAGAAGGATGCCCATGTGGTTCTCTGTGCAAGATATAACAAGATTTTAAAAATAGACATTAATAATGATACATATCAGATAGTAAGCTTTGATTCCGAAGAGCCTTCCTTTGACAGGATAGGTGATGAGACTATTTCAGGCTGGTTTAAGTCCTTTGCGGAGCGTGGAGGAGTGCATCCTGATGATGTTATCACCTTTGAATACTTTACATCTCTTCCTTACCTTAGAAATCACTTTAGTGGCGGCAATGAATACCTGAATTTCGTATATAGACGTAAGTACGGCGACAAGTATAAGCCGGCACTTATGGAACTTATAGCAGCCAGTGATTTCAATGAAGAATCTTCAATCTATCTTTATGTTAAGTATCTAAATATGTAATCAGACATAATATAACCCCTGCTCTATAGGCAAAATATAGAACAGGGGTGTTTTCTATTTATTTACATCCGCTACAATTTCCACAGCCTCCACTGCAGCAGGAGGATCCCTTAGCCTTTCTCTTTCTTCTAATATAGTAAAAGACCAAAATAACACCTAAAAGAAGGAGAATAATCCCAATATCAATTAACTTCATTACATTACTCCTATAGCTAACAGTACCATTCTAACAATAAGTGCCACAATCCAGGCAACAAAGCACTGCCATAAAACCATGGCCAGAGCCCATCGACCACCCATCTCACGTCTTACTGCAGCTATTGCCGCAACACATGGTGTGTAGATTAGTGAGAAGGTAAGCATGGCTGCCGCTGTGGCAGTGGTGAAGATGCTTGAAAGACTGCCTGCAAAAAGAATCTCCATGGTGGACACAACGCTTTCCTTGGCAATGAAGCCAGAGATTAAGGCTGTCACAACTCTCCAGTCTCCAAGACCAAGTGGCTTAAAGAGTGGGGTAAGAATACCTGCAATTGCTGCCATAATTGAGCTCTCAGAGTCTAAAGTAAGGTTAAAGTGAAGGTCAAAGGACTGTAGGAACCATACAATTATTGTTGCGACTAAGATTACACTGAAAGCCTTGGTTAAGAAGTCTTTTGCCTTCTCCCAGAGTAGCTGGGTGACGTTTTTAAAGCCTGGCATTCTGTAGTTTGGAAGTTCCATTACGAAAGGCACCGCCTCGCCTTTAAAGAGGGTATTTCTATATAATAGTGCTACCAGAATGCCTATAATTATTCCTAGAAGATAGAGGCCAGTCATAATAAGGCCTCCTTTGCCAGGGAAGAATACATTTACAAAAAAGGCGTAGATTGGAAGCTTGGCAGTACATGACATATAAGGTGTAAGCAGGATAGTCATTCTACGGTCCCTTCTTGAGGGAAGGGTTCTGGTGGACATAACTGCTGGAACTGTACAGCCGAAGCCAATAAGTAAAGGTACGATACTTTTGCCGGATAAACCGATTTTTCTTAGGAGCTTATCCATGACAAAAGCCACTCTTGCAATGTAACCGGAATCTTCCATCAGGGAAAGGAAGAAGAAAAGGGTTACAACTATAGGAAGGAAGCTTAAGACAGATCCCACACCGCCGAATATTCCGTCTATAATAAGGCCATGCAGGGTGTCGTTTACTGAAGCCCTGGTCAAAAGTGAATCAACAAGAATTGTTAAATAGTCAATGCCTGCCTCTAAAAGCCCCTGTAAAAAGGCTCCAATCACGTTAAAGGTGAGATAGAAGACAAGTGTCATTATTACCACAAAGGAAGGAATTGCTGTCCATTTTCCTGTGAGAATTCGGTCAATCTTCTCAGAACGAAGCTTCTCCTTGCTCTCTTTTGGCTTAACAACAGAGCTTTCACATACTCGCTCAATAAAGTCATATCGCATATCTGCCATGGCAGCGTTTCTATCCATCTGGCCCTCATCCTCCATCTGGATTAAAACATGTTCAATCATTTCTTTTTCATTGTCATCAAGCATAAGGGCATCGAGAATTAACTGATCACCTTCCATTGCCTTTGTTGTGGCAAAACGAATAGGAAGATTGGCATTTTCAGCGTGGTCTTCAATTATTGCTTCCACGGTGTGGATAGCTCTATGGATGGCACCGCCGTGATCATCCTTACAGCAGAGGTCCTGGCTGAGAGGGCGCTCTTGATTTTCTGCAATGTGGATTGCATGGCGAACTAACTCCTCAACACCCTGATTCTTGGCAGCAGAGATTGGAACTACTGGCACGCCAAGCATTTCCTCCATTTTGTTGATATCTATGGAACCATGATTTCCTATCATCTCGTCCATCATATTTAGAGCTACAACCATAGGAATGTTCATTTCAAGTAACTGCATGGTCAGGTAGAGATTTCGCTCTATATTTGTAGCATCCACAATATTAATGATTGCTTTTGGATGGTCGTTTAATACGAAGTTTCTCGACACTATCTCCTCTGAGGAGTAGGGTGACATGGAGTAGATACCTGGAAGGTCAGTGACCAGTGTGTTAGGGTGGCCCTTGATGGCACCATCCTTTCTGTCAACGGTTACTCCAGGGAAGTTGCCAACATGCTGGTTGGAACCGGTTAACTGGTTGAAAAGGGTTGTCTTACCACAGTTCTGGTTTCCCACCAGGGCATAGGTTAGGAGAGTCCCCTTTGGAAGTGGATCTCCATCGCCCTCCTTATGATAATGGCCGTCCTCACCGAGACCGGGATGGTCTGCTTTGCCAACATGGGCGATTCTTTCGTGTTTATTACTTCTTTCGCTAATCTCATTAATCTCAATCTGTTCAGCGTCTGAAAGTCTTAGAGTAAGCTCATAGCCGTGAATTTCAAGCTCCATAGGGTCACCCATGGGGGCTAACTTAACCAGGGTTACCTCTGTGCCTGGAATAACACCCATATCGAGGAAGTGCTGACGAAGAGCTCCCTTACCTCCTACAGCTGTTATAAGGGCTGAATGTCCAACCTTTAAGTCACGTAATGTCATATTAAAACACCTTCCTGTGCATATTTCCAAAAGCATTATATCATTCCTGGAAGGAATGTGTTAGCCTTTCCTAACTTGTTTACAAAAAATATATACTTAACTATAATGAGCCTAGAAAAAACGGGAGGTTTGTGACATGAGATATCCAGAATTTTTGCCTGAAAATGGTAAAATAGGCGTGGTGGCCCCAGCCTTTGGATGCGCAACAGAACCATATATTAGTTTACTTTCATCAGCTTCAGCAAAGCTTAATAAACTTGGTCACGGCATAGTTACAGGGCCTAATGTTAGTCTTATGGAAGGCATTGGAATCAGCAACAGTCCTGACAAATGCGGTGAAGAATTAAATGAGTTCATGACCAGAGATGATATAGATGTTGTGATTTCAGCAGGCGGAGGAGAGTGCATGTGCGAGGTGGTACCTTACATGGACTTTGACCGCATCAGTAAGAGTCCGGCAAAATGGTACCAGGGTTATTCCGACAATACCAACTACTGTTTTCTGTCTGCAACAATTATGGATACTGCAGCACTTTACGATTCCTGCATAGCGGATTTTGGAATGGAGGAGTGGCATGAGTCCATATATGATGCCTATGATTTTTTGCGTGGCAAGAAGCTTACCTTCACTAGCTATGAAGGTCACGAGAGAGAGAAGATAAAATCTCCTGAGAATCCTCTGGCTGGTTACAACATAGATAGCAGGACCGTGATAAAGGCCTTCCCTGATGGAAAAGTTGAAATGGAAGGAAGACTGATTGGTGGCTGCCTTGACTGTTTAGCCAATCTTGTCGGAACCAGGTTTGATAAGGTAAGGGACTTCAATGATAGATACAAGGATGACGGTATCATATGGTTTTTAGAAGCCTGTGATTTAAATGTATTCAGTATAAGAAGGAGCCTCTGGAATCTTAAGGAGGCTGGCTGGTTCGAGAATCTTAGGGGCTTTTTGATTGGTCGTCCACTAAACGGCGAGGAAATGTTTGGCTTAGATTCCTATAAGGCCGTGACAGATATCCTTGGAGATTTCAATGTGCCAATTCTAATGGATTTAGATATAGGCCATGTGCCACCTATGATGCCAATGGTGGAAGGTGCTATGGCAAAGGTTTCCTTTGATGGGAATGAGATGACTATAAATTATGAGCTTAAATAGGAATACCCTCCTTACAGTATTGTAGGGAGGGTAATGCTTTTCATGTGAAATGATTAAGAGGTTTTATTATGCCTCTTTTTCTTTCCAAAACTTCTTTAAAAGATAGTAAACAATTATAGCATTGAGTATGCCGAGAAGGATGCCACAGATTACATCTGTTGGCCAGTGGACGAAGTTATATAACCTGGAGAAGGCTATAATGGAGGCCACTATCAGGGCAGGTATTCCCCACTTTTTATTGTTTAAAAAGAGAGAAGTAGCTGCTGCAAAGCCGTTCATGGAGTGGCCTGATGGAAAGGAATACTCTGAAGGCTTCTTAATCAAAAGCTCCACACTTGGATCCACGAAGAAGGGCCTCTCCCTGGCAACTACATTTTTTATAATCAGATTACCAACAATGTAGGTTATGGTAATTGCAAGTTCCATATGAAGACCTGTCTTTCTGGTCTTGGGGATTATTAGTAATATAAGCGATAGTGCAATCCAGAAAAGTCCGGCATTGCCTAAGGTAGAGAAAAACACCATTATTTTGTCTAGTATTGGAGAATGTAGCTCCTGAAGACTATATAGAAAGTTTAATTCCCATGTCATGTAAAATAGACTCCTTTTTCTTTTTTTATATTTTACCAAGAGCATAGCATTTAGTAAAGATTGGGTCTATGTTATAATTAGTTATTCCTAAGGAGGTTTTTATGAGTAAAGTGGCATTAATTACAGGTTCATCAAGAGGTATAGGAGCAGCAATTGCCCTGAAACTTGCCGCTGATGGATATGATATAGCAGTAAACTACCTTGAGAGGGAGGACAGAGCTCTAGAGGTGGTGGAGAAAATAAAAGCCATGGGCAGGAAGGCTTTTGCCTATCAGGCGGATGTGGCAGACAGAGTGGCTGTGGAGAGAATGTTTAAGGAGATAGAGAGAGATTTAGGTTTTGTGGAACTCTTAGTTTCCAATGCTGGTATCGCTGGACAGAAGCAGATTCAGGACCTTTCCTATGACCGCTGGAAGAGATTTTTTGCCGTAAACGTGGACGGAGCTTTTAACACCGTTCAGTGTGCCCTGCCATATATGTTAAGAGAGCACAGGGGTTGCATTATTACCGTGTCCTCCATGTGGGGACTTAGAGGCGCTTCCTGTGAGAGTGCCTATTCCGCAACCAAGGCTGCCCTTATAGGTTTTAGCAGGTCATTATCCAACGAACTTGCACCTAGCGGAATCAGGGTGAACTGCATTGCACCAGGTGTAATTGACACAGAGATGTTAAATGAACTTCCTAATGAAATAAAGGACACATTAGCTGATGACACCCCAGTAAGAAGGCTTGGAAGGGTGGAGGACATTGCTGAGATGGCAAGCTTCCTTGCATCAGATAAGGCATCCTTTATAACCGGTCAGGTGATGACAGTAGACGGAGGCTTTATAGTTTAAAAAGGCAAAATATCAATTTCTGTTTTTGGGGAGGTATTGATATGAAGAAAGTTTTAGCACTGCTTATGGCCCTTACTTTGGCACTAAATATGGCAGGAGGAGTAGTAGCTTCCGAGACTAGGGATGACAGAAGAGGAGAGTCTGCAGAATCAGAGCTTTTGCCTCTTCATGTGGATGGAAGTCTATTAAAGGACAGTGACGGGAATGTAGTCCAGTTAAGAGGAGTCAGCAGTCACGGCTTATCCTGGTATCCTGAATATATCAACAAGGACCTTTTTAAGGAACTTCACGATAAATGGGGAGCCAATGTTGTGAGACTGGCCATGTATACTGAGGAGTATAATGGCTACTGCATAGGAAGCAAAAAGAATAAAAGCGATTTAAAGGCTCTTATAAAGAGGGGAGTTTCCTATGCTAAGGCTAACAATCTCTATGTGATTATTGACTGGCATATTCTGTCAGATGGAAATCCTAATAGTCATAGAAAGGCAGCAAAGAGCTTTTTTGCCTGGGCAGCAAAGACCTTTAAGGATTATGACAATGTTCTCTATGAGATTTGCAATGAGCCAAATGGGGATGTGAGTTTCGGCAAGATTAAGTCCTATGCTAACTATGTAATCCCTTCAATCCGGAAATATGATGAGGATGCGGTGATTATAGTTGGAACACCAACCTGGTCACAGGAACTGCTTAAGGCGGCAGAAAATCCTATTACAGAATACGAAAACATAATGTATTCCCTTCATTTCTATGCGGGAACCCACAAAAGGGAACTGCAGGACACGCTTAAGAAGGCTCTGGAAAAGGGACTTCCGGTCTTCGTTACAGAATTTGGCATCAGTGAGGCCTCTGGAAATGGAAAAATCAGTAAAAGCTGGGGAAACAAGTGGATTAAGCTGTTAGATGATAACAATATCAGTTATGTGGCCTGGAATCTATCCAACAAGGATGAATCCTCTGCACTAATTAAGTCATCGGTAAAGAAAACAAGAAAGATTTACAGAAGCAATCTGACAAACTACGGTAAATGGTATTATGATTTACTAAGAGAGCGGGCTGGATTATAAAAGAGATTATATAATAGATAAGGATGGAAGCACCTTCTGGTGAATCCATCCTTTTTTGTTAGAGATTCTTCTTTAACTCCTTTAATTCCTTCTTCATTTCCTTATTTTTGTTCTTTAGGTTTAAAACCATATCATAGAGATCGCCTGTGTTGGTTTCAAGGAGAGCGGCAAGATCGGAAACTATCTTATGCTCCTCTGCGAAACGAAGATTGGTTACAGGTCCAACGGTTGTAAATACCCTTGTGCCTCTTGAGGATTTTTTCATTCCAAGAATCTGGAAACTCTCAATCTGACCAGTCCTGTTTAAATGGAGGGTTCCACAGGGCTGGGTGTTGTAATCGCCTATCTTAACCAGCCTTACCTCGTCGTACTTCTGATATTTCTCGTCGGGGTAATCGCTGCCTTTAACATAGGAAAACTCTACAGGGATATCTTCCTCTATAACCCTGTTCATAAATATCTGTACATCATTAAGGTCTTCCTCGGTAAGATCCTTATTGTTAACCTCAAACCACTGGTTATCCTTTGAGACTCCAACAGCGGGCAGGTACATGCCTCTCGCCTCAAAATAACCATCCATCAGATGGAAGGCAGTCTGGACGGAGGTGTTAATCTTTCTGTCTTCCCAGCAAACCTCCATATTTACTGGATTCTCGAGGATACCATCAACCTTGTGATATAGGGTGTCCCCCTCCCATTTTAAATCAAGAACCTTAAGGCCATTTATGGTGCCAGTGTCGGCAAGCATTCCACCCTTTTCACCGTAAAAGCAGGTGTCTAAAAAGGAGTAGTAGCCATCCTTTTCGTCTTTTATTTCGCTAGTGCAGGAAATTCTTTCAAAATCATCATATGCTCTGCTCATTGGATACCTCCTTTAGGCATTTTGCCTGCTTTGATTATAGTCCTGTATTATAGTTAATTAAATAGAGAGTTTTAAGTTGCGAGTGGACATTTTGTTTATAAACAATTGTAAAAAAATAATTTTCTTTGAGGGACAAACAGATGTGTGGCTAAAACATACAAAAAGGACTATGGTACTATGGCTCTTTTTGTGCATTTATGCTAATATGACCAACGGCATTATTTTATAATTAGGAGGATCTTAAAATGTCAAATGAAGCAGCTAAGGGAAAGAAGAAACTGTCATTCCCTACAGCCTTTACAGTACTTGTAATAGTACTTATTTTATGTGCAGGACTTACCTGGTTCGTTCCAGCAGGTTCCTACGCTAAGTTACTTTATGATGGGGATACTCAGACCTTCATCGTAACAAACCCAGACGGCTCTGAGTATGAGCTTCCAGGAACTCAGGAAACTCTTGATGAGCTCGGTATTGTAAACGACATCTCTAAGTTCGAGGATGGCAGTATCTACAAGGCTATTGCAATCCCAGGAACTTTTGAGGAGTTAGAGCAGCAGGGACAGGGCGTTATGGACGTTATTATGGCACCTATCGAGGGTGTATATGATTCCATCGACGTAATCCTTTTCATTTTCATCATTGGTGGATGTATTGGTGTTCTTAACTATACTGGCGCATTTAATGCAGGTATCGCAGCACTTTCAAGAGTAACTAAGGGCAAGGAGTATATCCTTATTGTATTTATCACCTTCCTTATCGCTCTTGGTGGTACAACTTTCGGTATGGCAGAGGAGACAATTGCCCTCTATCCAATTCTTATTCCGGTATTCTTAGCTGCGGGCTATGATGCTATGGTATGTATCGCAGCTATTTACCTTGGTTCTTCCATTGGATGTATGTTCTCAACAGTTAACCCATTCTCCGTTGTTATCGGTTCTAACGCAGCTGGTATCAACTTCACAGAGGGTATGACCATTCGTCTTATTGGTTTAGTACTTGGTACTGCTATCACAATTGCTTACATCTTAAAGTATGCAAGCAAGATTAAGAAGGACCCATCAAAGTCCTTATTATTTGCAGATAGGGAGGCTATGGAGAAGAAGTTCTTAGGTGGCGACCAGGCAGAGGCTCCAGCTTTAACAACAAGATACAAGATAGTTCTTATCTTATTTGTACTCACATTCGTTGTAATGATTTACGGTGTAGCTAAACTTGATTGGTGGTTCGGCGAGATGACAGCATTATTCCTCGTTTCCGGTATCCTTATCGGAATTATTGCTGGTCTCGGAGAGAAGGAGTTCGTTGGTCAGTTTGTTGGTGGTGCATCTGACCTCACTTCCGTAGCTTTAGTCGTTGGTGTTGCACGTTCTATCACCATTGTACTGGACAACGGACTCATCTCTGACAGTATTCTTCACTCCATGTCCAAGTTAGTTGAGGGAATGAATCCAAATATCTTTATCATCGTTATGATGTTAATCTTCATCGTACTTGGATTCTTTATTAACTCTTCCTCTGGTATGGCAGTTCTCTCTATTCCAATTATGGCACCTTTAGCAGATGCTGTTGGTCTTCCAAGAGAGGTTATTATCTCAGCTTACATTTATGGATTAGGTCTTATCGGATTCATCACTCCAACAGGACTTATCCTTGCATCCTTAGAGATGGTTGACGTTACCTTTGACAAGTGGCTCAAGTTCGTTATGCCACTTATGGGAATCATCGCTGCCTTTGGTGCAGTTATGCTTCTTATCGAGGTAAACATTCCAATGTAATTTTTAAATTACACATACTAAGACACCGGCTTTGCGTCGGTGTCTTTTTTTGTGCTAATATTAAGATTGGATAAGGAGAGGCAAAATGGTTAAAGCAGTTATTTTTGATTTAGATGGAACTTTAATAGATACCGAGAAGTACTATAGGATTTGCTGGCCCATGGCTTTAAAGGCTTTCGGCTATGATATGACGGATGAGGAGTCTCTTTCCATGAGGTCCCTTGGACGCCCATTTACTATTGATCACCTTAAAAAGATGTTTAATGATCCGGATCTTGACTACGATGCTATAAGAAAAGAGCGAGTAAGACTCTTTAATGAAATGGTGGAAAGAGAAGGTATCAGCTTAAAGGATGGTGCCAGGGAATGCCTTGATTATCTTAAGGAAAAAGGGATAACCATTGCCCTCGCCACAGCATCTCCTTTAGACCGTGCGGAGTCTTTATTAAAAAAGGTTGGCTTATTCGAGTATTTTGACCGAATTGTCTCTGCTGCCACAGTTAAGGAGGGAAAGCCGGCACCTGATGTCTATCTTTTTGCCCTTAAGGAATTAAACCTGACAGGGGAAGACTGCATTGCAGTGGAGGATTCACCTAACGGCGTGATGTCGGCATACAGGGCAGGAATAAGGGTGGTTATGGTACCAGATCAGGATGAGCCATCCTGTGACATAGAGAAACAATTGTATAAGAAGTTAGATTCATTAAAAGGTATAAGAAATTTAGTATAAAAAAAACCAGACAAATGTCTGGTTTTTATGCAGGAGATGGGACTTGAACCCACACGACATTGCTGCCACAGGCACCTGAAGCCTGCGCGTCTGCCAATTCCGCCACTCCTGCGGGCAATAAAACTGCAAAAATTATTATATCTAAAGGCATAAACTACGTCAAGGAATTTCTACATTAGAAACTCCTTGACTTATTTAAACTTTTTTAGGAAATAAAAAGGAAAATGATTGTTTATGGGTAATATGAAATTTGTCGGTGTTTTTTCTGTAGAGAGTAGAAGGAGTATAAATGTCAATTCGAGAAAATCTTGAAAAAATGGAAATGGAAACTCTGTCACCTTACGCATCTCTTAGTATTAACAGTAAGGGCAGGGACCGAGAGGAGCCACAGTGTGATTTAAGGCCTGTCTATCAGAGAGACAGAGACCGTATACTTCACTGCAAGGCCTTCAGAAGATTAAAATCCAAAACCCAGGTCTTTCTAGACCCACAGGGTGACCACTACAGAACCAGATTAACCCATACACTGGAGGTAAGCCAGAATGCCCGCACTATTGGCAAGGCGCTTAGGATGAATGAGGAACTGATTGAGGCCATTGCTTTAGGTCATGACCTTGGACATACACCCTTTGGTCATGCCGGTGAGAGAGTGTTAAACAGACTCTGTCCTGAGGGCTTTGAACACAATGTTCAGTCCGTAAGAATAGTTGAGAAGCTTGAAAAGAACGGTCAGGGCTTAAACCTTACCTGGGAGGTTAGGGATGGTATTAGAAATCATCAGACCAACCTTACTCCAGCTACCTTAGAAGGCAAAATCGTAAGACTGTCTGACAAGATAGCCTATATTAACCACGACATTGATGATGCCATAAGAGCAAGAGTTCTGAAGGAGGAAGATATTCCTAAGGATATCACTGATATTCTAGGACATAGTACCAATGACAGGCTTGATACTCTTATTCACGATATTATTACAAAGAGCTTAGACAAGAACGATATATGTCAGTCGGAGGACATTGCAGAGGCAATGAAGGACCTTCGCACTTTTATGTTTGAAAGGGTTTACATGAATCCTGAGGCTAAGGCTGAGGAGGTTAAGGCTTCAAGACTGTTAGAGTTCTTATATGAGCATTATATGGAGCATTTTGACGCTCTACCAGAGAAGTTCAGACGTTTCCACAATGAGGATGGGGATTCTAAAGAAAGAGTTGTATGTGATTATATATCTGGAATGACAGATGAATTCGCCTACAACCTATTCGAGGATTACTTCCTTCCAAAGTCCTGGCAGATCTTTTAATGAGGAGGATATATGCCCTTTTATTCAGATGAGTTAGTGGAAGAGGTACGTTCTGCCAATAATATAGTTGATGTTATTGGTGGCTACGTAAGTTTAAAAAAGAAGGGTTCTACATACTTTGGTCTGTGTCCCTTCCATAATGAAAAGACAGGCTCCTTCTCAGTGTCACCTAACAAGCAGATGTATTACTGTTTCGGTTGTGGCGCGGGAGGCAATGTTTTCACCTTCTTAAGGGAGTATGAGAATTTTACCTTCCAGGAATCCATGGAAGTATTAGCTGAGAGAGCCGGAATTACTTTGCCTAAGCAGGAGATGAGCGAGAAGCAGAAGGCTGAGGCTGACAAGAGACAGCAGATGTTAGACTTAAACAAGACAGCAGCCACCTATTATTACGCCCAGCTTAGAAAGCCTCAGGGACAGCATGGCATGGATTATTTTAAGAAGAGGGGACTTAGCGATGAAACTCTTAAGAAGTTTGGCCTAGGTTACAGCAACAAGTATTCTGATGACCTATACCAGTTCCTTAAGCAAAAGGGAGCAAGCGATGAACTTATGAGGGATGCAGGTCTTGTAAGCTTAGATGAAAGACGTGGAGCTTATGACAAGTTCTTTAACAGGGTTATGTTCCCGATTATGGATGTTCATAACCATGTTATAGGCTTTGGTGGTCGAGTGATGGGAGATGGTGAGCCTAAGTACTTAAATTCACCGGAGACCATGGTATTTGATAAGAGCCGCAACCTCTACGGACTTAACCTGGCCAGAACCACGAGAAAGAATTACTATCTTCTCTGTGAGGGATATATGGATGTTATATCTCTTCACCAGGCAGGCTTTGATAATGCGGTTGCATCCCTGGGTACAGCCCTCACCGAGGGTCATGCCAACCTCTTAAAGCGGTACACAAAGGAGGTTTATATAACCTATGATTCCGACGGAGCCGGACAGAAGGCAGCGCTAAGAGCCATTCCTATTCTGAGGGCGGCCGGAATATCAACCAAAGTCATTAATATGACTCCTCACAAGGACCCGGATGAATTCATTAAGGCCCTTGGAGCTGAGGAATATGAGAAGAGAATAAATGATGCTGAGAACAGCTTTATTTTCGAGATAAGGGTTTTACAGTCTAATTATGACATGTCAGACCCAGGTAAAAAAACAGAATTCCAGGAGGCATTAGCCGACAGGCTACTGGAGTTTACGGAGGAGTTAGAGAGGCAGAATTACCTTGAGGCCTGTGCTAACAGATTCCACATTAACAGAGATAGCTTAGAGAAACTGGTTATGGCCAGATCTCAGAAGTTAGATAGAACAGTTAAAAAGAAGGAACCTCTAAAAACCGGAAGGAATGATAGAAAACAGAGAGAGGATGGAGCCATTCAGTCACAGAAACTGCTGCTCACCTATCTGATTGAATATCCGGAGATTTATGGCGAGGTTAAAAAGTGGGTGGAGCCTACGGACTTCACTGAGGAGCTCTTTTTCAAGGTGGCCAACATGGTTTATGAAGGTCTTCATAACAATAATCTTAACCCGGCTCAGATAATCAGTCTGTTTCCATTAGAGGAAGAGCAGAGGGCTGTGGCAGGTCTCTTTAATACTTCAATAAGTAATATAGAGACTAAGGATGATCTGATTAGGGCTATAAGAGACACAGTGCTTAAGGTAAAGCAAAACAGCCTTAACAAGAAAACTGATGAATTAGATCCGTCAGACATGGAAACCATGATGAAGTTAGTAACCGAGAAGAAGCTTTTAGCAGGCATTGCCAATATGCCAATCACATTAAATACTGAAGAATAAGAAGGGAGAAACCTTATGGCTAGGAAGAAAGTAGAAAGTCCAGAAAACGAAGTTTTAAACGAGGATGTTTTAATGGAGGGAGAAGAATTAGAGTTATCCGATATGGATGATATGGCTGACGAGAAGGACTTAGAGGCCGGAGCAGAGGATTTTGAGAAGGTATTGGAGACTTTGGAAACCTCCAGCATTGAAGCTTTAAACCTTAAGGATGACATAGACTCCATTCTCCTTGAGCCAGACGATGATGATATGGCTGAGGCAGAGGAGGACATTGAGATTGAGAACATTGATCTCACTGTTCCAGATGGTGTATCCATCGAGGATCCAGTGCGTATGTACTTAAAGGAGATTGGTAAGGTGCCTCTTCTTACAGCTGAGGAGGAAATCGAGCTTGCAAAGCGTCTTGAGGATGGCGATGAGGAGGCTAAAAAGCGTCTTGCAGAGGCCAACTTAAGATTAGTTGTATCCATTGCCAAGAGATATGTTGGAAGAGGAATGCTTTTCCTTGACCTTATTCAGGAGGGAAACTTAGGTCTTATTAAGGCAGTTGAGAAGTTCGATTACAGAAAGGGCTTCAAGTTCTCCACTTATGCTACATGGTGGATCAGACAGGCTATCACAAGAGCTATTGCAGATCAGGCAAGAACCATCCGTATTCCTGTACATATGGTTGAGACCATTAACAAGTTAATCAGAGTATCCCGTCAGTTACTTCAGGAGTTAGGCCGTGAGCCATCCCCAGAGGAGATCGCTGAGGAGATGGGCATCTCTGAGGAGAGAGTTCGCGAGATCTTAAAGATTGCCCAGGAGCCAGTATCTTTAGAGACCCCAATCGGTGAGGAGGAGGATTCCCACCTTGGAGACTTTATTCAGGATGTCAATGTGCCAATTCCAGCAGACGCTGCAGCATATACCCTGTTAAAGGAGCAGTTAAACGAGGTTTTAGAGACTCTTACAGAGAGAGAGCAGAAAGTATTAAGACTACGTTTCGGCTTAGATGATGGAAGAGCACGCACCCTTGAGGAGGTAGGCAAGGAGTTCAATGTAACTCGTGAGCGTATTCGTCAGATTGAGGCAAAGGCACTTAGAAAGCTGCGTCATCCAAGTCGCAGCAGAAAGCTTAAGGATTATTTAGAGTAATATGGAATTATCAATGAGAATGAAGGCGGTGGCTTCCTTAGTCACCCCTGGCAAGTCTTTAGCAGATGTGGGTTGTGATCACGGCTATCTGCCAATTCATCTTGTGAGGGAGGGAATTGTTCCATCCGCCATAGCTATGGATGTAAATAAGGGACCTTTGGAATCCGCTGAGAAACACATATTGGAGTCAGGTCTCGCAGACAGAATTACAGTCAGACTTTCCGACGGCCTAAAGGAGTTAAAGGCAGGAGAGGCAGAGAGTGTCACCATTGCAGGAATGGGTGGCAGACTCATGATAAGACTGGTGGAAGAGAGCGTATTAAGGGAGGATATGGAAATATCCGAGTACATACTTCAGCCCCAGTCAGATCTTCCACACTTCAGAAAGAAGATGGAGGAATTAGGTCTTCTCGTTATGGAGGAGAAGGCTCTTTATGAGGATGGCAAATACTACACAGTTGGAAGGTACATACCATCCTACAGGGGTTATGCAGCTTTAATGTTTGATTTAATGGCAGGCTGCGAAGCCGATATTGATACAGAGACTGCCAAGAAGCTCCACAGAACCTACGGTGGAAGACTGCTTACTGGCAAGGATCAGGCATTACACACATATCTTAAGAAGGAAACAGAGACTCTTAAGGAAATCCGCAACAGGATTGAAAAGGAGTCCAGCTCAGAAAAATCTAAGGGAAGGTTAACCAGACTTGAGAACCAGGAGAGGTTAAATATGCTTGCTCTTAGTTTCTATCAGTAGTGTTACAGGAGGGGTAATATGTCTACAGTAGAAATTACAGTATCAGGAAAGAAGTTCCTGATGGATGAAAACAGTACTTATGAGGATCTTGCCAAGGAGGCAAGAGATTTATTTGACGATGATATCGCAGCTGCCAGATACAATGGCAAAATGGAAGAGTTAAGTAAACAGCTAAAGGGACCAGGTCAGGTATCCTTTATCACTACCAGGGAGACTCAGGGCAGAATGATTTACCGTCGCTCTGTCACAATGCTCATGTACAGAGCAGCCTACAATGTGGATAAGAATGTCCACATCAAGGTTATGTTCTCCTTAGGTCAGGGCTACTACTGTGAGATTATGGGAGAAAAACAGGTATCTGAGGACTTCCTTAAGAAGGTAAAGGCCGAGATGGAGAAGATTGTAGCTGAGGACCTGCCAATTGAGAAGTCTTCCATGAATACCAAGGAAGCAAAGCAAATGTTTAAGGAGCTCGGCATGGAGCATAGAGGTCAGCTTTTTAAGTTCAGAGGCAGCTCCAAGGTAAATGTCTACCGAATTGGCCATTATATGGATTACTATTACGGCTATATGATGCCAAGCACCGGCTACCTTAAGTATTTTGACTTACAGACCTATGAGCAGGGCTTTATGCTCCTCTTCCCTAATACAGATACTAGGCTAGTGTCAGACTTTAATCCAAGCAACAAACTCTACAAGACTATGATGGAGACTAATGACTGGTCAGAAATGCTTGGTATTGCCAATATTGGTGATTTAAATGAGGCAATAGTGTCAGGCAAAATGCAGGATATTATCCTTGTTCAGGAAGCCCTTATGGAAGGCAAGCTCTCAGAGATTGCTGAGAGAATCGCCAAGGACGGAAGAAAGTTCGTCATGATTGCAGGACCATCAAGCTCCGGCAAGACAAGCTTCTCCCACAGACTGTCAATCCAGCTTATGGCCCACGGAAAGCATCCACATCCAATTGGCCTTGACAACTACTATATTGACAGACAGTTCTGCCCTAAGGATGAGAATGGAAACTTTGACTTCGAGTGCCTTGAAGCCCTTGATGTTGAAATGTTTAACAGAGATATGCAGAGACTCTTAAAGGGAGAGACTGTGGACATGCCAACCTTTAACTTTAAGACAGGAAAGACAGAGTACCATAATAATTTCCTTACCTTGGGAGAGGATGATGTCCTTGTAATCGAGGGTATTCACGGCTTAAATGACAAGCTGTCCTACACAATTGCTCCAGAGGAAAAATTCAAGATTTATATTTCCGCATTGACTACTATAAATGTGGATGAACATAACTGTTTAAGAACAACAGATGGAAGATTAATGCGTAGAATCGTAAGAGATGCCAGAACCAGAGGCACCTCAGCACAGGAGACCATTGCAATGTGGCCTTCAGTAAGACATGGTGAGGAGCATTATATCTTCCCACACCAGGATTCAGCTGATGTAATGTTTAACTCAGCCTTCCTATATGAGCTGGCAATTATTAAGCCATACGTGCAGCCACTTCTTCATCAGATAGAGGAGGGGGCACCGGAGTACGATGAGGCAAAACGTCTCCTTAAGCTCCTTGACTATGTTTTGCCTGCTCCATCAGAGCACATAAAGCATGATTCACTCTTCCATGAGTTTATTGGTGGTTCCTGCTTTAATGTATAGAGGATAAATTGAATATGCAGGATGAATGATCGCTGCTGCTAATGCCGAAAGGACGCAGGAGAGGAAAGTCCGGGCTTCACAGGGCAAGGATGCCGGTTAACGGCCGGTGGAGGTGACTCCCAGGAAAGTGCAACAGAAAGTAAACCGCCTAGCAATAGGTAAGGGTGAAAGGGCAGTGTAAGAGACTACCGCATTTCTGGTAACAGGAATGGCATTGTAAACCCCATCCGAAGAAAGACCGAATGTGAGCTTACGTGGCCCGCCAGCTCAAGGTAGGTCGATTGAGGCGGCTGGTAACAGTCGTCCTAGATAGATGATCATTCACGACATAACCCGGCTTACAGTCCTGCATATTCTTTTTATAAATACAATCTTAAAAAGTATAAAAGAACTATAAAGTCCATTGATTTTACCACTTATTTTTTGTAGAGTAGGGTAAGTTTTCAAATGGAGGTAGCAAAATGGGTCTTAAATACAGACTACAGAAATTCTTCTACGGAAGATATGGCAATGACGAACTAAACCGTTTCATACTTGCTATGGCGGTTCTAATTATGATTCTCTACGGAGTATTCAGGGTGCCAGCTCTTAATTACATATCACTGGGATTGCTGGTATACACCTATGTGAGACTATTTTCCAAGAATATAGAGAGAAGATACCAGGAGAATCAGAAGTATTTAGCGGTTAGAAATCGCATTAAGGGATTCTTTTCCATTAAGTTTAAGCATGTTAGACAGATGAGGGACTATCATTTTTATTCCTGCCCTAATTGCAGACAGAAGGTGAGAGTTCCAAGGGGAAGAGGCAAAATAGAAATTACCTGTCCTAAGTGCAGGGAGGCGTTTATTCGGAGGTCTTAAGTATTGTTCGGTTATGTTAATTTAAATCGGATGGAACTTAATAAAGAGCAGGCAGACAGATATCAGAGCTACTATTGTGGCTTGTGTCAGGCCTTAAAGCATGTGTCAGGTGTAAAGGGACAGCTTCTCTTAAACTATGACATGACTTTTCTTGCCCTCTTGCTTACAGGACTTTATGAACCTCATGATGAAGTGGACACCTTTACCTGTCCCCTTCATCCACTTCACAAGAAGACTTCCAACATTAATCCGGCAGTTTCCTATGCAGCAAAAATGAATATTCTTCTTTCATATCACGCCCTTATGGACGCATGGAAGGATGACCACTCCTTTGTAAAGAAAACCATGGCAGATGGTTTATACGTCGATTATATGAACATTAAGGAGCAGTATCCAAGGCAGGCAGCAGCAATAGAGAACTACATACAAAAGCAGGATTTGTGTGAGGGTGGAAATGAGACTAACCTTGATGCAGTTTCTGGTCTTACCGGTCAGATGATGGCTGAGCTTTTTGACTGGAAGCAGGATCAGTGGTCGCAGGACCTAAGGGACATGGGGTTCTATCTTGGCAAGTTCATCTATCTGTTAGATGCCTATGTGGACCTTGAGAGTGATACAAAGAAGGGTTTATACAATCCCTTTAGACATATAAAGGAAAACAACGGGGCTACCGAACTTGATTTCGATACCTATGTCAAGCTCATTTTAACCAGCATGATGTCAGAGTGCGCTAAGTCATTTGAGAGACTGCCAATAGTAACTCACAGTGACCTTCTTAGAAATATTCTATATTCAGGCGTATGGAACAAGTTCGAGTCCATTAATAATAAATCAAAAGAAAGCAAATAATTATGAGAGATCCATATGTTGTTTTAGGCATCCAGCGGGGTGCATCAGACGATGAAATAAAAAAAGCATATAGAAATCTGTCCAGAAAGTATCATCCTGACGCCAATGTAAATAATCCAAACAAGGAGCAGGCGGAGGAGAGATTCAAGGAGGTTCAGCAGGCCTACGATACCATAATGCAGGAGAAGCAGTATGGCAATTCCTACAGGCAGGGAAGCAGTGGCTACAGGGGCTTTAGCGGAGCTGCAGACAATACCTCATCTGTGGAGATGCAGGCAGCAGCCAACTATATAAGAAATGGATATTACAGGGAGGCCGTTACCGTTCTGATGGGCTTTAGCAGCGAAGAGAGAAACGGTATGTGGCACTATTACGCAGCGGTGGCAAGCAAGGGACTTGGCAACAATCTTGATGCTTTAAACAATGCCAGGGAAGCTGTGAGAATGGAACCTAGTAATTTTGAATATAGACAGTATTTAGAATATCTGGAAAATGGCGGAACCTGGTATCGGGATATGGGTTCTGTCTACCAGACCAGAGGCAATGGAATTGGCAGATGGTGTATATCCATGCTGCTACTGAATTTAATCTGTAACCTGTGTTGCTGTAATGGTGGCGGTTACGGAATGAGATTATAGGAGGGCATAGTTTTGACTATGCCCTGTAGTCGTGTTTAAAGAGACTTTTGAAAGAAGGAAGAACAATGAAGAATTTACGAGAATTAGTTGAGAGACTTGATTATGAATTACTGCAAGGAAGCCTTGATCAGGATATAGAGAACCTTATTTATGATTCAAGAAAGGTTACAGACAAATCCCTTTTTGTATGTATTAAGGGAACTGTCGTAGATGGCCATGACTTCGTTAAGGAGGTCTGTGACAAGGGTGCAAGCGTGCTTATTGTGGAGCACGAGGTTTCTGCACCGGAAAATGTTACAGTTATTAAGACTGCTGATAACAGAAAGGCCTTAGCTTACCTGTCTGCGGCATATTTTGATTATCCGGGAGACAGCTTAAAGGTCATTGGAATCACTGGAACCAAGGGCAAAACCACAACTACCTACATGGTTAAGTCAGTTCTTGAGAAGGCTGGCAGAAAGGTTGGCTTAATTGGAACAATAGAAATGATTATTGGCGAGAAAAGAGTGCCAGCAAACAATACAACACCGGAATCCTACGTGATTCAGGAAGCTTTTAGAGAAATGCTCGATGCGGGCTTAGACACCTGTGTTATGGAAGTTTCCTCCCAGGGCTTAATGATGCATAGAACCGATGGCTTCACCTTCGAGCTTGGAATCTTCACCAATTTGTCTGCGGATCACATTGGACCAAATGAGCATAAGGATTTCGATGAGTATCTTATGTGCAAGGGTCTGCTCTTTAAGCAGTGCAGGGTAGGTATTGGCAATTTCGATGACCAGTCCTTTGAAAAGGTATTTAAGGATCATACCTGCAAGGTTCTTACATACGGCTTTAATGAAGGAGCTGATTTCAGAGCCGTAAATGTAAATCTTTTAAAGGAGCCAGGCTATCTTGGAGTTGCATACGATGTGGAGGGAGCAATAAAAGATCACTTCGTAATTGACCTGCCAGGCAAATTCAGCATTTATAACTCACTGTCCGCCATGGCAATCTGCCACCATTTTGGCGTGGAGGTTGAGACAATGAAGCAGGCCCTTAAGGAGGCCAAGGTAAGAGGCAGAATAGAGAAAGTTGAACATAAGGGCGACTTCACAGTAATGGTTGATTATGCCCACAATGCCATGGCTTTGGAGAGTCTTCTTTCTACATTAAAGGACTATGAGCCAGGAAGACTAATCACAGTATTTGGATGCGGTGGAAACAGGTCAAAGCTTAGAAGATTCGAGATGGGAGAGGTTTCCGGAAAGCTTTCCGACTTCACCATTATCACCTCTGACAACCCTCGTGACGAGGAGCCGGAGGCCATCTTAAATGATGTTGAGACAGGAATGAAGAAGACAGATGGAGAATACATCAAAATCTGTGACAGAAGAGAGGCAATTAACTATGCCATCGAGCACGCGAAAAGCTCCGATGTAATCATTATAGCCGGCAAGGGTCATGAGGATTACCAGGAGATTAAGGGCGTTAAGTACCATATGGATGACTGCGAGATGGTAAGGGAAGCATTAGAGAAGGTTGGTTTATAATATGGCATTGTATGCCGGAATTATTGTTGATATTTCCATAGAGAAGCTTGACAGACCCTTTACCTACAGGGTTAGGGATGAGCTGTGTGACCGGATAGGAATCGGAAATCGGGTTCTGATACCCTTCGGAAGGGGCAACCGGGAAATCAGGGGTTTTGTGATTTCGCTGACTGACAAAAGGCCAGAATATTTAGATTTTGAGATTAAAGACATTATTGATATTTTGCCTGAAGCGTCTGCCACAGGAAGGCTTATTGAACTGTCTGCCTTTATAGCAGACCAGTATGGCGGCACGTTAAACGCAGCCTTAAGAACCTGTCTTCCAATGAAAAAATCAGGCAAAATTAAAGAGGTTAAGTGGGTTTCTCTTGGCATAAGCGAGGAGGAGACTCTTAGCCTTAGAGACAAGTACACAAGTCGCCATGCAGTTGCGAAATTAAGACTCTTAGATGCTCTTATGTCGGAGGGGGAACTAAGCCAGTCTATTATTACTGACAAGCTTCAGGTTTCATCTTCAGTCATTAAGAAGATGGAGTCAGAGGGGGTTCTTTTAGTTAAGAATCGAAGAGAGTACAGAAATCCCATTAAGCTTACAGAGGGTGCATTTTACAGACCAAAACTTAATGAGGAACAGACTCATGTTTATGACAGCATAGTAAAGGATTATAGAGAGGGGAAGAGAGATACGTCCCTTATCCGAGGAGTCACAGGCTCTGGCAAGACTGAAGTTTACATGGAGTTATGTGACTATGTAATTAAAGAAGGAAAACAGGTTATTCTCCTGATACCGGAGATAGCCCTCACATACCAGACTGTTATGAGATTCTATCACCGCTTCGGAGACAGGGTTTCAGTGCTTCACTCAAGACTGTCTGAGGGAGAGAAATTCGACCAGATAAGCAGGGCAGAGAGAGGGGAAATCGATGTGATGATTGGACCGAGGTCCGCCCTTTTTACACCCTTTTCCAGACTGGGCTTGATTATCATTGACGAGGAGCATGAGAGCAGCTATAAGAGTGAACAGATTCCCAGATATCATGCCAGGGAGGTGGCAATAAAGAGGGGACAGATGGAAAATGCCATGGTGGTACTTGGCTCAGCAACCCCATCCATTGAAGCCTCCTACAGGGCAGAACAGGGAATATACAAGGAGTATCTGCTCACAAAAAGATATGAGGACAGGAAGCTTCCAGAGGTTTTCTTAGTTGATTTAAGGGAGGAGCTTAAGGCAGGTAACAGGTCCATGTTCTCAAGACAGCTAAAAAAGCTCATGGAGGACAGGTTAAATAAAAAGCAGCAGATAATGCTCTTTTTAAACAGGAGAGGCAGTACAGGCTTTATAAGCTGCAGATCCTGTGGTCACACTATAAAGTGTCCCCACTGCGATGTATCTCTTACTGCTCACAGGGATGGCATGCTAAGATGCCACTATTGCGGTCATGAGGAAATCAATGTTAAGGCCTGCCCTAAATGTGGTTCTAAATACATTGGTGGCTTTAAGGTGGGAACGGAAAAGGTAGAGGATTTAGTTAAGACCATGTTTCCAGAAGCCAGGGTATTACGAATGGATGCGGACACCACCAGGGGAAAGGATGGCCATGAGGAGATACTCTCAGCCTTTTCAAACGGCGAGGCAGACATCCTGGTTGGAACCCAGATGATAGTTAAGGGACACGACTTCCCCAATGTAACTCTTGTGGGGGTTTTGGCTGCGGATCTTTCACTATTTAGCAGCGATTATCATTCCGCTGAGAGAACATTCCAGCTCCTTACTCAGGCTGAGGGAAGAGCGGGAAGAGGAAGCGAGGAAGGCAAGGTGGTTGTCCAGACCTATAACCCGGAGCATTTTGCCATTGTTACAGCAAGGGATCAGGATTATGAAAGCTTCTACAGGGAGGAAATCAGCTATAGAAAGCTTCTTAGATATCCGCCAGTTGGGAATCTTCTTCTCATAATGATGACAGCCGACAGCGAGGACAAGGTTAGCAAGCTTTCAGATGATACTGGTGAAGTGATTAAAGGATATGGAGGTCGGGACTATGTGATGATGGGTCCTGCAGATCCAACAATCAAGAAGCTTTCCGACAAGTACAGAAAGGTAATATATATCAAGTCTCCATCCTATGAGACTTTGGTTAAAATAAAAAATAAGATAGAAGACCACAGAAGGGAAGGAAACTACCCATATGGAAGCTTAAGCTTCGATTTCAATCCTAACAGTGGCTTTTAAGGGAGGAAAAAATGGCAATTAGACAGATTCGTATTTTAGGTGATGATATTTTGACAAAGACCTGCAAGGAAATTAAGGAGGTTACTCCAAGGATAAGAGAGCTTGCAGTAGATATGTTAGACACCATGTATGATGCTAACGGTGTTGGCCTTGCAGGACCACAGGTTGGCATACTTAAGAGAATTGTGGTTATTGATATCGGTGAGGGCCCAATGGTTTTAATTAATCCTGAGATCATCTCATCTGACGGCGAGCAGGTAGGCGAGGAAGGATGCTTAAGCTACCCTGGAATGGCAGGAACTGTAACAAGACCTATGCATGTGGTTGCCAAGGCCTACGACCTTGATATGAATGAGTACACCATCGATGCAGAGGGACTTATGGCACGCTGCGTATGTCACGAGCTCGACCACCTTGATGGTCATATGTATGTTGAGCATGCAGGCGACACAATTCATGAAGTAACCTACGACGAAGAGGAAATAGAGGAATAATACATGAAGGTTGTATTTATGGGAACTCCGGATTTCGCGGTAGGAACTCTGGAGGCATTAATAGAGAGTGAAGATCACGAGGTGGTTTTGGTAGTTACCCAGCCTGACAGGGACAGGGGCAGAGGAAAGGGTCTATCCTTTTCTCCCGTTAAGGAAGTTGCGGTAAAGCATAATATTCCTGTCTTCCAGCCTGAGAGAATTAAAAGACCTGAGAACGTGGAGGAGCTTAGAAAGTACCCTGCGGATGTTTTCGTGGTGGTTGCTTTCGGACAGATTCTAAGCAAAGAGATCCTTGAGATGCCAAAATTCGGCTGCGTGAACGTTCATGCTTCAATTTTGCCTAAGTACAGGGGAGCGGCCCCTATTCAGTGGGCGGTACTCAATGGAGACGAGAAGACCGGAGTCACTACCATGAAAATGGATGAGGGCCTTGATACGGGTGATATGATTATGGTTTCAGAGTATGTGCTTAGTCCTGATGAGACAGCGGGTTCACTTTTCGACAGGCTTTCAGGTATCGGTGCAGAGACACTTCTTAAAACCCTTAAGGCAATTTCTGATGGATCCGCAGTCTACACAAAGCAGAACCACGAGGAAGCCAGCAAGGTGTCAATGATTTCCAAGGATATGGGAAGAATTGACTTTAACAGACCTGCTATTGAAGTTGAGAGACATGTGAGAGGCATGAATCCATGGCCATCCGCATTCACAAGCATAAATGGAAAGAGCCTTAAAATCTGGAAGGCAGCAGTAGTCTCCGGAAGCGGCGAGCCAGGTCAGATTATTTCGACTGACAAGGATTCCTTTACTGTTGCAACCGGGAAGGGTGCCCTAAAGGTTACAGAGGTTCAGTTAGAAGGCAAAAAGCGAATGGAAGTAAAAGACTTCCTTAGAGGATATCAGTTAGAATTAGGCAGTCGCCTTGGAGAAAATGATGGCTACTAAGGAGAATATGAGGGATATAGCCCTTGATATAATACTCAGAGTTACAAGAGACGGAGAGAAGTCTCACATACTGCTTAAGCAGGTTCTTGATAAGTATGCTTATTTTGACAAGCAGGACAGGTCCTTTTTAAAGAGACTGGTCATGGGAACCATAGAGAGAATTCCAGAGTTAGACTATGTTATTAACCAGTATTCCTCTGTTAAGACGGGCAAGATGAAGCCTGTTATAAGAAGCATTCTAAGGCTTACTGTATATCAGATCCTCTATATGGATGCTGTGCCAGATCGTGCAGCCATAAATGAGGGAGTTAACCTTACAGGCAAAAGAGGATTTAAGAACCTTAAGGGCTTTGTTAACGGAGTTTTAAGAAGCATCGGAAGAGAGAAGGACAATATCAGTTATCCGGATAAAAAGGATTTTGCTGCATATATGGAGGCAAGGTACTCGATACCTGATTATCTTACCAAACTATGGCTATTAAGCTACAGTGAGGAGGAGATAGAGGGAATGGGGCAGGCTTTCCTAAAAAGCAGTCCTGTAACTGTCAGGGTTAACAGCCTTAAGACAAGCAGTGAGGAGCTTATAAAGTCCCTGACTGAAAGAGGTATAAAGGCAGAGCTTTACGAGGAAGACAGCAATGTTGTCATTCTTACTTCTTTTGATTCCCTTGAGAGGATACCTGAGTTTAACCAAGGTCTCTTCTATGTTCAGGATTTATCTTCCATGAATGTGGCCAGGGCCATTTTGCCAAAAGCCGGTGAAAAGGGTCTTGATGTATGTGGAGCGCCAGGTGGCAAATCAATGCACGCCGCAATTCTTATGGAGAACCAGGGAAGTATTG
>JAZQNS010000073.1:0-4968 GCA_045627425.1 Lachnospiraceae bacterium | reverse complement strand
TTTGTTTCCTCTGTTGACGCTGCATTCTGTTCAGACTGTGCAGCAATGTTTACGATTACCTTGTTAACAACCGTACATGAATCTGTCATGGCGCTTGCCATTCCACCTAATTCCTCGATTTCAGCGTTTACCTTGACAATGCCATCAGCAATCTCCTGATATCTGTCCTTGGTATCCTCAACACCAGTAACCTGCTTATTTACAGCTGACTTGACAGTCTCAGCCTGTGCATTTGCATGGTCTACATTGGTTCTTAACTCAACTAACATTTCGTTAATCTCGTTAACGCATCCTGCAGATTCCTCAGAGAGGTTTCTAATCTCATCTGCAACTACTGCGAAGCCCTTGCCCATCTCTCCTGCTCTTGCAGCCTCAATTGATGCATTTAATGAAAGGAGGTTGGTCTGGGATGCAATGGACTCAATCATGGACGAAGCCTCACCAATCTTTGACGTGGACACATTAATCTTGTCTATTGATTCAAATATTAGATCAAAGGCAGCCTCAGACTCCTTTGTAACCTTATAAAGATTATTTACAACCTTTGTTCCTTCCTCTGATGCCTTACCAATTGCACCGGATACATCCGTTAATCTGTCACTGGTCTCCTGAGATCTCTCTGCAACCTGCATGAGCTCATCTAACTGATTAACCGCAGTCTCAACCTCAAGTGCTGTTGAACCAGCTGCGTAAGCAATGGAGTTAATGGCCTCAGTAATATCCTGAACATTGGCACTGATGGTTGTAACCTGCTCGTTCATGCTTTCAGAAGATCCTGTCATATCACTGGTTGAACCATTTAAGGTTGTCATTACGTTTCTTAAGGATTTCTTCAGGGCATTGAATGAGTAATTAAGGTATCCAATCTCATCACCAGTTGTTACTGGCATATCATCAAGGGTAAGATCCCTGCTTACAAGCGTGTTAATAGCATAGGTTACCTTGGTAAGTGGATGTGTAATCTTTCTTATCATGGTAATCATTGTATATATAATGCAGGCAAGTGTTAATATAGACAAAATGGTATAAAATGTCAGGAAATTCTTAATGTTATACCTTAGGTTGCTGATTGCAGTCTCTAACTCCTCGGTGAGAGTGTCCGTCAGTTCCTCAACAGTGCCTACCAGATTGTCTGTAGCCGCATCTGCCTGATCCATAAAGGCTTTCTTGTTAGCGTCACCACTTAAGTATGAATCACACATGGCAGATTCACTGTCACAGAAAGACTCAAACTCAGTCCATAAGCTTTCGAACTGGCTCTCGTAGTCTGGGGCTGCCGAGATACATGTATCTAATGCTTCTCTTACTGAACTCTTAAGCTGATCTATCTCAGAATAATTACCAGTTGATCCCGTCAAAGCAGTATCCGCATAGAGCTCTGCAGTATGCATTACGTCATACTTAACGCTGTTGGCATTCTCGGATAAGATGAGCTTAACGTCCTGCATCTCCCCCATCTGCCTGTTTACGGCCCTTAATAAAAACTGAGTAGCTGTTCCCAAAATAAGGAACACAACCAGAGTTGTAATGAGAGGAACAAACATCTTAAACTGTATTCCTCTGCCTTTTTTGAAATCCGCTGCCACTTCCTTACTCATAGTTTTATTCACTTCATTTGCCACTTCGGTATCCTCCCTCGTAGAAAACAATTAGTTAATAGGAGTATACAGACAGTTTGTTTTCACTTCAATAATACTTGACTTTAGTTCACTATTTCTTGCGATTTTGAAACCCTTTATGTTTTTTCTGTGTTTAAAACAAAAACCGCCAGGATTATGGTAATTTCCCCTTAAAGGATATAACCAAAACCTGGCGGTCTTATAATGTCTATTTCTGGTAGACTGTTATTTAATTTAACTTGTAGAGATTTGCCTTATCCTTAAGGTCAACTGACAGATCCTTAAGGTCGCTGGATCCCTGATCAATCTCGTTAATCATTGCCATAACTTCCTCTACAGAAGCATTTGTTTCCTCGGTAGCTGCTGCATTCTCCTGGGACTGCGCAGCAATCTTGGTAATTACATCGCTTACAACTGTGCAGCTCTCTGTCATTACAGTTGCCATCTGACCTAACTCCTCGATCTCATCATTTACCTTGGTGATACCCTCGGAAATCTCCTGATATCTGTCCTTTGTCTCCTCAACACCTGCAACCTGCTTTTCAACAGATGCCTTAACTGTATCAGCCTGATTATTTGCATGATCTACATTAGTCTTTAACTCGACTAACATCTTGTTAATCTCGTTTACGCAGCCAGCTGACTCCTCAGAAAGCTTTCTGATTTCGTCTGCTACTACAGCGAAGCCCTTACCCATCTCTCCAGCTCTTGCAGCCTCAATGGAAGCGTTAAGGGAAAGAAGGTTGGTCTGGGATGCAATAGCCTGAATCATTGAGGAAGCCTCACCAATCTTGGATGTAGAATGGTTAATGCTGTCAATGGATTCAAAAATCTGATTGAAGGCAATCTCGGATTCCTTGGTAACCTCATAGAGATTATTAAGTACTCTTGTACCCTCCTCAGATGCCTTGCTGATTTCACTGGATGCATCTGTAAGTCTGTTACTTGTATTCTGAGATCTCTCTGCAACCTGCATGAGCTCATCCACCTGATTTGCAGCAGTTTCAACCTGGGTTGCTGTATCTCCTGCTGTTCCGGCAATGGAGTCAACTGCGTCTGTAATCTCTTTTATGCTGGAACTGATGGTGCTTACAAGTGTATTCATATTCTCAGAGGAACCATTCATATTAACGGTAGAGTCTGATAAGGTCTCCATAACGTTTCTCAGAGAATTCTTAAGTGAGTTGAATGAGTAGTTTAAGTATCCAATCTCATCACCACTTGTGATCTTGATGTCTTCCTCAGTAAGATCTCTGTTAACCAGAGTGTTAATTGCGTTGGTTGCCTTGGTAAGAGGGTTGATAACCTTAGATACCATGGTTGCCATTGTGTAACCTATGCAGGCTAAGCTGAGCAGAGTGAGAATGGTATTTATCATTCTGAAGCTTGTCATCTTGGTCTGCATTTCCTTAATTGCAGTATCTAACTCCTCGCTGACAGCCACTGTAATCTCTGTTACTGTGGAATCCAGAATATTTCCTGCACTTGCAGCCGATTTCATTAAGGATAACTTATCAACAGCATTTCTTAAGAAACCATCGCACATCTTAACTTCGTTATTGTAAAAGGCATCATACTGAACCCATAACATCTCGTACTGTGACTCATCTGCTGGCACCGCCTCTTTGCAGGCCTCAACTGAAGATTTTACCAAGTCATATATTTCCTGTGCAGAAGCCTCATCCACTGCTGTACCGTTAAGAGATGCATTCTCGAACAGGTCGGATGTTCTTACGATACCATACTTCATATTGTTAGCATTCTCAGAAACAACAAGCTGTACCTTTCTCATGTCAGTCATCTGTTTGTTGATATTCTGAAGCATGATCTGTGTTGTTCCACCAAGAATCAAAAATACTATACTGGTAATTGTAAGAGGAAGGAATATCTTAAACTGAATGCTCTTTCCTTTCTTAAAGCCCTCTGACATTTCAAGATTCTTTTTCTTTCTTGACTTAGGTATCTTCTTAGCTTTCTTTTCCTTAGTTTCTTTAGTTTTGACTACCTTGTCCTTTTTCTTTTCCTTAAATTTAACCACTATGTCGTCCCCCCAAGTGAAAAATAAGATAAAACAAGTATAACCTTATTAGTTTTTCGTTTCAACAAAGTTTTTTTCAATTTTTCATTTTTTGTCCACATTTTTGTAATTTTAGGACATTAAACAAAGGGGGACCCAAACTTTTTATAGCCGAGTCCCCTAAATCTGCTTATATTCCGTTTTTAACTTCAAGTCTTGTGAGAGCCTTCTTAAGAGCTGCCTCAGCCCTTAATACATCGATATTTCCATCGTTTTTCGCAAGTCTCTCCTCTGCTCTCTCCTTCGCAGCTCTTGCACGGTCTAAGTCAATTTCCTCAGGCCACTCTGCAATCTCTGCAAGAAGGGTAACCTTGTCAGGCAAAATAGTTGCGAAGCCTGAATGTAAAGCCGCATGTTTTGCCTCACCTTCCTCATGTAAGGTCACCATTCCTGGAGCAAGGACTGTAGTTATTGGTGCGTGATTAGGATATACTCCCAATCTGCCTTCCTTGGAGTTAAACTCCACCATCTGACACTGACCTGTATAAAATGTACGGTCTGGACAGATGATTTCTACTGTAAACATTTCTGCCATTGTCTGACCCCCTTATTTCATGCGGGCTACAACGTCATCAATGCTTCCTGCATTTAAGAAATATCCCTCTGGAATGTCATCATGCTTACCTTCCAGAATCTCCTTAAAGCCTCTGATGGTCTCAGAGATTGGTACATACTTTCCTTCAAGACCTGTAAACTGACCTGCTACGAAGAATGGCTGAGACAAGAATCTCTGAACCTTACGAGCACGGTTTACTACTAACTTATCTTCCTCAGAAAGCTCGTCCATACCAAGGATAGCGATGATATCCTGTAACTCTTTATATTTCTGTAAGATTTCCTGAACCTTACGAGCTGTTTCAAAGTGCTCCTTACCTACGATACGTGGGTCAAGGATACGGGATGTGGATCCAAGTGGGTGCTCCGATGGATAGATACCGAGCTCAGCATTGGAACGCTCAAGTACTGTAGTAGCATCAAGATGAGCGAAGGTTGTAGCTGGAGCTGGGTCAGTTAAATCGTCCGCTGGCACGTATACAGCCTGTACGGAGGTGATGGAACCATTCTTTGTGGAAGTGATTCGCTCCTGAAGAGCACCCATCTCTGTCTGTAATGTAGGCTGGTATCCTACCGCTGATGGCATACGGCCAAGCAAAGCGGAAACCTCAGAACCTGCCTGAGTGAAACGGAAGATGTTATCGATGAAGAGTAAGACATCCTTACCACCCTTATCACGGAAGTACTCAGCCATTGTAAGTCCTGTAAGACCTACAC
>JAZQNS010000072.1:0-12435 GCA_045627425.1 Lachnospiraceae bacterium | reverse complement strand
AGTCTCATAAGGTCGTCCTCAAGTGAGATGTAGAACTTGGACTCACCTGGGTCTCCTTGACGTCCGGAACGTCCTCTTAACTGGTTGTCAATACGACGGGATTCATGACGCTCAGTACCGATGATCTTAAGACCACCTGCTGCCTTAGCCTCCTCGTCAAGCTTGATATCTGTACCACGGCCGGCCATGTTGGTTGCTACGGTAACTGCGCCGTGACGACCCGCATCGGCTACAATCTCAGCCTCCTGCTCGTGGAATTTAGCATTTAATACATTGTGCTTGATACCCTCTCTTCTAAGCATGGAGGATAATTCCTCGGATGCCTCGATTGTGATGGTACCAACCAGGACTGGCTGACCCTTCTCGTGGGCTCTCTTAATCTCCTCCACAACCTCGTGGAGCTTCTCCTTGTGAGTCTTGTATACGGAATCATTTAAGTCCTGTCTTGCAACTGGTCTGTTGGTAGGAATCTCAACAACATCCATTCCATAGATATCTCTGAACTCCTTCTCCTCGGTAAGAGCTGTACCTGTCATACCTGCCTTCTTTGCGAACTTGTTGAAGAAGTTCTGGAAGGTAATGGTAGCTAAGGTCTTGGATTCACGTTTAACCTTAACATGCTCTTTTGCCTCTATTGCCTGATGAAGTCCGTCTGAATAGCGGCGGCCATTCATGATACGTCCAGTGTGCTCGTCTACGATTAATATCTGCTCATCCTTAACAACATAGTCCTGATCCTTAAACATAAGGTTATGGGCACGAAGTGCAAGAATGATATTGTGCTGAATCTCAAGGTTCTCAGCGTCAGCCAAGTTCTCAATCTTGAAGAAGTCCTCTACCTTCTTAACACCTTCAGCTGTAAGGTTAACAACCTTGTCCTTCTCGTTTACGATGAAGTCTCCGGTCTCCTCCTGGATTACACCCATAAGGGCATCCATCTTGGTGTAGTCTGCAAGGTCCTCACCACGCTTTAACTGGCGGGCTAAGATGTCACAGGCCTCGTATAGCTTGGTGGATTTGCCGGACTGTCCGGAAATAATAAGTGGTGTACGAGCCTCATCAATAAGAATTGAATCCACCTCGTCGATGATAGCGTAGTGAAGCTCTCTCTGAACTAACTGTTCCTTGTAGATAACCATGTTATCACGGAGGTAATCGAAGCCTAACTCATTATTGGTAATGTATGTGATATCACATGCATAAGCCTTCTGTCTCTCGTCATGATCCATGGAGTTAAGGACGCAGCCAACTGTAAGTCCCATGAACTCATGTACCTGACCCATCCACTCAGAGTCACGCTGTGCAAGGTAATCATTTACTGTTACAACATGAACACCCTTGCCCTCTAAAGCATTTAAGTAAGCTGGCATGGTGGAAACAAGGGTCTTACCTTCACCAGTCTTCATCTCGGCGATACGTCCCTGATGAAGAATGATACCACCAATAATCTGCACTCTGTATGGCTCTAATCCAATAGCACGCTTAGCACCCTCTCTGACTGCGGCAAAAGCCTCAACCAGAATATCGTCTAAGGTCTCTCCTTCTTCTAATCGCTTTTTAAACTCATTAGTTTTGCCCCTAAGCTCCTCATCGGAGAGTGCCTGCATGGCTGGGCGAAGCGCCTCAATGGCATCCACTGTAGAGTTTATCTTCTTTAATTCTCTCTCACTGTGTGTTCCAAACACTTTATCTACAATACTCATATTAAACTCCTAGTCATAATAATAACGTTGTTATTGTATCACCCCCATAATAAAAACTCAACGAAAGACCTTATAAAAAAACTATAAACTTCTTATAAAGTGAAAGACTTTTTCATGGCCTTAGTGTATAATTCATTTAACAAAATTAAAAAAGGAGGTTCTACCATGGAACACCATACTTATATGACAGTAGGCACCTGCAGCAAGCAGATTGACTTCGATTACGAGGACGGAATTATCCACAACGTAGTATTCTTAGGCGGCTGCAACGGTAACCTTAAGGCAATCTCCAAGTTAGTAGAGGGTAAGCCTCTCACAGAGGTTGTATCCATCTTAAAGGGCAACACCTGCGGACCTAACACCACAAGCTGCGGAGACCAGTTAGCATGTGCATGTGAAGAGTGCCTTTAATCTATCAGAATATAAAACAACACTTTTAGGCATCTTAGATTTCTAAGATGCCTTTTTCCTTTTATATCCCATTTAAGGGCAGCAAAAATAAACCTTTTTTTGCAAATTTTCTTATTTTACACTATTTATGCATAAATACCTAATCGATTAGGAATCATGGGGTAGAGAAACACCACTGGACATCCAATAATCCAGTGGTGTTTTATATAATCTAGTTTTATCTTTTTATTTGTTCTTGTATTTCTCAGCCTGTTCTCTGATTAAGTCCTCATCTTCGAAGTAGTTAATCTTCATAGCTGCCTTAACCTCAGAAAGGGTCTTGGCACCTACGCTTCTGGCATACTCAGTGCCCTCGCGAAGAATATCATAGACAGCCGGAATATCCTGCTCAAGTTCAGCTCTTCTTGCTCTTATTGGTGCAAGCTCATCCTCTAAGACCTTGATAAGGAACTTCTTAACCTTTACATCACCAAGGCCGCCTCTTCTGTAGTGATCCTTAAGGGCATCCAGATTCTCGTATTCTGGTAAGAACTCGGCAAAATGCTCTGGCTTACAGAAAGCATCAAGGTAGGTGAAGACTGTATTTCCTTCAATTTTGCCTGGATCAGATACCTGGATGTGGTCAGGGTCTGTGAACATGGACATAACCTTCTTCTTTACATCCTCGGCGGAATCTGAAATATAGATACAGTTGCCAAGGGACTTGCTCATCTTAGCCTTGCCGTCTGTTCCTGGCAGTCTGTGGTGAGCCTTATTCTCGGATACAAGAGCCTTTGGCTCAACTAAGACTCCCTCTCCGTATATATTCTCAAAGGAACGAACAATCTCTCTTGCCTGCTCAAGCATTGGAAGCTGGTCCTCACCAACTGGCACTGTATCAGCCTTAAAGAGGGTGATATCAGCAGCCTGTGAAACCGGATATGTGAGGAAACCCATTGGAAGGCCCTCTCCGAAGGCTCTCATCTTAAGCTCCTGCTTTACGGTAGGGTTTCTCTCAAGTCTTGCCAGTGTAACCAGATTCATATAGTAGAAGGTAAGCTCTGTTAACTCCATAATCTGGGACTGAATAAATATATGGCATTTCTTTGGGTCGATGCCGCAGGAGAGATAGTCTAAAGCTACCTCTATAATATTCTGTCTTACTTTTTCAGGGTTATCCCAGTTATCAGTAAGAGCCTGCGCGTCAGCGATCATAATAAAAATCTCATCGTACTCGCCTGAGTTCTGCAACTCAACTCTTCGCTTCAAGGAACCAACATAGTGTCCAATATGAAGCTTTCCTGTGGGGCGGTCACCCGTCAAAATAATCTTACCCATGGTATCTTCCTCTCTTATTTAAAAATCTTTCTCTATTATAGCAAAATCAGTAAATCTCGCAACTTTATTTAAGTAAAGTTAGCCCAAAGCAGGCAAAAAATCCTAGTCCTCAGGCAGACCTTCCTTTATGTTTTCTGCCATAAGCTGGCCTAAATTCTGGCTGGCTTTTTCTATAGGTTTCTCCATGTACTGATCCTTAAGCTCCTTATTTAGTCGCTTAACTTCCTTTTCCAACTCCCTTGCCGACATTAAGGCACAGTCCGTTCCAAGAATAATCACCTGCTCAAGACCATCTGAAGTGGCAACGATTACATCATAGTCGTGGCCCATATCGTGGGCAGCCTTCTCAATGTACTGGTCAGCAGTCTCCGCCTCCTTGGTGAAGACCACCTGAAGGGGACCGTATGGGATGATTTCTGTCTTGTGGCCTTCCACCCTGTAGGCATCAAAGACCACAATAACCTGTCTTCCCGTGTAGCCCTGATAGTTAACCATTTTATCTAGGAGGGCTGTTCTGGCTCCATCTATTGTTTTCTCAGCAAGCTCCTTAAGCTCATCCCAGGCAAAAATAACGTTGTAACCGTCCACCAGCATATATGGAGTCTTCCTTACCCTGTTAGTCACGTGCTTATGCTTGGCTTCCTTTTCGAAGTCATAGTCCTCTGGCTTCTCCTTCTTAGGCTTAGGCTTCTCGGTTTTTTCTTTCTTTTTGCCATTCCAGGTGCCTCTGGCCCTTGAATCATTTATATAATCTACATTAAATTTAGTCTCGATAGCCCCATAAGTTGACTCAAAAATATGCTTAAGCTCTTTTTCAGTCGCCTCATAGTCTAAAGGACGAAGTCCAAGAGCCTCCGCCTCTCTCTGGCGTCTTATTGCCTCCGCCTTAACCCTCTCAGCCTCAAGGTACATTCTGTATTCCTCAAGCTCCTCGGCAGTTTTGCCTCCTGTAACCAGAGGAAGATGCATAAATTCTTCAACCTGATACCATGGCACCACATATCCTGCACCGTGGGTACAGAAAACCGAGCCGGAGGGATTCCTAAGGTCTGTCTCAGGGTCATAATTTGACCCCTCTAAGACCTCCTCCTGATTGTGGACTGGCATGTAGCCATTAACCCTGCAGTCAAGACTTCCAAGACCCCCTGTATAGGATAGAACCTCAGTCTGGTAGCCAGACATGGTAGAAACGGGTGCTCTTCCCTTGACGAAAGAAAAATCCCCCTCTATCTCCGGAGCGTCGAATTTTGCCTCCATCTTGGAGAGGTCCGTCATTGCACGACCTACCGCTTCCGTAGGTACCCTTAAGGTGAAATCATATACAGGCTCTAACAATACTGACTCTGCCTTCATTAAGCCCTGGCGCACTGCCCTGTAGGTTGCCTGTCTAAAGTCCCCGCCTTCAGTGTGCTTAGGATGAGCACGACCCGAAAGCAGGGTAATCTCCATATCTGTAACAGGAAAGCCCATTAAAACTCCCCTGTGGGACCTTTCCTTAAGGTGGGTGAGTATAAGCCTCTGCCAGTTCTTGCTTAGCTCGTCCTCTGAGGCCACACTCCTGAAGATAAGTCCGGAGCCCGGCTCACCTGGCTCTAACAGGAGGTGAACCTCCGCATAGTGTCTAAGGGGCTCGAAATGTCCCACGCCTTCAACGGTGTTATTAATAGTCTCTCTATATACAATTCGACCTGTTCCAAAGTCACACTCCACACCGAAACGGGTATATATCTTCTTCTTTAAAACCTCAATCTGGATTTCTCCCATGAGCTCAACCTGGATTTCCCTAAGATCCTCAAGATACTCCACCTTAAGTTCAGGCTCTTCCTCCTCTAAGGTCTTAAGATTTCTTAGCATCTCCTGGGTATCCACATTTCTTGGATACTTCACCGCATAGGTTAATACCGGTGTAAGGAAAGTCTCGCAGGAATTCTCAGTGACGCCCAGTCCAGCTCCGGCAAAAGTCTTATTTAGGGACACCAAGGTACAGATATCTCCCGCAGAAACCTTCTGTACTTCCTTGTAATCGGCTCCGGAATAAATTCTAATTTGATTTAATTTTTCCTCGTAGGTCTCTCCCTCCGCGTCTTCGCCAGATACAATATCCTTTAACTTCAATTCTCCCGAAGTAATCTTGACATGGGAAAGACGGTTGCCGTTCTCGTCTCTTGCAATTTTAAAGACTCTGGCGCCGAATTCCTGACCATAATCCCCTGGTCTGCCAAGATTTCCCAGCATTTCTATTAGATTATCAATGCCTTCATCCTTAAGAGCAGAGCCAAAGCTCACAGGATGAAGCAAATTTTCCTTTATAAGGTAGCTAATTGCTTCATCAGGCAGATTTCCGCTTTCAAGGTAACTTTCCATGAATCCTTCATCCATACTGGCTGCAGTCTCTATGAAATCCTCTGTGCCATACTCTGCGAAGTCAGATTTAAGCTTGTCGCGGAGATTATTTAAAATGGAGCTTTTATCTCCCTCATACTGGTCCATTTTATTTACGAAGACAAAGGTTGGCACCCTATAATTCTTTAGGAGCTTCCAAAGTGTCTCCGTGTGGGCCTGCACCCCCGCTGGAGCAGATATAACTAAAATGCAGTAATCAAGTACAGACAGCACCCTCTCAGCCTCAGGGGAAAAATCCACATGTCCCGGGGTATCAAGGAGGGTGAAGGGACGTCCTGCCAGGGTGAGTTCAGCCTGCTTTGAGAATATGGTGATTCCCCTCTGCTTCTCCTGAATATCCGTATCCAGATAGGCATCCTGCTTATCCACACGGCCCATCTCCTTGATTACGCCAGTGTGATAGAGAAGACACTCTGATAAAGTTGTTTTACCTGCGTCAACGTGGGCCAAAATACCCAGTACTACATTAGTCATCAATCAATCTCTCAATCTAAAAAATAAGGCCACCCGATTCCCTGGATGGCCCTAGAAACTATCTATTATTTTATCTTGTAGTTGCAGTCTTTGCAAGTTCCATTAGGGCTGCCTTAGAATCCTCATTCAGTGCAGACTTAATGGTGACAACAGGCTCCATAAGGTTAATACCGGGAGTATTTTCGAACTTCTGCTTCATAAGACGGGCTGCAGTTGGTCCCCAGGATCCATTTTCCACGAAACCAATGTTTCTGTTTCTGTAGCCCTTTGAAAGAAGCTTGTCTATGAATTTCTCCATAGCTGGGAATATCTGTCCATCTGTTGTCACAGATGCAAGAATCATATGGTCGTATCTGAAGGCATCAGACACAGCCACAGACACATCTGTGCGGGTTAAGTCGATTAAGACAACTCTCTTCTCACCCTGCTGGCGAACAAGCTCTGCAAGCTTCACTGCAGCTGCCTTGGTGTGGCCGTAAACTGAAGCATAGAGAATTACAACACCCTCCTTGTCAGCCTGCCACTGGCTCCACATATCGTACTTTCTTAAATAATAATCTAAATCGCTCTTTAAAACTGGTCCATGTAATGGGCAGATCATCTTAATGTCAAGGCCTGCTGCCTTCTTTAAGACTGCCTGAACCTGTGCACCATACTTTCCTACAATATTATAGTAGTAGCGTCTTGCCTCGATAGACCACTTCTGCTTGGTATCTGTGGTGCCGAAGGTACCGAATCCATCTGCTGCAAAAAGAATACCCTCAGCTGCCTCATAGGACATCATAACCTCTGGCCAATGAACCATTGGAGCCATAACGAAGGTTAAGGTATGCTTGCCAAGCTCTAATGTATCACCCTCAGCCACTGTAAGGAAGGATTCCTCACTAACCTCTGGGAAGAAGGACTTAAGCATAGGGAATGTCTTTGCATTTCCCACAAGCTTAGCCTCAGGGAATCTCTCGGCAAAAGCTGCAATATTTGCTGCATGATCAGGCTCCATATGATGAACCACCAGGTAATCTGGCTCTCTGTCGCCAAGCACTGCAAGAAGATTCTTCATCCACTTGTCGGAAACTCTCTGATCTGCTGTATCTAAAACGGCAATTTTGTCGTCCATAATCACGTAGGAATTGTAGGACACTCCATTCTTTACAGGATACTGTCCCTCAAATATATCGATGTCCGGATCATTTACCCCTATATAGTGAACATCATTGCTAATTCTCATGTCTTCCATGTATATACCTCCCGCATCACCCTAGGCAAAATATCTTCCCCTATTTTCTCTCATAGGAAGATATATTTCAAGAAGTAATATATTATCTCATAAGCCTACACTAACCAAGTTCAAGAATAATTCATTCAAACTTATAACAATAAACTCTAGTAAAACAATAAGTTTCCTTTCATTTTGGCTTTATCCACCATATAGTTAAAGAACAAAATACCAACTGTCAAGTATACAAATGACAATACCATGAGTAACAATAATTTTTTATAGTCGACATATCCTGCAATAGCAAGTCTAGACAAATCATTGCAAACAGTAAGTGGTAATACATTTGAAATAGTAATAATAGCTCCATTAGTTGGAATTGTATCTGTTATAAAGAGCAAACAAGTCTCCAAAATAAAAAGGATCGATCCTGTCCTTTTAAGAAATACAGAAAGCCCACCAACAATCAATCCTATACCATACATACCTATTACAGTAATTAATATGAAAACAACCAAAACTGGATTAAATGTAATTTTTAATCCCACAAACAGTCTTGCTATAACCAGTAATACAATCATGACTATTGTTTGAATCAGTTCTCCAGATACAAGTTCTCCTATAAACAAAAAATGCACAGGGTATGCGGAATTATACTTTCTGTAAAAAGTTCCTTGCTTTAATTCTCCTTGTATTTCACTTGATATTACAGATATCGCAGAAATAGAATACATCCATGACAAATACCCTATTATTAATAATTCTTTATAATTTTCGTACCCATACTCTTCCGAAAAAGAATACCCTGTATCCGTAAACAAGAAAAAAAGCATCATTATGCCAAACACAGCCAAGTCAGAGTATACACCAAATCTATATCTCCATGTGCTCCTCAAATCCATCTTCACTTCCCAGTATAATGCTCTTAAAGCACCCATGTTAGTTACCCCCAGTCTCTAAACCATACTTCTCACAATACCTGTTTCGTATACTTTCCTCATCTTTATCTTCTATATATTCCTCAAGTTCTCCATCCTGTAAAAATATGATTCTGTCCGACACCTTAGAAATAAACATATAATCGTGAGATGCTAGTATTACTATTCTTTCTTTAGATATTTGTTTTAATAATTCAACCAAATTAGACACAAACTGCAAATCTAATCCCTCAGTCGCCTCATCTATCAATATACATTTTTGCTCCGTTATTATAGTTGAAAAAATAGCAATTAAACGTTTCTGACCATATGATAGTTCCTCAGCCAACTTATCCTTTACAGCTTCATATAATGGAAATAACAGTTTATACTTTTCTATTCTATTTGCAACTTCATTTTCTGTCATTCCTTGCAAAACCCCAAAATAAACAAGGTTTTCCTTGACCGTGTTCTTCATATAAAGATTTTTTTCACCTGCAAGTACTATTCCAACATCTTTTTTTTCTCGTAGTCCATCATAGCAAACTGTGCCTGAGTCGGCTTTAACAATACCGCTTATAACACTTAATAAAGTAGATTTTCCTGTTCCATTAGGAGCCACAAGTGTTGTAATCTCACTGCTATTAATGCTACAACTCAGTGTCTTTAAAATTTGCTTACCTCCATAAGCTTTTGAAACATTATCCAATACTATTCTCACCCCTAATCGCCTCCTCTTTATAGCATTTATACTGAAAATGTGATAAATATATACCTTTCGCTTTCTCTTTATTTCTCATTTCCAGTTCTAGAAAAAAACCAGCTTCTTCCAAATATAGAGACTTATGATTGCACTCCACTATTATTTCTTTGGCATATATGTTCTCCTTAAACACAAACTCCACAATATACCTCATTAGTTTGCGCGGATTATTCAAAAAAGAGTATGTTAAATATATAGTCCTGTTTTCAACACAATATGCAAACCCACCCAAAACGTGCACTTTTCTCAACAAAAATATATTATTTCTTTCCAATAGTTGTCTTGCAGTTTTATAATTACCAACCGAAGTTAATATAATGTAAAACCATATTGGAGTCCTATTAATTACAGCCATTTATATAATTATTCCTTCCTATATGCAACCCCCAGTTTATCCCAGGCATAAACCACGCGCCTATAGACAATACAATAGAATACAAAACGGCCTCAAGCGAAGGTCTTCCCTGTTTCCAAGCATGCTTTTTCAAAAAAATGATATCCTGAATTGCTAATACTGTCAAACCAATTCTTGATTCTAGCAAGCCGTTATTCACTATCAATACAATGATATCCCTCCAGATGAATTCTTCTTCGATTGCAATCAATACATCTTTTTTTTCAAAGATGATTGTCTTCCAAAACGATTTCAAGCTTTTATACTGAATAGCACCACAAATAAAAAGAATAATTGGCGAAATCACGATTCCCAAAAAAACATCAGATATGCACCGAATCCCAAAACTATATACCAATACCAACACTCCTAATAAATCAATAATCCACATTCCTTCTTTGCTTTTTACAAATGAGTCTACATACCAAGATGCAACTGGTATTCCTATGTAAATCCATTCCATAATTCGTTCACCTTATTTCTCAAATTTAGAAAATCATGTTGGGTTAAAGCAAAAACCCTAGCAACTTTAGCCGACTCTCTCGTAACCCCCTCATAAACTATGCCTTCTTGTACTATTTCAAGCCTTGTGAGTAATCTAATACACTTTATATTCTCCTCAAATACTGCAAATGAAATTCTATCAGGCCTATAATTATTATATACATATGAAAACATTGCCATTAGTCCGCAAAAAGTATATTTCGTATCAGGCAAACAAAAATTGATCCAGCAATCAATAGTCCCATATTCTTCTATTTTGGTCAATTCAAAAAAACCTATACCGGTATTACCAAATGAAAGCAGATAAATACTGTCTAAATGATTATTACCCACCTGATTTAATTCATCATCTGGCAAAAAATTTAATTGTTTTTTGTCAAATTTGCCCTTCAAAGGTGATATCCTTACGCATTTGTCATTTGGAATTATCATAGCGGTCTCCGATATTTGCTATTAAATATAAAAATACATCATACTCATCTTTCATACGCATTAATTCTTTAAGTATATATGCAGATGCAGCAATAAAAAGACGCTCAACCTTGCACCGGCTAGTGTTCATTTCTAGCATATTACCATTTGCAAAATACGCATCCCCATAGCACTTTGCCTTACAAAAATAACTAATGTCGCACTCGTTGCACGGTCTCATATCCTTCAAGTCAAAACCCGAAAAACTATGCTCCCATTTCCCGTATATGCTACCGCACCTCATATCCGTATTATAATTAAAACAATGACAGGGGCTACAATGTCCCTCCGTAGAAATCGATACTAGACTCCTTCCTGCACCACATCCTATTTTTGAATACTTTTTATCAACAATCCATTTTTTGATATAATTTACAAATGGTGCAACTCCAATATACCTATAATCATGTGACACTATTCTGTTTAAATAAAAATCCACAAAACAATCCACCTGTTTAGTTATCAATTCAAAATCCAATGATTTCTCTCCCCATTCAGTAGTAAGTGATAATACTTTCAAACCTTTTTCCATGGGTTTTTTAATCAAACTGACAAGATCCTCCTTCGTGTTTGGTCTCCATACCATCCTTCCCACTGTATATATATTACTACTCTCAAGAATACTTATTGTATTATATACTTCGTTTCTATTCTTCTCTCCTTTCCATACATCGTTTCCACCAAAAACACTAATATGCACTTTTATGTTATGGCGTCGAAAGTATTCAACATCGGATTTTCTCAACAAACTTCCATTTGTAAATATATCAAAATCCACTTCAAAAACCGATCTCTCAAAATAACCAATCATTTCTTTTATATAATCAATATTTAGCATTGGTTCTCCACCAAAGAATCGTATAGTAAAATGATTTGTGTTCGAATTGTTTTTATGAAACACTTCAAACTCTTGCGGAGAGAATTCGGGAACAGCTTTTTTTTCTTTCATATTTTCATTTCCATTAAAACAATACTCACATCCCATGTTGCAGTAGTCGGTTATGTAAATTACATAAAAAGGATCATCATCATCCTCATTCTCTACAGAGATACTATTATTAGTATTACAATCAAAGACGTCCTTCTTATTTCCCAAAAACAGTGTTATATTCTCTCCACGATATTCAATTTCAATTGGTTTTACTTTTACTTCTTTCATTTTCAATTACTACCTTCTCCTTTTGGCTTGTTATGGAACACAAGTATTTTGATGGTTTTTGTATATCACCGTTTTCAATTTCAAAAATCGCCGGGCAAAAATTACAGTATTTCCTTTTATTGCATACATTACACGCATGTTCATTCAACAGTTTTTCAAAATAATCAACAAAGTTTTTCCGAGATTTTCCATTTAATATCTTCTCCAATGAACTATCATAAATATTACCAAAGACCGTTCCTTGCATCATTTCACACGGGATAACATCTCCATTTGGGGTTATCCTGAATCTGCTAATTCCAGCTATGCAGTTAGTACCATGGACCGGAAGACTTAGTTCTTTTACCATTTTATAATACTCATTTGGTGTAATTCGAAGTTTAGTAGGCGACATATCCCCATCTGATGTAGGCGTAATCATACTGTTTACAGCAAAGTCAATCTTTTTTTTCGTTAATTCTTTGCAAACTGCATAATAATTAGAATAATTTTCATTAGTAATAACATAAGCTGCTGTCCCTATTCCCATCTCATGCCTCAGAGTATTTAACGCTTCAAGGCTCTTTGACCTTGAACCCTTTACCGTGGTAAGTTTATCATGTTCTTGATCTGTACCATAAATAGATATTCTAACATCATACAAGTTTAAATCTTTTATTTGATTAACTCGCTCTTTCGTTAATAAATTTCCATTTGTCAGCAA
>JAZQNS010000071.1:0-12160 GCA_045627425.1 Lachnospiraceae bacterium | reverse complement strand
CTGAACTAGTATCCCATATTTAATTAAGAGCTGGGCTAGCTGGATTCGGATCACCGAGTGCAGCAGTCAAAGTGCTGTGCCTTACCGCTTGGCGATAGCCCAATAATAAACTAACACATACCCAAAAATAAAAGGGTGGGTACTGGGACTCGAACCCAGGGCCTCCAGAGCCACAATCTGGCGCGCTAGCCAACTGCGCCATACCCACCACGTATCACATATAGTGATAATGTGCCAGAAGGGATTCGAACCCCCGACCCACGGCTTAGAAGGCCGTTGCTCTATCCAACTGAGCTACTGACACATACCTTCCCTTATCGAAAAGGAAAGCGGGTGATGGGAATCGAACCCACGTATCTAGCTTGGAAGGCTAGTGTTCTACCATTGAACTACACCCGCATATTAATTTAAGTCGGGGTGACAGGATTCGAACCTGCGACCTCCTGGTCCCAAACCAGGCGCTCTAGCCAAGCTGAGCCACACCCCGTCAGCGACCCTTGTTCGTGACGCAAGAATTATTATATGTCACGCATAAGTATTTGTCAACATTATTTTCTATTTTTTTCAAACAATTTATTCTATATACTTTTGCGTGAATAAGAGTTCCCCACTGTCATCTATTTCAATCACCACATAACCTGGTCTACCATCGGCCTGACGTGGCATGGAAATGGATCCAGGGTTCACTACGAAGACTCCATCCTCATTACCCATAAAGGGTCTGTGGGTATGTCCGTAAAAGGCCATATCGCAAGAATTCTTTTTTGCCTCGGAGGTAAGTAGCAAATGAAACATATTTACTCTGACCCTGTGGCCATGGCAGATATAGACCCTGTGCCTGCCTATGGTTACTACCCTCTCATTATCCAGGGAAAGATCATAATCACAATTGCCTCTAACTGCAAGAAAACCTGCAGGGCTCATGTCTCTTAAGGCCTTCACATCCCCTTCCACATCTCCCATATGATATATAAAATCAATGTCTGGTCCCTCGGCATTTAGCATTTTCCTGTAATTCTCAATTCTGCCATGGGAATCGCTTACCAGTAAAACCTTCTTCATTTATAACTCTTCCTTAAGTAATTCTCTCATGGCTCTGAGAGCATTTCCTCTGTGACTCATGGAATTCTTCTGTTCCGGTGTCATCTCAGCTGATGTGCAGTTAAACTCTGGAACGAAGAATATAGGGTCATAGCCAAAACCATTTTCTCCAACTATCTCATGGGCAATCTGACCCTCAAAATTGCCTCTCACAACAATCTCACGTCTTTTGCCATTCTTGTCCTTAAAGCAGGCTGCTATGGCGCACACGAAGCGTGCAGACCTCTCATCTCCGCTAAGTCCGGCGAGTCTGTCAATGATGGCTTTATTCTTGATATCATAGGAGGTATCCTCCCCCATGTATCTGGCTGAATAAATGCCTGGCTCCTTGTTTAAGGCATCCACCTCAAGGCCTGAGTCATCAGCAAGCACCAGGGCATCTGGCATACACTCCGCCACGGCTCTGGCCTTAATGAGGGCATTCTCCTCGAAGGTTTTTCCATCCTCAACAATATCAAGCTTTATTCCAGCATCCTTCATGGATATAACCTCTGAGGCTAAATCTCCCAGTATGGCTCTGACCTCAACTAATTTGTTAGCATTACCTGTGGCAAAAACAATCTTCATTCTACAATCCTTCCTCAAGGGCCTTCATTATCGCATCATGTAAAGCCCTGGCAATGGTGTCCTGATACTCTTCACTTATTAGCTTGTTAAGCTCATCCCTGTTTGTAAGGAAGCCAACCTCGCACAGAGCCGAAGGGCATTCCGTGGATCTCACAACATATATCTTGTAACCCTTTACAAGACCCTTATCCCTCGCGCCAGTAGCCTCGCATACCTCATCGTTGACCATCCTGGCCCACTTCTTAGAGAGGTTGCTATCACCCTTATACTCTTCATTATACAGAGTCTGAACACCGCTTGTTTTATTAAATGGGTTTCCTACAGTATTACAGTGAATACTCAAGAAAAGGTCAGCCCCGGTATAATTAGCCAAATCAGCCCTGTCCTGAAGTGAAATGTCAAGGTCTGATTCCCTTGTGTAATATACCTTTACCGTCTCTTCCTCATCCATATAGCCCTTAAGGGCCTCAAGAATCTTTAAGTTAATGGTCTTTTCCTTATAGCCGGAAACCACAGCTCCCGGCATTTTGCCTCCATGGCCTGCATCCACCACGACAACATGATCATATATGTCCTTTGGTGTTGCCAATGTGAGATAGATGTAGCCATTCTCCTCCCTGACCTGAGGTTCTATCACCATATCTGTAAGGAATACAATATAAAGTCCCTTCTTGGTCTCAGTTATGGAAATATCGCTTATATGGTCTATAGAGCCAATCATAGGCTCTCCATTTAGCATGCCCTCCTTAGCTTCAGGCAAAAACACAGATACTTCCCTTGCCCACATATCGCTACTGACTGTCACATCATCGAGAGAGAGATTACCATTAAGGTAGATTCTGATTGAGTCAGTTACCCTCTCCTCCTCAGCGGCAATGTTTTCGGCATGGAACTGAAAGAGCTCGAAGGCAGTCATCTCATCTCTTCGCTTAACCTCTGCCAAATATTCTCTGAAGTCATTTATTTTGCCGTCTAAACAGGCTGTTATATTAGGCATATAAATAAGAATCATCAATGCGATAAAACAGCCAGCCAAAGATCTTAGAGCATATCTCCAGTATATTTTATCTTCCATCTGTTACTGCTCCACTGTGTAAGCTTTAAGACAGAGGTTGCAGTTCTTGGTGTCCTCGGCAGACTTCCAGAGTGAGCCATCTGGACTGATATAACCCTGTCCGTCACTTAAATCAATCTTTATATCGGAATCCTCTCCTGCATACTCCACAGCCATTGGTCTTGAGGAGTCAGGAGTATCAATCTTTATCACAATTGCGAAGGCTTTGCCTGCGTAGAGCTGTATCGAATTTTTAAACTCCACGGTATAATAACCCGCATTTTTCTTTACGCCCTTAGCAACCTTCCATCCCTCATTCAGGCTGCTTACGTCCTCGAAGGTAGGAACGACGTAGATCTCGTAAGCAGTGTTTTTGCCTGTGGCATAGAAACCAACAGCCTTTAAATACTCGTCGGAATCAGGGGTATAAACATTGGCTGCATAGATTGTGGACTTGTTATAGCCAAGTCTTCCGCCCCATCCGCAGAGGTCTGACTGGTATATATTATCGTAGTTGTCTTCGTTTTCAACCTTGGTATAGCTTAGGCAATGACCGCATATTGATGTGTCATAGTAGGAGACGTAGAACATTCCATTGTCTCCCCAGCTTTCACCCCAGGAATTCATGCATATCCATGCACCGTCACCCTCAGGCTCTTTCAGGAAATTCTCAGCGGGATATCCATCATCCCAGCCAATAATCACAATATCATGGTTTACACTGTATTCTCCATCGGAGTAGTAGGCATAGTTAGTTCTATCAAAATATAGACTGGAATTAAAATAGAGGGAAGTCTGAACCGCTCCATGGCAGAATACAGCCTCCTTAACCTCATCAACTTCAGGATTCTCAAGCAGCTGAATCTCCTGCACATGTTTCTCAGCCTTTAGTCCCTCCGGAGATACACCATCGCCATATGGATCGTCCTCCTCGTATACAGGTCCCTGCCAGGAGGTTAAATATGCCATTCCCATAGTATACTCGCCGCCCTTGCTAAGGTCTGACGAGAAGGAATTCCTAAGGCTCATGTGATCCACAGCAAAGCGAGCCTCCTCCTCAGGAAGCATGGATGATTCCACCGCAGACAGAGAGGCAAAAGCCCAACAGGTACCGTAGCTTCCCTGATTTCCAACCGCTCCAACCCTGTCATAGCTTCGTAAATCAAAGGCCTCAGGCAAAAAGCTCTCCTCAAGGGTTGTGCTGGCATAGACCATGTTATTCTCCTTGTCAATATTAAGGTCAAAGGACAGATAATCCTTAAGTGGCTGTAAAGCCACATATACCTGCTTCTTCTTAATATCTGTGCCGGAAACCTCAAGACTTGTACCATCAGAAATCTCAATTCTGTCCTCATACAGATAAACTCTGATCGCAAGGTCTCTCTGAAGTATAAGTAGATACTGGTCATCATATATTCTAGCAGAACAATGAAGCCCTTCCATGAGGGCTTCTATTGGAACCATTATACTCAGGTCATCCCTGACGTAGACACCATCGTTCTTATTGCTAAGTTCTAGGTCATTCAGGGTTATTTTCAGAGCATTCTCATTCATACTCTGGGCAATCATGGGGTAGAAAACATCTTCCTCTATGATAGCCCCTCTGAAGGTCTCAACTGAGTCTAAAGTGTCGGAAGACACATGGTATTTAAGGCCCGCAAGCACTAAGACCAGCAATCCCAACAGGAGGAATCTCTTCTGAAACTTCACTTAATTAATCCTCTTTATTCTTCTTCGGAGGCTTCGGTCCAAGGAACTGATAGAACTCCGTTTTCATCATACCGTTATAAATCTTTCTCTTTTTATTAGCCTTTAGGCCCATCTGCTTCTCAGCATCTTCGTAGGCAGTTATCATAAACAAGGACCAGGAATCGAGGCCCTTATATACATCACCTATTGTCTTATAGAGAGCTGGCAGTTCATCCTTCTCGGAAATTCTCTCACCGTATGGCGGATTTGTGATAATAAAGCCATATTTCTTAGGATGTCTAAGTTCTGCGACAGGTCTTCTCTGGAAATGAATAAGGTGATCAACCCCTGCTCTTTTGGCATTCTCTCTGGCAATCTTAACCATGTCGTCATCTATATCAAATCCCTGTAAATCAAGACTGATATCCCTGTTCTCCATGGATATAGCCTCTTCTTTAGCCTCATTCCATATTTCCTCGTCAATAAGGTTAGGCCAGGATTCAGCTGTAAAATGTCTTCTGGCTCCAGGCGCAATGCCTGCTGCCATCATAGCTGCTTCTATAAGGAAGGTTCCGCTTCCGCAGAATGGGTCCACCAGTATTCTGTCCTCTCGCCATGGTGTCAGCATAATCAGGGCTGCTGCCAGTGTCTCAGTAATTGGAGCCTTAGAGCTCTGAAGTCGGTAGCCTCTCTTATGAAGGGAGTCCCCTGTAGTATCAAGCAGCACGGAGCAGATATCCTTCATGAAGGTTATTCTAACCGGATAGGAATCTCCATCCTCGTTAAACCAGTCTGTCTGATAGACGCCTTTAAGTTCCTCCACCATAGCCTTCTTAACTATGGACTGAATGTCGGTGGTGGAGAAAAGCTTGGACTTAACAGATGTGGCTTTGGTAACCCAGAACTTGCCATTCTTAGGGATATATTCCTCCCATCTAACCGCCTTAATTCCGGCAAAAAGCTCCTCGAAGGTTTCTGCCTTAAACTGGGCAACCTGAAGTAAGACCCTCTCTGTGGTCCTAAGATTTACGTTGGCTCTGGCAATAGCCTCAGCATCTCCCTCGAAGGTCACACGACCATCTTCCACTGAAAGGATCTCATATCCAAGATCATATATTTCTCTCTTCAAAACTGCCTCTAATCCAAAATGACAAGGGGCAACTAATTCATATATTTTGCTCATTTTTTCACCATTTTCTCTTCCTATTTAATTATATTAAAGAGATAAAAAACCTATGTCAATAGGTTTCGTGAGGCGGACAAATGTTTGCGAGCAAGACACAAAAAGTTCTTGCAATTGGATTTTCCCTTTGCTATAATCTCCCTTGTAAAGAGATTTTCCCGATCGCTTTATTACCCCTTATAACATCCTTTAGGTTCGTTTTTATTAGCGGGCCGGTAAGGACTATTCCCAAACAAAGATTATGGTCTTCCGGCCATAATCAAAACCCTGGAGACGACATCAGTCGTCTCTTTTACTTTTAAAAATATTCTCACAACATAAAAGCAGGAGCCAAATTGGTTCCTGCTTTTGTAATTATTATTTACATCTGAAGATATTCCATATTCTTCACAAGGTCCTCTGTCATCTCACCGCCGGCTTCCTCATACTTCTTATATAAGGTATTCAGCCTCTTAAGCTTCTTCTGTCCCTGGACATTAAACCTGTTAATATGCTCAGTAAACATTGGATTATCCTTAAGCCTCTCTCTTGCGTCAAGGGAGAATGGTATGTAAGTAAAGAGGATTCTTCTGCTAATCTTATTTAATCTGAAGGAACCTACGCTCTCATAGCGCACCCAGTTCTCGTAGTCCTTGACAAATACCTCTCGGAAGTTGTTTCTTCCTCTCTTTAAGGCAGTGTGGAGCTTCTCTTTTGCCTCAGGTGACAATTCTGAATTCTTCCTATAATACTGAAGGTAGTCTGCATACTCGGAGGTCAAGGACGGTGTGGTTACATCGTTCCATCTTGAACCCTGAACCTTCCTACACATCTCCCATCTGTATCTTCCGCAGTTTTCTAATACCATGTCATCGATTGATGCGGAACAGAATATTGGCATAAGGATTCTTGCTGAGGTGTTATTCTTTGCTCCTGCTGTTGGCTGCCACATGAGAGATTTGGATCCTGCATTAGGCATAAGAATAAAGTTAGGCAAAATCTCAACATTAATGAATTCTCTGTTTATTCCATGCTCGACGTCGGAGAACATTACCTCCCTGTAGAAGAGACCGTAATCAATCCTTCTAACCTCATCAAGGGCACGTCTTATCTTCATGGCCGTAGCAAGCATGCTTTCAGGACTTCCCAACATATCCTCATCTGAAAGTACCGGACAGAAGGTGGTAATGTGACCACATGTAACCTTACCGCCAGACTTAAAGAGGTTGTTAAGCTCGAATTCAACCTTGGACCAGCCGTCCTCCATAATGGCGTTTTCCTGGTCCTTAGGTATATTTCCGTTTCTGACTTCCTCTTTTATATACTTCTTGTAATCAAGATCAAGTTCATTTATAGAAGGCTCATTCTGGCCAAGGTATATGCTCTCAAGCCAGGAATAGAAGGTGAAAACACCATCCATATTGCAGGCAAAAATCTGATCTGTAAGATCTAAGAGCTCGTTGGCCCTGTCCTCTCCTCCAGCATAGGTAACATCCATAAAACCAAAGTAGAGAAACATCTTAATAATTGGATTATTTAATCCCTGGGTAAGGGCAGTCTTTACGCAATTGTGATATGCAACATAATACTTCTCAGTCAGGTACCTTCTAATGCTTCTGACATCGCCCTCGGTGGAATTTCTGTCTGGGAGGTCCATGTACTCGGTTAATTTTTCCTCGAACTGCTTAATCTCCTCCCTGTCGAATTCGGCATATCTTAAGATCTGCTGGAGACAGGTAAGCTGTTCATCCATATCTTCTGTGTCATCCTCGACGCTGTCGTCCTCCCAAACTGATACCTCCTCGGCATCGTTAAGGTCGTCCTTATTGAAGGCAGCAAAGTCGAAGTTCTCATATTCATCTATTCTGGCCCTCATAAGGTCCTCGTCGTAGATACGACTTTCCTTTATAAAGGAAATCATCTTCTCCATCTTATCCTCAAGTTCAGTCTTGTCCTCAGTGACGAAGGCAACTCTGTTTTCAAGGTCGAACATAAGCTGAAAGAGGTCATTTTTCTTATCCACAAGCAAGATGCTCTTTGATTTCTCAAGGTAATTCATGTATTCATCTGTGCGAACTATCATGTCAGCCATAAAAGCACCCGCCTGCATAATAGTACCAACGCAGAGTTCATTACAGGTAAATAAATCCTTAAGGTCATCGAGACCAAAACCCACAAATTTCTCGTAGTAGTTCTCCTTCCAGGAGGCTATCTCATGGGTATTATCCATAGCAGTTAGATATTCCATTCTCTGAAGGTTATATTCCGGAACAGAGTATTTACTGCAAAGATACTTATAATCCCTGTAACCTGCTACTGTCACATTATAAAACTCTCTGGCTACCTTCTTCACCTGAAGATAATGCTTAAGAAGAATCTCAGCCTGTTTCAAGGCTGCAAGTATAAACACGCTGCCATAATCCGAGCTCTTTCTAAAGAGATCCATCAAATCCTGAGGTCCGCGATAATCATAGGTAGATAAAACAGTATTCTCATTGGCAACATAATCAGCGGGATAGACATTACTGTCGCATCCGGCCATACCCACCATATGTCCTTTTTCAAGGAGGATGACATCAAGGCTTGACACCTGTCTCACCGAGCCCTGAACAATCAGGCCCATCTCCTTTATCTTATCTCCTTTTTTGTAGATTAGGTCTCCCTTTTTATATGTAGTAGCTGGCATTCCCTTGCTCCTTCACAGAAAGTTAATATACAATTTATATTATTATAGCATAATAGCGGCAAAATGGTTTATAATTTAGAAAACAACACAAAAGGAGGCAGGAATGAAGATCGATTTAAAAAATATAGACCTAAAAACCGAGGCAAAAAGATATGTTTTCGGAGTAATCTCCGCCATTATTTTTGCCATCAACATCAAGACCTTCGTAAATGCTGGAGGCCTCTTCCCTGGCGGCTTCACAGGAATCACCCTTCTTATACAGAAGTCCTTCCTGAAGTATGCGGGAATATCCCTTCCATACATGCTTATTAACTACCCCCTCAACCTCTTCCCAATAATCCTGGGATTCAGAAAAATAGGAATCAAGTTCACCTCATCTTCAGTTGTGGTAATTATGCTATGTGGTTTCCTTGCAGATATTATTCCTGCAATGCCAATCACCTACGATGTCCTGTTGATAGCTATCTTTGGTGGTCTGATTAACGGACTGGCCGTTTCCATCTCACTTTACGGCGGAACATCCTCCGGAGGTACTGACTTTATTGCAATCTATATTGGTGACCGCTTCAATGTGGATCCCTGGTATTACATTTTAGGCTTTAACGCTTTGGTTTTAGTAACAGCTGGCGCACTCTTCGGATGGGATGCAGCACTTTACTCAATCATCTTCCAGTTCGTATCCACTCAGGTTGTAAATCTCTTACACAGGCGTTATAAGAAGATGACCATGCTGATTATCACCGAACACCCTGACGAGATTGCCAAGATTATCAACCGCCGCACCCATCACTCAGCCACCAGATTCACTGGAACCGGCTGCTACCAGGGCGAAGAGAAATCCATGGTTTACTCCGTAGTAGGTTCCGAGGAGGTTCACGACACAGTAAGATGCATACATGAGGTCGATCCAAAGGCCTTCGTAAATGTCCTTAAAACCGAATATGTCGAGGGACGCTTCTACAACTACACCGATTACTAAATAGGCAAAGCAAAAGACTTGTCAACGATGACAAGTCTTTTTTGTTTTCTTATTATAAAAATATTGTTATACCCATAAGGCTTATAATCATCATAATGATTCCCGCAAGCATAACTCCAAGCACCACCGACAAAATAGTGGACTTAAAATCCATATCGAGAATTGAAGCTCCAAGGGTTCCCGTCCAGGCCCCGGTTCCCGGAATAGGAATGCCAACAAAGAGAAGTAAGGCAAGGAAGGTACCTCTTCCAGCCTTCTCCGTGAGCTTTTTGCCTGCCTTGTCACCCTTCTCAAGACAGAAGGTGAAAAAGCCGCCAATCACAGGCTTGTCAGCTCCCCACTCTAAAACCTTTCTTGCAAAAAGATAGATGACAGGTACTGGCAGCATATTGCCAATCATACAGACTATAAAGGATGGAACTATAGGCAGTCCCATTATCTGTGAGATTGGTATGGCACCTCTAAGTTCCACAAGGGGCACCATTGATATAAAGAATATATATAAGTATTTTCTAAGCATGAGTTGATTCTATCATATTAAAAGGAAAATTTAAAGAAGCAGGCCAGTCGGCCTGCTTCTATTTATATTGTTATTAAAATTAACACTCGGGCAGAATTACTTCTTTGGCTTTAATGTAAGATTTCCCTTGTACATAAAGTCGTATCCGTATAACTCCTTGGTATAGCCCTTGGTGTTGGTTCTTGTCTCAACAAGCTCACAATAACGATAGTAAATTGGATTACCATAATCATCAAAGGTAACCTCAAGATCTTCACCTAGCTTGAGAACGATATATCTTCCAGTTGTTCCATCTTTATGAATTGCATAAAGCTCTCCATCCTTAGTATATGATTCAATCTGGGTTAAAGTGTTCCAGGTATAGGTTGATCCATTATAGGAAAACTCAATATCTACATAAACCCATCTGTTGGCATAATACGTCTTGGATGAAAGCTTCTTTGAAGAAGAACCACTATTCTTGAAAACCATTGCTGAGCTCTTCTTCGAATAAAGGCTGCTATCAATATATACAGAATATCCAGAAGACTTCTCTGCATATGCCTTAAGGGTTACAGACTTATCAACTGTGAAGCTTGACTTAGACTGCTCTGCCTTTAAAAGAATGGCATTTTCAAAGTTTTTCTTCTTGTTAACTGTAAGACTTCCCTTTCCGGTAAGGGTAAGGCTTCCGCCATAAGCATCACCCCAAACTCTGATATGGGCAAGTTCATTAGTTCCAACTAACTTAATCTTAAAATCAGATCCCATGCAGTTAGCCTCAATCCAGCAGTCTGAGGACTTAAACTTGTTAAGGGTTAAAGTATTCTTTGATAAGTTATAGCTTAATCCAGCAACTTCCTCTACCTCATTGTTGCCATCATGATCATAAAGATATGTGCTATTACCTTCCGCATCAATAACCATTACATATGCGTAATCTGTTGGTCCCTTGTTAGATGCCGCCTCTGCCTTTACAGCTGGCATAAGAGTTACCACTAATGCTACTGCAAGAAAAAGGCTTACTAATCTGCTAATTCCTTTTTTCATAATAAAACTCCTCCTTGAAATTATAGTTCAAAGAGGAGTATATCACTTAATTGTGTCAATTATGTATCGATTTTTTAACTTAATGCTGCTGTGATGATAGCCATGGAGTAAACCTCCTCAGCATTGCATCCACGAGATAAGTCGTTGATTGGAGCATTTAAACCTAAAAGGATTGGGCCATATGCATCAAATCCACCGAGACGCTGTGCAATCTTGTAACCAATGTTACCAGCATTGATATCTGGGAAGATAAAGGTGTTAGCCTGACCAGCAACCTTGGAGTTAGGACACTTAGTCTTAGCTACAGTCTCAGATACAGCTGCGTCGAACTGTAACTCGCCATCAATAGCAAGATCTGGAGCTAAAGCCTTAGCCTTCTCTGTAGCGGAACGAACCTTGTCTACATCCACGCCCTTACCAGATCCTAATGTGGAGTAGCTAAGGAAAGCAACCTTTGGATCCATGCCGAAGATCTTAGCGCATCTAGCAGTCTCAATAGCACACTCAGCCATCTCATCATCAGTAGGCTTAATGTTGATAGCGCAATCGCCCATTGCTAAAGTCTCCTCGCCGCGAACCATAATAAAGCAAGAAGATACAGACTTGTTGCCTGGCTTGCACTTGATTAACTGTAATGCTGGACGAACTGTGTCAGCTGTGGAGTAAGTAGCACCACCAAGAAGGCAGTCAGCTGTTCCCATCTTAACTAACATAGTACCGAAGTAGTTGCCCTTCATTAAAGCTGCACGGCACTCGTCCTCAGTCATTTTGCCCTTACGAAGCTCTACCATCTTAGCTACCATTGCATCCATATCAGCATATGTTGCTGGGTCAATGATGTCAGCGCTGTCGATAGCAAAGTTTCCAGCCTTAGCTGCTGCCTTAACCTCATCTACGTTACCGATAAGGATTGGCTTAAGGTAGCTGTCCTGGCAAAGACGGCTTGCAGCCTCAAGTATTCTAGCATCAGTTCCCTCTGTGAAGACGATTGTCTTAGGGGATGCCTTAAGTGTTTCGATTAACTTTTCAAACATGTTTTAACCCTCCATGTATATTTATTCCATCTTTCCTATTTTACTCCCCTGACTATTATTTATCAAGGTTTAGGCAAAATTAAAAGACCAGGACTTTCGTCCTGGCCTGCATCTGTAACGTGCGTGAGAAGGCTGACAAGGTCCGGGGGACCTTGGTTTCAGCCGACCGAAGCGAAGCGGAGACCGAACTCCCGAGTTCGCATCGTCCGCGGGCGATGCGAACAAAAGAGACCAGGACTTTCGTCCTGGTCTCTTTTGTTTACAACGTGCGTGAGAAGATTCGAACTCCCGACACCTTGGTCCGTAGCCAAGTGCTCTATCCAGCTGAGCTACACACAC
>JAZQNS010000070.1:0-21441 GCA_045627425.1 Lachnospiraceae bacterium | reverse complement strand
TTTAAAAATAAAAGAGCCAATAGAAGAAGACCATTTGTTCAAATGGATTAAGTATGAAAATCTTAAAGGGAAAATGTTCTTGGAAATGCAGAATTGGGCTCTGGAGCAAGTATGGGATAATAGATAGACAAATCCAAGTTTGTAGGGATGATAAAAATTCAAATTTTCGGTGCTATTGATCACGCGGTGAAGTGGCAAAGTGTATTGGTGTTTATTTGCGCGTTACTAAAACATTTTTTGAAGAATCAGTGTGAAAACTTTCGGAATTAGGGCGACTGTTTGCTTGAATTTCGAAAATAGTAATGCTAATATATAATCGGAAGTAGGGTGAAAAGTGACTGAAGTTTCGGAGGAGACCATGATAGAGAGAGAAATATATTTAAACAAACTTATTCGCAAACAATGGAATGGAAAAATTAAGATTATAACTGGTATAAGAAGAAGTGGCAAAAGTACACTTCTTTTTGATATTTATAGAGAATATCTTTTAAATTCGGGAACATCAGAGTCAGACATTATTGCAATAGCGTTGGATGATGATATAAACGAAGAGTTTAGGGACCCTTCGAAGATATCGGATTATGTAAGAAAGAAATGTGCAGATAAGAATAAGAAATACTATGTTTTTTTGGACGAAATACAATTTGCAATTAGTAAGGAAGAACTTCGTGACAAAGATAAACCAATAAAATTATATAGTGTATTAAATGGTTTTTTGAATCTCAAAAATGTTGATGTATATGTTACCGGAAGTAACTCGAAACTTCTATCAAAGGATGTTTTAACGGAATTTAGAGGACGAGGTGACGTTATCCATGTATATCCATTATCTTTTTCAGAATTCTATGCCGCGGCTGAGTTAGATAAGATTGATGCGTATAACGAATATATGATGTATGGTGGAATGCCATATCTTTTACAACTTGATTCAGATCAAGATAAATACGAATACTTAGAGTCCCTATTTGAAGAGATTTATTTTAAGGACATTGAAGAATGTTACAATATTCATTTACCAGAGGTTCTGAGAAATCTTACAAATAGTATATGTTCTTCGGTAGGATCTCATACTAATGCAAGCAAAATAGCACGAACCGTATCAACGACAAAAGGGAAAAAAGTTGATTCGGAGACTATCAGTTTGTATTTGGGATACTTGCAGGATAGTTTTTTGTTCTCTAAGGCTGACAGATATGATGTAAAGGGAAAGAAATATTTTGATTATCCGTCAAAATATTATTGTACTGATGTTGGACTTAGAAACATACGCTTAGGATTAAGACAGCAGGAAGAGACGCATATCTTGGAGAACATTTTGTACAATGAATTGCTGTACAGAGGGTATTCTGTTGATGTAGGCGTTGTTGAAGTTACAGAAAAAAATGAAGAAGGAAAGCGTTCAAAAAAAGCATTAGAAATTGATTTTATAGTTAGAAAAGGAACTGAAAAGTATTATATACAGTCGGCGTTAAGTATGGATGATCCAGAGAAACAGGATGTGGAATTAAAATCATTGAGAGCAGTGCGAGATTCTTTTAAAAAGATTGTTATTTCAAAGAGCTATGGAAAAAGTTGGGTTGATGATGAAGGAATATTAAGAATCAATGTAATTGATTTTTTGCTTGATGCTAATAGTCTTAATAGATAATTGGATTCTCCAATCCAGGCTACTATGTTTTATTAATAGCTTTAACTCTTGCCGCAGGTTATTTAGGTGCAGTTTCGGCTGATAAGGTTTTAAAGAATGTAGTGGCTGATATAGAGGGTTACGCCTTTTGTTGATTGTTTTAAGGGACCATAAAAATATAAAACGTAAGAAGATTGTAAGAAGTAAGTGATATCATAACCATGTCAATTGATAATAAAACTAACAAGGGGCATGGTTATGATTATTTTAAAAGCAGAAAACTTAAAGAAATACTATGGAGAAGGGGAAAACATCACAAAGGCACTTGATGATATTTCGATCGAGGTCTCTGACGGGGAATTTGTCGCCATAGTGGGAAGCTCAGGAAGTGGAAAATCCACCCTGCTTAACATGGTAGGTGGACTGGACAGGCCAACAGAAGGGTCTGTAACCATCTCGGGAAAGAGCATTTTTGACATGGAGGACGAGGCACTGACAATCTTTAGAAGGAGAAATATAGGCTTCGTATTCCAGAACTATAATCTGGTTCCAGTGCTAAATGTATATGAGAACATAGTACTTCCAATTGAGCTTGATGGAAGCAAGGCTGATAAGGAGTATGTAGATCTCATAATCAGCACACTGGGTCTTGAAGACAAGGTAAATGCAATGCCTAATGAGCTGTCAGGCGGCCAGCAGCAGAGAGTAGCAATTGCAAGGGCTCTTGCGGCAAAACCAGCAATTATCCTGGCAGATGAGCCAACAGGAAATCTCGACAGCAAGACCAGTCTGGATGTTATTTCCCTTCTTAAGTCAACAGGCAAAAAGTTCTCCCAGACAATCTTAATGATTACTCACAACGAGGAGCTGGCATTGATGACAGACCGCACAATCCGTATAGAAGACGGAAAGATTAAGGAGGTCTAATCAATGCTAAAGAATAATAACAAAGACATAATCCGCCGTCTTAATCGACGGATACTTAAGGGTAATCGACTCAGGAACACAATAGCCGTGGTGGCAATTATTCTGACAACCTTTATGTTTACAACTATATTCAGCATTGGATACAGCCTGGTGAACAACATCAATAACATGCTGTTAATGGGTCAGGGATCAAGAGCATCCGTATATCTTGACAACCCAAGCAGTGAACAGATTGATGAGGTGAAGGCCTGCTCAGAGGTTTTGGCTGCCGGACTCAGAGTCAAGGTTGACACAGCCCTTGACGGCATGGGCAAAAACAAATGCCAGCTAATGTGGTATGACGAGACAGAGTTTGAGGAGAATCTTTTGCCGGCAATAAAATGTGTGGAAGGAAAGTATCCTGAGAAGGAAAATGAGATAATGCTGTCAGTATCGTTGCTTAACTCCATTGGATATGACAGTTTTAATATAGGAGATAAGATTGAATTAATAATTGATGACAAGCCGGTGGAATTCGTACTTAGCGGATACTATACAGGTTTTTCTCCCTCAAATCCCTGCCTTGTATCAGAAGCACTGGTTAAGGAGAAAGGCAAAACTGTCACCAACGATGGTTATATGTCCATCTCCTCCAAAGCAGACAAAAATGATGCCATGATTTCTGAGTTGACCGAGAAGGTTCCTCTTAGGGAAGGTCAGCAGTGGGATAGTATTTTTGATGTGCAGGCAGAGAGGGGAGAGAATATAGTAGCAATGGTAATATCCATGTGCCTGATCTCCTTGCTGGTTCTTGCCAGCGGATATCTGTTAATCTATAACGTCATGTATATTTCCGTTGCCAGGGATATCAGATTCTACGGCATGCTTAAGACTATAGGTACTTCATCAGCCCAGATAAAGAGACTGGTAAGACTTCAGTCATTATATCTGTCAGCAATAGGCATTCCACTGGGGCTTCTTCTCGGTACGATTACATCCTTTGGCATCATTCCAATTGCCACTAACATGATTAGTGCAAACCGGGCAGAGCAGCTATCGACAGAGGTGACCTTTAACGTATACATCTATGCCTTTGCTATTATTTTTGCCGTGGCAACGGTCTTTATCAGTGTGCGTAAACCAGCCAAGCTGGCATCAAAGGTGTCTCCAATTGAGGCTTTAAGATATTATGCTGATGACAGTGCTAAGGGGATAAAGGTTAAATCCAAGAAAAATGACAGGGAATATAAAGGAGGGCAAAAGGTCCGCACCATGGCCCTTCGAAATGTCTTCAGGGACAAAAAGCGTGCCCGTCTGGTTTTTGCCTCGCTATTCTTAGGGGTAATGGTATTCCTCTGTGTAAACACATTTATCAAGTCCCTTAGCGCGGATAATTATCTGGCTAACTATTTTTTCTATGATTACGCTCTGTATATAGATGTAACATCTGGAGAAATACCGGGGGTACAGGAAGGTCTGGATAGATATGATACAACCAGCGGCAAGCTTCCTGAGGAAATAGCAGAGGCAATCTCTTCACTAAATGGTATTTCCTATTGCCATGTCAACCGCTATGCATATGCGGACCTTGATTTTGACAGGGAGCTGTATAAACCATTCCTTTATTATGCAGTCTCTTATCAGGGCGGAGAATCCTTAGATGCGTTGGCTGATGCCCTGGAGGAATCCATGGGGGAGTTTGGCTTCGGTGCCTGTGTGGTTTCAGTGGACAGGCGAATGATAGAGGATTACAATAAAAAGGCAAGACATAAAGTCGATGTGGACAGTTTCATGCGCGGAGAGGTCTGCCTTGTGGGATATGTTGGGACAGACGAGGGTTCCGTAGAATTTACAGGAAATACCCTGAGCCTTAAGAATAGCGACACCGGTAAAAGCAAGGAGATTGCTGTAGGCGCCACAGCAGTAAATGATGAAAAATATGGCATTGTTACTGGCTATACCTGGACTGTCGTCGGTGCCCCACAGTTTATTATGGTTTCAGACAGCTTTATGGAGGAACTGTTCCCGGATGCTTCAGTTATAGGACTGGTTGCGGATGCCACGAAGGACAAGGAGCCGGAACTTGCCACAATGATTTATCAGATGTATAAATCCAATGAATGCATAGAAGCTGCAGAAATAAAATCAGTAGAATCAGAGGAGTTCAAGAAGTCCATGATTTCACTGTCAGTAATCAGTGGTGGCATTTCTGGAATTCTGATACTGATAGGCCTGATGAACTTTGTAAATGTAATGCTCACCAGTGTATATACAAGAAGTAAAGAAATTGCCACTCTTGAGAGCGTGGGAATGACCAAGAAACAGCTAAAGAAAATGCTGGTCTATGAGGGCCTTGTCTATGGCAGTGGATCCATTTTACTAATCTTAAGCCTTGGCAGTCTTATGGTTTTTGGAGTCGGAAGGCTAAGTGTGAAACTGGCAGATTATGCTATTCCAAACTATCCTGTGGGAGAAACTGTCATACTGGCAGTATTGATTCTCCTTATCTCAGCATTGGCACCACTTGCAATATTTAAGGAAATTACTAAAAAGACTGTAACTGAACGAATTAGAGAGCAATGAGTAAAATACTAATCGTCGAAGATGACGTGACAATAGGAACTGGAATAAAGAGATTTCTGGAGAAGAACGGCTTCACAGTGATTTTAAAGACCTCTTACCAGGAGGCGCTTTCAAGCCTTTCTGATAAGTGGAGTCTTGCAATACTTGATCAGAATCTTCCGGACGGATCAGGAACAGATCTCTGTCTGGCTATCAGAGAAATGGGGGAGAGACCCGTCATATTCCTTACCGCGAACGATACTAATGCAGACATGGTAAGAGGCTTTGAGACAGGCTGTGATGATTTTATAGCAAAGCCCTTCGACAATGATGTGCTGTTAGGACGAATCAACGCGGTGCTGAGAAGAAGTGACAATAAGGACAGGGATGGTGATATTTTTAAATATGATGACCTTCTGATAGATTTTGACAAAATGCAGGTTTTTATTTCAGATGAACCGGTGAAACTCTCGGCAACAGAGTATAAAATACTTGAGATATTAATTAAAAACAGGGGGCAGGTTATCACAAGAGACATTCTCTTAGAACGTGTCTGGGACATAGATGAGAATTACGTGGATGACAATACTGTCAGTGTTCATATCCGTCGACTGAGAAAAAAGATTGAAAGGGATGACAAGAATCCTAAATACATTATTACTGTATTTGGAATCGGCTATACATTTGGGGAGTAAATGAGTTCTTTAAGAAAATGGAATTACAAGTCTTATAGGAAAACATACGAAAAGAGGGTAAAGGCAATTTATGCCTTTGCCCTTGTTTTGGTTATTCTTATTTCGGGAATCAGCTTCTATGTAAGCTCTTCTATTATTCTCGCTTTAATTAATCTATTTCTATCACTACTCTTTATATTGCTTATTTATCTGTCAGTGAAAAATGAAGACATGTACATTTCCCATATAATCGCTGACCTGTCAGAGCTGCTTTGCTGCCTTAAGAACCTGTCTTCCGAGGAGGTATTTCCTTCAGATGAGGACACTTTACTGTCCAAGCTTCAGACTCAGATTATCAGCCTGGTTAATATTCTAAAAAAGCAGCGTGAGTGCGAGGAGGCTGAGCACGAAAACATCAAGGCTCTGGTTTCAGACCTTTCCCACCAGCTAAAGACGCCAATAGCAACCTTAAAAATGTATACTGCCTTTTTAGAGGAGGAGCATACTGAAGAGGAGAGACTTGAATACGTTCATATACTAAGCAAGGCTGTAGAAAGGCTAATCTTCCTTTCAGAGGGCATGATCAAGCTCTCAAGATTAGAAAGCGGTCTTATTCAGATCGATAAAAAGGAGCAGAGCATAAACGATACTGTTTTGTCTGCAATTAAGGATTCCCACGTAAAAGCTAAAAAAGGTGGCATAGAGATTAAGTATTCCGAGGAATATAAGGGGCAGCTAAATCACGACAGCCATTGGACTTGTGAAGCGGTATTTAATCTGATTGACAATGCAATAAAGTACGGTGAGCCTGGGAATACTGTCTATGTTTCTGTTTTAGTCTTAATAGAATGGAGCAGAAATGCTATAATACCAGTGTTTGAGCCATTAAATGGTGGCAATAAGCCTATGGGAGGGCAAAATGGCAACATATGTAGTTAGCGACATCCATGGTGAGTACGACACACTGATGGCTTTATTAAATAAAATATCCTTTTCGGAGGAGGACACCCTCTACATCTTAGGGGATGTGGTGGACCGTGGAAGAGAGGGAGTTAAGATTCTAGATATTGACTGTTCAGTGGGATACGGCTTAAGCGCTGCAAGACTTGCCTGTTTAAGACTTGATGATATGGCTGAATTCTATCAGGAAGTGATTAAGAATTAGTGGAGAGAATGTATGTTGACAAAGAGTTTTGCCTGTGATAATATCTCATAAAACTCTTTGCACTGCGTACAATCTACAGTACAAACTGAGCAGGCAATGGATTTAATCCATGTGGCCGGGCCAATATTGGCAGCAGATAAACCATCTGTGGGACAGTAGTTTACTATGTTCCATGGGTGTTTTTTATACCTTTCTGGAATAATTTATAATTGTCTGGGTCATTGAGTTATCTTTAATCTTTTGGAGGTAACTAATATGAAACAAATGAATTCTTCTAAGGACCAGGAGCAGGCTTTAAGTATTGAGCTTGCCATGAAGGTCTCAAGGGTTAGCATCGTCGTTAACATCCTTTTATCCCTTTTAAAACTGATAGCTGGTATTCTGGCAAAATCCGGCGCCATGGTTTCTGACGCTGTTCACTCTGCATCAGATGTTTTGTCCACTGTTATAGTGATTATTGGAGTGAAGCTTGCCAACAAGCAGTCTGATGAAGAGCACCCTTACGGTCACGAGAGACTTGAGTGCGTGGCGTCCATAGTGCTGGCAGTGGTGCTTGCCTTAACAGGTATTGGTATAGGATTAAATGGAATTAAGGTGATAACAGGCGCTTCGGCTACGAGTCTTGAGGCTCCTGGACTACTGGCCCTAATAGCTGCAATTATCTCCATAGCAGTGAAGGAGTGGATGTACTGGTACACAAGGGCTACGGCAAAAAAGATTAACTCCGGTGCCCTGATGGCAGATGCCTGGCATCACCGTTCAGATGCCCTTTCTTCTGTGGGTGCCTTCATTGGTATAGCCGGAGCCAGAATGGGATTTCCAATATTAGATCCAGTGGCAAGTATTGTAATCTGCTTCTTTATAGGCAAAGCAGCTTTTGACATTCTGAAGGATGCCATGGATAAGATGGTAGACAAATCCTGTGATCAGGAAACAGTGGCAGAAATGGAGAAGGTCATTTTGGGAAACGATGATGTGATTGCCATAGATGACCTTAAGACCAGACTATTTGGAGCCAAGATTTACGCTGAGGTTGAGATTTCTGTGGACGCCAACAAGGCTTTTATAGAGGCCCATAATATAGCGGAGACCGTCCATGAAAGCATAGAGGAGGCCTTCCCCAATGTTAAACATTGTATGGTGCATGTTAATCCTCATTTACAAGAGGACAATAATCAAGTATGATATGTCTACAGGACACTTATAAAGGAGGATTAGACAATGAAGAAATGGTTAGTGGCCATACTTACAATGGCTTTGGTATTTAGCCTTTTTGCCTGCAACAAGGCAGACAGCAGCGACGCCAACACAGGAAGCAATGAAAATGTGGAAGATAACGGCGAGGAAGAGATTGAGGTTAACAGTGTAGGTACAGCTTATCAGAGCGTTTTTGCAGCATCTGATAAGGCTACTGCAGCTGAAGCTGTGGAGGAGTTACTTACAGTCACAGCAGCTAACACAGAGCTTGTCAGCATGGAAGTTCAGGAAGGCTACTTAAATGGCTTCACAGGCGAGGTTACAGGCTTTTCAAGTGGAGTTATGTTCTCCCCAATGATTGGCTCAATTCCTTTCGTTGGATATGTGTTTGAGTCCGATGATCCAGATGCTCTCTTAGATACTCTTACAGATCTTGCAGACCCTGCATGGAATGTCTGCACTCAGGCTGACGAGACAGTATCTTATATTCGTGACAATCTTGTATTTTTCTTAATGTGCACTAATGATGACGTACAATAAAAAGCTTTTGCAGCTTGTTTCAGCTGTCTGGATTCTTATATTTCATTTATGGATTCAGCTTAGCGGGACAGGCCTTGAGAATTATATAGTCCGAACGGGCTATATTGGAGTTGACGTATTTTTCTTCCTGTCAGCCTACACACTTGCTGACAGGGAGATAGTCTATAAGGATTTTATAAAGGACCGCTTTTTAAGGGTATACCTGAAGCTGGTCCTTTTTGCCATGTTCATGGTGGCCTACAAGGGCTTCAGCCTCCTTAGGCTGGCAAAAATAATAACGGGTATTGATCTTATTAGCCGGGGCAATGGGGCCTTCCTATGGTTCCTTCCGGCAATCATGATATTTTACCTTTTGTATCCTGTCTTTATAAAGTGGGACAACAGATATAAGGGGCTTATTGTGGTTGCTCTTTGGTTATGCTTAAGCCTGCTTTCTGAGCAGGTATTTGGCTATAAGGCAATCTTTATTTTTACCAACAGAATCCCTGTGATTCTGGCTGGCTATTATTTAAAGAAGCATCCAATAAATAAGTGGCTTATGCTATCTGGACTGCTATCAGGAAGCCTTCTTGTTTATTTCTTTGGTTACAGCTACAGATTAAACTGGCCTGTTTACAGCATCTACTTTGTGCTGGCAATACCTCTTGTATTGGGTCTCTTTTCTTTGAGTAGCTACGTAGGAGAATCGAAGTGGGTAAATATTCTGGCCGGTCTAAGCCTTGAGGTCTACGGTCTTCAGATGACGGTGGGAACTGATATGGTGACTTTCCTGTATAGACAGCTTGAAAACAGGATATTAGTAAACCTGTTGATGCTTATTGGCATTTTTTTAATGGCTTTCGTTTTAAATAAAGCTTATGATTATCTTATAAGGATATTTGCTAAGAGGATTAGGAAAGATGCATAAGGAGCTGGAAAAATATATATACGATAAATATAAGGTCAGCCCTGAGGCACCCTTTAGGGACGGCCCGGATACTCTTGCCTTTAAGGACACCTACACAGGCAAGTGGTTCGCCCTGCTATTTCCAGTGGAGGCTAAGAGGTTAGGTCTCCTAAAGGAAGGCAAAATATATATTGTAAACCTTAAGGCAGACCCGGACTTCGTGGCCTTTATTGGTGGCACAGAGGGAATTATGCCAGCTTACCATATGAATAAGAGAAGGTGGATCAGTGTCTGCCTTGATGGAAGTGTTGGAATTAATGAAGTGGAGAGCCTGTTAGACGCAAGCTATGAGCTGGTTGCCAACACCCCTACAAGAAGAATTTACGAAGCGGTTAAGAGGATACCTAAGGGAAAGGTTGCGACCTATAAAACCGTAGCTGCTATGGCGGGGGAAGCCAAGATGGCCAGGGCTGTGGGAAATGCCCTTCACAGGAATCCGGACCCTGATACAATTCCCTGCTTCAGGGTGGTAAACAGTAAGGGAGAGCTGTCCGGCAATTTTGCCTTCGGGGGACCAGGGGGTCAGGCGAGGCTCTTAGAGGAAGACGGAATAGAAGTGGTGGACGGAAAGGTCGATCTTTTAAAATACGGATATACATTTATGGAGGAATAGGAAATGACAGTTAAAGAAGCAATGCTTAAGAGAAGAAGCGTCAGAAAGTACACTGATGAGAAGGTTTCAGAGGAAGACATCAGGGCCTTGATGGAGGCAGCCATGAGCGGACCAAGTGCGGTTAATAAGAGACCCTGGACCTTCTATGTAATAAGCAATGAGGAGAAGTTAGAAGAACTCCGTGGCGCGGCTCATTACTCAAAAATAGAAGCACCTTTGGCAATAGTTGTATGCGGAAATCTTAAAAGAGCTCTGCCAATGAAGCTGGCATCTTTCTGGGTTCAGGACTGCAGTGCTGCCACAGAGAATATTCTTCTTCAGGCGGTGGAGTTGGGACTTGGAACTGTCTGGTGCGGAATCCATCCGGCAAAAATGGCAGAAAAAAGAGTCGCCAAGATACTTAATCTAGGCGACAAGGAAGTTCCTTTAAATATTATCTGGGTTGGACATCCAGCTGAGGAGCCAGAAGAAAGAACACAGTATGACGAAGCCTGCGTTAATATTATTGATTAGAGTCTTTCTTTGTAAGCTCCCAAAAAGCCAGGGCAGAGGCAGCAGCCACATTTAGGGAATCCACACCGTGACTCATTGGAATCATCACATGATAGTCTGAGTTATCAATGGTGGAAGCCTTAAGACCTGGACCTTCAGTGCCCATTATGACTGCGAGCTTTTTCTCGGACTTAAGTCTTTGGTCACTTATATCAATTGAAGATGGAACTAAGGCCATGGCTACTGTTTTGTAGTCATGGTCTTTTAATATGTGGAGATAGTTATCAGATTCTTCTTTGGACATTATGGTCCATGGAATCTGAAATACTGTGCCCATACTCACTCTTGCAGCGCGTCTGTAGAGTGGGTCTGTGGAATCCTTAGTAAGAATAACTGCATCCATATTAAGGGCGGCAGCGGATCTCATTATGGAGCCAAGGTTGGTTGGATTAACGACATCTTCCAAAATTACTACCCTTTCGGAATGATCTAGAATGTCATCTAAATCGGGTAAAGGTCTTCTTCTCATAGCGGCAAGAAGGCCTCTAACCATATTAAATCCGGTGATTTCTGAGGCTATGTGGTCAGGCAAAATGTATGCAGGAAGTCCTGCATCAACATGTTCGCTTAAAAGTTCCCCGTCGGTTTTCAGAGAACTTTCGTTAAAGAGTAGTGAAATTGGCTGGTAGCCAGCGGCTATAGCCCGGAGAATCACATTGGGGCTCTCAGCTATAAAGAGACCAGGTTCAGGTTCAAAATAATGATAGAGCTCTGGCTCCTTCAGACTGTGGTATATATTAAGTTCTTTGTTATCTAGCTGGTCAAGTCGGATTATATTCATATTACTCGTGTAGCAATCTGCTGGTAAGGTCTGGAACATCTGAGATTATTCCATCTGCATCTGCTTTTATAAGCTTCTTCATGGTGGATTCCTTATTTACGGTCCAGTAGTATACTGCAAGGCCATTCTTGTGGGCGTAGTTCATAAAGCCCTGGGAATGAAGGTTCAAAAGGCCGTAATTTTGCCCGAATTCTTCGGTGCCTGTGATAATGCCGCATCTTGGTGTGATATCAAGGACATCGTAGTGGATTTCAGACATATCAAGTTCCTTGTTTAAGAGGAATGAGACATAGAAGGAAACTGCCTCACCGGCAGATGCATTTCTATGGCACTCTGGGTAAGCCTCGTCGATATAGTGAAGAATGTCCTCGTGGAAGGAAGCCACGATTACACTGTCAATAAGGTCTCGCTCTCTGAGAATAGAGATAAGCTTGTCTGTTGCCTCCATGCCAACGTTTCCTGCATCTTTAATTTCAATAATATATTTAAAATGCTGGTAAGTCTCGAGATAGTCGAGGAGTTCATTTATGGTGCAGGCTCTTAAGTTGTCAGGAATCTCGTCGCCGCGTAAGCCCCTGTATGGATATTCGCCATTTTCAAGGAAGTTCTCACCAAAGTTTAACTGTCTTAAATCAGACAGGGTGTAATCATAAGGATAGATATCTTCCTTTCCGAAAAACTCCACCGCGTCAGTGGTGCGGTCAAGGGTTTCATCGTGTAAGAGGATTAATTCACCATCACTGGTCATGGAAACATCAACTTCGATTACATCTATGTTCAGGTTGCCAGCTGAAATCTGATTAATAATCCATTCTGCTCCCATCATTGTGTCCTCAGGATTCAAGTCTGAACCCATTCTGTGGGCTACAACGTCTGTTCCGGCTGGTATGATGAATGGATTGTCAGAGACAGAAGTAGAATCCAGAATGTCCTTGGAAAAGGTGCCTTTTGCCTCAATATAGAAAACCAGTAATAAAACAAGTATTAGCAGGGTAAATAATATTTTAAGTAGAATTTTCAAGAATTTTTTCATGGTGAACCCCTCCGTAATTATGGCTTTATTATAAGGGTTTTTACAGGCAATGGCAAAGAAAAGCTCGTTGAAGTTTTACGCAATTAGTCGTAATATAAATATGTATGGAAGAGATCAAGAAAAAAGCAAAAAAAATATCTGGTATCGCGGTTGGAGCGATTGTATTTGCCCTTGGATTAGTGGGTATTTACATTGCTCTTTTTTGGGTGTCTCCTAAAATCGGTGGTACCAAGGTGGAGCTTGGCTCCGAGCTTTCGACTAACATAAAATACTATATGATAGGTACCGACTGGGCCCTTAGCCACTGTGAAATTGATCTTGGAAATGTGGATACAAGCAAAGTGGGTACCTACTACATCACCTGCTCTAGGTCTGTTAGTTTCCTGGGCTTAGGCCACGAGAACGGCTATGCCATCAAGGTTAAAGTGGTGGATACCACTGCTCCTACAGTAAGCCTTAAGGATGACATGCCTATGCTGGCTGTAGGGCAGCAGTATTCTGGAGATGTATTTGTGGGAGCAATCTCAGATTTGTCAGAGGAACTCGGGTTCACCTATGAGTTTAAGACTCCGGAACCTGTTGGGGAGGAGACGGCCTCTGGTGACGCAGGCTCTGTAATTATGGACTTCTTTTCATCCCTCATTTCATCTGACAGTGATGGAGACGAGGCGGAGATACTTGAGAGCCAGGATGAGAGTGTCCCTGATATGGTGGTATTCAATGAGGCGGGCCAGTACGAGCTTACGGTGTCAGTTATTGACGCCTACGGCAATGCCACGGATGTGACCGTGAGCTTCATTGTGTCCAACGGGCCTATGTTTGTTCACTTAAATGAGAGAACGGTTAAGCTGGGTACTGCCCTTGACCCTCTAAAGGGTGTGGTGGCAATTGATGTTGAGGACGGAGATGTCACTGGAAAAATCACCTGTGACGATACCAATTTCGATGAAACCAGCTACGGTGATTATGAGATATATTACAGTGTGGAGGATTCAGATGGTCTGGTTACCACCGAAAGTGTGGTGATCCATGTGGCGAACGACACCACCAGTGACCCGCCTCTGTCGGAGGATGACATGGAGAAACTGCTTAGGGCAGGATATTTTGCCTATGAGCCACTTACCACAGCCAATAGTGACGATGCAGGCAAAATTGCAGAGAGATCTGTTGTGGCTGTAGAGGTTAAAGATGGCGACGCCCTCTACAGGGGTTCCGCCTTCGTCTACGACATTACCACGGAATACGTTTATTTCCTTTCTGTTGACCATATTACGGGACTGCTTCCTATCGGAGGTGAATTAACCCTCTATAATGGAATTACCGAGAAGGTTAAATGTACAAGCTATATATACAGCAAGGACCAGGAAATCTCCATGTTCAGAGTTCCGGTTGACAATCTTTCCGTTGACGGACTGCTGTCACTTAAGAAAATCTGCGTAGATAGTATGGCGGCAGACAATCTGGAAACAGCTGAGAAGGTGATTTCCCTTGGAAGAGATACAAGCGGCAGATTAATAGCTAAGAAAGCGAAGATAGGGGAGACAACTGTGGTTAGTCCCCCATGGAATGACACCAAATACCTCTTCTCCACCAGCTTTAACACGGAGGCTGGCATGAGCGGAGGACCTACAATAGATGGATATGGAAGACTGGTGGGTATAGTGGAAGGCCACGAGAACAGCATGACGAAGAGCTACCACCTGAAAATAATGGATTTATCTGTATTAACAGACCAGTTTCCGAAGGAGTAATAATGAGTAAAGAAAAAGTATCTCAATATGACAAAATGACCAAGACCCCAATTCCAAAGCTGGTCTTCACCCTTTCGATTCCGACCATCATCTCTATGATGGTCACCAATATTTACAACCTGGTGGATACAGCCTTTGTTGGAAAACTTGGAAATTCAGCATCGGGAGCTATAGGTATAGTCTTTGGTTTTATGGCTATTCTTATGGCGGTGGGCTTTACCTTCGGACAAGGCTCCGGGGTTCAGCTGTCTAAGAAGTTAGGAGAGAGAAATATTGATGAGGCTTCAAGGCTTGCATCTTCCGGCCTTTTCTGGGCCTTTACCATAGGCGCAGTCATAATGGTGCTAAGCTTCCTCTTTATGGATCCATTAGTAATGTTCCTTGGTTCCACCAAGACTATTGCGCCATACGCTAAGACCTATGTAAGTTTTATTATTGCGACTGCACCATTTACAGTGTCTGGCTTTACCTTAAACAACATCCTTAGATATGAAGGCAAGGCCTTCTACGGAATGATTGGATTAATGACTGGCGCCGTCCTAAACATAGGCGGAGATGCCCTCTTTATGTTCGTTCTTAATATGGGAATTGCCGGAGCTGGCTTATCAACTGCAATTTCTCAGGTTGTTAGCTGGTGCATACTTCTGGTACCCTTTATCAGGCATCAGACTTCAGTCAGATTGTCGCTTAAAAAAGTATATTTTGCCCTGGGACCAATCCTTGGCATTGTGTCTGTGGGCTTCCCATCCCTCTTAAGGCAGGGACTTAACTCAGCGGCAACCATTATCTTAAATCTTGAGGCGTCAGCCTACGGTGACGAAGCGGTTGCGGCAATGAGTATTGTGTCAAGAGTTATCTTCTTTACTTTTGCCCTCGCTGTGGGTACAGGTCAGGGCTTCCAGCCAGTATCAGCCTTCAACAACGGTGCAGGCAAATACTCCAGAGTTCGCAAAGGCTTCTGGTATACCTGCCTTCAGGCAGAGCTTCTGGTGGTTATTGCCACCTCCCTGGTGCTCTTTAACTGCGACAGCATTATTCAGATATTTAGAGATGACCCTACTGTTATTGCAATTGGAACCAGAGCCCTGCGTCTTCAGTGCTACGCCCAGTACTTCCTGCCAATCTGCATGGTTACGGAAATGCTATACCAGAGTTCAGGAAAACGTCTTGGAGCCAGCTACCTAAGTTCAACAAGAGCAGGTCTCTATTTCGTTCCTGTGCTGCTAATCATGGCAAAATTTAGAGGGCTTTCCGGTATTCAGGAGGCCCAGGCAATCTCCAATATGATTGCTTTTGTGACAGTAATATTTTTTATAATTCACTATATGAAGGTGCTTCCTAAGGAGGACCTTCCAGATAAGGAGGAACAATAATGAAGGTATTAATTACAGGCTTTGATCCCTTCGGAGGAGAGAAGATGAATCCAGCCTACGAGGCTGTGAAGCTTTTGCCGGATGTAATTGATGGTAAGGAATTAGTGAAGCGTGAGATTCCAACGGTATTTGGTCGCGCAGGAGATGTCCTAAAGGCTGCCATCGACGAGGTTAATCCAGATGCGGTAATCCTTGTGGGCCAGGCTGGTGGAAGATGTGCCATCACAATCGAGAAGGTTGCCATCAACTACATGGAGGCATCCATAGAGGACAACGACGGCAACAAGCCTCATGCAGAAGCTGTCGTGGAGGGCGGACCAGTTGGCTATTTCACAAGCCTTCCAATCCTTTCTGCCACTGATGCCATGAATGCTGCTGGCATACCATCATCGGTATCCTATTCAGCTGGCACCTACGTATGCAATTATCTTTTCTATACCTTGAAGAATTATTTGGAAGAAAAGGGTATGGATATCCCGTCCGGCTTCGTTCATGTGCCTTACTGCCCTGAGCAGACCGCTGGCAAAATGAACCAGGCAAGCATGCCATTAGAGATGATTGCAAAAGGACTTGAGATATTGGTTAAAGAATTGTAAATTGTTTGGAACAGGGGCTCGCGGCTCCTGGTTAAAGAATTATAAATTGATGTCCCTTCCCCGGGTGGAAGGGGCATTTTTAATTGGCCCGGGGGATTGGAAAAGCAACATAAGAGAAGAAATTATGCAAATGTCAATATAAAAATGTAGGTTTTATATCATATAAGCATGTATGAAAAACGACATTTTTATATGATATTTTTTTAGTTTTCTTCCTGCATATACTGCATTTGATCCTTAAGTCTATATGATGGACCACTGATGTTAATAACCGAACAATGATGCAAGAGTCTGTCAAGAAGTGCATTAGTTAGTACTGGCTCCTGAAAGATATCTGCCCACTTTGAAAAGGGACTATTAGTGGTAATTATTGTCGACAGCCTTTCATATCTTTTTGCTATAAGATTAAAGAACAGGTTTGCAGATGATACGTCCATCTTCTGATATCCAAGTTCGTCGATTATCAGTAGCTTATATCTGCACAAAAATTTTATTCTTGCTTCTAATCTGTTTTCGGATGCAGCCTTTTTTAACTGTGATATTAAATCTTGAAAAGTGATAAAGTATACGCAGTATCGGTGTTTGGCAGCTTCTATTCCTATGGATACCGCGAGGTTGGTCTTCCCAACCCCAGGTGTACCGCAGAAGATGATATTCTCGTTATTCTCAATAAACCTTAGCGTCATTAAATCCATAATCTTAGACTTATCGATTGATGGCTGAAAACTAAAATCGAATTCATTTATCTCTTTAAGATATGGAAAGTTAGCAACCTTTACGCAGCCAGTGATTGCTTGCTCTTTTCTAAATCCTATCTCCATTTCTGTCAGCTCGTATAAGGCATCAAGAGCTGTTTTGGAGCCATCGGCTATCATATCCAGAAATGTATCTATATTTTCTCTTATTCTATTTAATTCAAGTGCTTCTAAGTTATTTATTAAACTATTGTACGTATTCATTTCGTCCTCCATTAAAACGGTAATTCTTCTCCTTCAGGAAACTTATAATTAAAGCCAGAATCAACAGAAGTACCTGTAGTAGTCGTGGCTCTTATGGCAGCTTCTGCTTCATCACGCTCATGCTCCAAGCGCATTTCTTCAAGAAGTTCATCAATCTCTTTAGCGTATTTGTCTTTAATTATACAATTAGGTTTTACGGCTTCTTGAATATCAAATTTTGCGATTGCTTGTTCAATCAAATCACCCTGTGATATTCCTATGACCTCTGCTTTCTCTCTAATCATTTCTTTAATATTCATCGATAGTCTATAAGAACATGATATTTTTCTATCGTTGTTATTTCTTGTAATTCTTTCTACATATACCATACTTATTTCCTCCTATAGTTATTAAATAAATTAAGTTATTAAAAGATATAGTATTAGTAAAAGTACTAATAAATCTTTTCACAAATGTCACTAATATTATTTATTAGTACATTTGCAAAATGTATTACCAGCATCCTCCAGAAGTATTCTCATATCATCTATAGACACCTTTTTTCATTGCTATCTTCTTAATACTCATCTATTTACAAATATGTTAGTTCTGTAATAAAAGATTACAATCAATTTTATTCTTTATATATCTGTTTTTAGCATCTTACTGATATGTAATTTGCACTCCAATCAACATATATAGTAATAAATTCACAATAGGAGGAAATAAACATATGATGACAAATATCAACCCAAACGAAGAACTACTTTCATTTGAAGAAATGTGTGAACGACTAATGATAAGTGAATCTGTTGGATATAAACTATTAAAAGACAAAATAAAAGCCTTTAAAATTGGCTCTTGGAAAATTCCTGCTTCTTCAGTTGATCAATTTATTCGTGAACAATGCAATTTTTTCTAATCACATAACAACGCCCTGGAATATCCCAGGGCAATATGACACGCAAGGACTACAACGCATATTTTTTCTGGTAAAAATAAATCTCAGGCTTAGAAAAAACTGAGATTTGTGGTAAAATTAAATATGACTAAAGACTCAATTTTACAAAAAACTATACTTAAAAGGTAGGTATATCGAAAGGAACTTCAATGAAAATTAAGAAAATACTAGCACTATTAATAATACAGACTTTATTGGTATCGTCATTCTTTGTAACGGGAGAAGCAGCCGAATGGAACAAAATAACAACAGATGCGCTAATGGAGACTTCCATCTATACGAAAGACTCTCATACCTACGAGAGCGAAGGGCTTCGTGGCAATCTTGTTTTAAAGAAGAATAAGAATGTGATTTATTACAAAGTTTTTCCAATCCAGAAGAATATCGACCAATATAATAAACTACATAAAAATGATGGGGCAGCGTTGGAAGAAATAGGTTATGGATATTCGAATATAATTGTTCAAAAATTAGTAAATGGTACATATAAAACTGTGAAACATCCATTAAAATATCTAGATATAAAGATTCTTCGAAACGGTAAGTATGAAGAGTTGCCTGACCTATATGAAAGACCTGTTTCTGGAGATGGTGAGTGCTGGATATGTACTTGGAAAGAAGCACAGCAACTATTCCTAACAGAGCCAATATGTTTGAAAATAACATTGAAAGATGTAAGCAGCGAGAATATACAGGTGATTATGTCCACTCATTGCAGGATGAAATTCTCAGGAGTAAATGGTTATAAGACGATTTCTACCCAAGGTGATTTTTGTTATTATGTATCAGAACAGAATTTGAAGACGGCCGCGGATTCGGTTAGAATTACTGGTGGAAAGGGCAAGATTACATTTGGAAATTTTAGTAAAGTGTTGGAAGTGGGACAACTATTATGTATAGAGGCTAGCCTTTATAAGGACAAGAAATGCTCGAAGTGTGTAGTGGGGCCGCACCTTATGAACACAGAGGTACAATGGAAGGGAATTTCGAAGGGCACCTATTACGTGAAATTCCGTGCCAAAGCGGTAACAAGCTATGGTGGAAATGAAAATGCCGTATGTAGTAATTGGATTGTGAAAAAAGTTGTTGTGAAGTAAGAGGAGTATAGAAATGAAACGAAGAAATCGATGGTGTATTTTGCTGAGTCTTCTAATGGTCTTACAAGGACTCGTGGGATATAATCCTGCAATAGTGGAGGCAAAAGATAGCTATCATGGTTTAAAGAGCGATAATTTGGTGGATTCCTCTTTTTATAAGACAGACAAAGAATCTTATGAAAAGAATGGCTTAAACCAATTCATAACACTTGAGAAAACAGATAAGGATAAATCTTGTTATTTTAAGATGTTTCCTGTAAAAAAGAATATAGACAAATACAATAAAGAGCAGAAGGAGGAAAGCAAGAAAATTGCGTTCATTCGCTATGATTACTCGTGGATAAGAGTGGAGGAACTTCGAAATGGGGAGTGGGTTCACGTTATAAATCCCTTGGACTATATCGATGTTAAAATTGGAGGGAACGGGAAATACCAAGATTTAAAAGAAATGGAGTATTACGAAGAGGCAAGTATATATGGATATCTGCGTTCATTCTTCACTTGGCCCTGGAGGCTTCAGAAAACCTATGAAGAACCGTATACGTTAAAGTTCACGGCAAAGGGCAATCAGAAACATAGTATTCGTGTATGGTGCTGTGGGCATTATGAATTACACACCGTAGGTGGAGAAAATCAGAATACCAGAGAAATAATGAGTAAAACAGTTTACTTCGTTGCAAAGGATGATTATAAATTTAATCCAAAGAACGTTACCGTAAAAGCTGGAAAAGAGTCAATGACGATTTCCGTAAAGAACCATAGAGAAAATTTTACAATGCAGGTAGAAGTGTTTAGGGATAAACAGATGAAAAAGTGCGTTGTGAATGAGATAATAGGTATGTCCACGGTTAAGCTGTCTATCTCACCAGGAAAATACTATGTTAGAGTAAAACCTGTAGTGTGGTATGCGGAGGAAATGTCGCAGAAGTTCGACGCAGTCGTGAAGACGGTTGTCGTGAAATAAATGGGATTGAAAAGTGGAAAATGAGAAATGTCCCCGCCTATGGCGGGGCTTTTTGGTCTTTGGAATGAAAAAACTAGTTATTAGACAATTATTTTGCCTTTTTCCAAAGATATCTTTTGGTGGGAAATTATTTGGGCAACATAATAATAGAAATCATTTATTAATGTTGCTTTTGCTGAGAACAAGTCACAAGTGGTCAAGAGGGGGGGCAACATATTAGTATAAAAATGGAGAGTATGAAATTTTTTCTGTAAATTAGTTTAATAGGTCTTCTATGATAGAATAATCATAGGAGGCCTTTTATTATGGCAAGAGAAAAGAAACCAGTACACAAAGTACAAATGACAGAGGGAAAAAGAAATATTATTCATCAGCTTCTCGAAGAGTATGATATCGAGACGGCTGAGGATATTCAGAATGCCCTCAAAGATCTGCTAGGTGGAACAATCAAGGAGATGATGGAAGCTGAAATGGATGACCATCTTGGATATGGTCGCTCAGAGCGTTCTGACAGCGATGATTACCGCAATGGGTACAAGACTAAACGTGTTAACAGCAGCTATGGTTCTATGGAGATTGAAGTACCTCAGGATCGCAAATCTACATTTGAGCCACAGGTAGTCAAGAAGCGTCAGAAAGATATATCTGACATTGATCAAAAGATTATATCTATGTACGCTAAGGGAATGACCACCAGACAAATATCAGAGACTATCGAGGATATCTATGGATTTGAAACATCAGAGGGCTTTATTTCTGATGTCACAGATAAGATACTTCCTCAGATTGAAGATTGGCAGAATCGTCCATTAGATGAGGTTTATCCAATCCTCTATATCGATGCAATACACTATTCTGTACGAGACGAGGGTGTTATCAAGAAGCTTGCAGCTTATGTAATACTTGGCATAACTGTCGAAGGAAGAAAGGATGTACTGACTATTACTGTAGGTGCTAACGAGAGCTCTAAGTACTGGTTATCTGTCCTTAATGAGCTTAAAAATCGTGGAGTTCAGGATATCATGATTATCTGTGCGGATGGTCTTACAGGTATTAAAGAAGCTATTGGTACAGCCTTTCCTAATACTGAATATCAGCGCTGTATTGTGCACCAGGTTCGTAACACCCTGAAGTATGTTCCAGACAAGGATAGGAAGTTGTTTGC
>JAZQNS010000069.1:0-9857 GCA_045627425.1 Lachnospiraceae bacterium | reverse complement strand
ATGGAAGAATGAGCAGATTGATGACATTGTTATTGCTTTACAGAAGCGGTTACAAAGTAGGTCAGTATATAAGTATTGAAAAGTCGATAGCTGATACAAAAGATAGTTATTATTCAGCTTTAGCGATATCAGACCAGGGCTGGCATGAATATGAGAATGATCCTAAAGCTTTTATAAAGTATATGTTAGGTGTTATCCTTGCATGCTATCGTGAATTCGAGAGCAGAATTACAATGGCAGAGAAAGCTGGAGTAAAGAGTACATCTTATGACATAGTTAAGGAGTATGCGGTTAATGTTATAGGAACATTTACAAAGCAGGAAGCATTAATGCATTGTCCAAGCTTGGGAAGTTCATCTGTAGAGTCAGCACTTAAAAAGCTAGTAGAGGATGGAACATTAAAGAGAATTGGTTCTGGCCGAAAAACGCATTACGTTAATGCAGATGCTTATAAATAACCCTGATGTTATAAATGGTTAATATAGGATGCCGGTACAACATGGCTTTGTACCGGCAATTCTTGACCTTTTTACAACTTTTGGAGGCCATCCGGGTTTGAGTCCGTTTTTTAGGACAGTAATGAGAGTAGAATTATAGTCTCAAATGCTTCAATGGAAAATGGTTCAGAAGCAGAGATGACTTCTTTAAGGATGTACTTGTTGAAGGAACAAATGAAAAGCTGACATCGGTATATAGAGATTTGTACGGCTTTGAGGTAGTTGAATGATCAAGAAACTCAGGGAACGCATCAGTTGTCTTTGAAATATGGATAACTGGTGCGTTTTTATGTTAAAATCTGTATTAAGAAGAGGCCCTTTTGTTAAGAAAAGAGGGGCCTGTCTCTTAATGACGGAGAGGTTTTAAGTGACATGGTTAATAAAGAAGAACTAAACGAGGCAAAAGAGCCGGATATTCGCCATATATCAGAGTTCGTATCTCTCCTTGCGGAGGAGATGCTAATAAGTGGTGGAGAGACCAGACGTGTGGAGGATTGCGTAGACAAAATACTTGGATCCTTCGGCGTTGACAAATACGACCATTACATTATATCTAACGGTATATTTATGACCACGGAACTTGAGGACAAGCATCATTTTACAAGAATGCGTTACGTGCCTTTAGGATCTGTTAACCTGTGGAAGATTGGTGCATTAAACCAGCTATCCAGAGACGTGTCTGATAAGAAGTGTTCCTTGGATGAGGCAAAAACTAGGCTTGATGAAATCAAAAACACCACAGTGTACAGTGACAGGACATTGGCCCTATGCTGTGCAGGCTTTGGCGGTACTTCGCAGGCAGCCTGTACCTATGTTCCTCTATCCCGGAATATTTCCACTTCTTCCAGGTGCGGGACTCTACTACACGGCATATTATATATTTACCAGAAACGAGCTGGCGGCATCTAAGGGCGTTGAGACCTTAGAGATTGCCGGTGCTATTGCAATAGGAATTCTTATAGCATCAGCCTTGCCACAGAGCTTTTTAGTTAAGCTAAGAAACATACACAGAAAAGTAAAATAATTCTATATAAATAGCTTTTGGAGGTATTACCATGGAAATGAGACGTAAAGACAGAGAAATTAAGGATGTAAAAGAGATCTATGATATCCTAGAAAGATGTGACACAATCAGCCTTGGTATGAACGGTGGAGCAGCGCCATATATTATCCCTATGACTTTTGCCTGCTCTATGGAGGGGGATGAGATTACCGTATATTTTCATTCTGCAAAAGGAGGCAGAAAGTGGGATATTTTAAATAATGATCCTAACGTCTGTGTTGAAGCACATCTTTATTACAAGACCGTGGAGACAGAAGGCGGAGTTACGGCAAAATATGAGAGCGTAATCGGTACTGGCAAGGCTGAAAAACTCGAGAATAGAGAGGATAAGGTTCAGGCCTTTAAGTATATGATGGAGCATTATAAGCACAGCGGCTTCCCTGTAGAGAGCTGCCATGGTATGGATGCCTGTGATGTATTTAAGGTTCGCCTAACCGAGGTAAGCGGTAAGCACAATTTGTAATTAGAATGGAAGAGAAAATATATAGAAAACTAAAAAATAATATTGTATTAGACTATTTCAACACCTTTATAACTAACCTGAATATGCAGAGTTCCATCTGAACAGAGGGCAGCTTTAATATCTGTAAACAGCATGTTCTTCTCCATAGCAATGATTCTTATCTTCCCCGTGGCAGGCTTTTTCGCTGACAGGCTGGGATTAGGAAACGTTCTGATGGGAACAGGATTTCTAATCCCCAATATTGAAAAGTGGGCAGATTGGCCATTTAATGCTACAATCAGATAGAAAGGAAATGGATATATGAAGGAAATCAGTGTAACAGACCTTCTGTCCCTAGACAGGAAGGCTTACCAGTTAATAGATATAAGAGATGAGGGCAGCGTGCTCTATGGAATGATTCCCGGTGCTGAGAACATACCTTACAAGAGCCTGATGGAGAAGCCAGAGGAATATGCAGAGTCCCTTTTAAAAGATAGAGATATTGTATTCTACTGCCAGAGAGGGGAGTTATCCCAAAATGTTGTGGAGGCAATGGAGGACCAGGGGTTAACCAGATGTCTCAATCTTAAGGGTGGCTACAATGCTTTTCTCATGGACTTTATTAAGAACGAGAACATAGATGAAGTCAGGGAGAAAGCTGAAGAGAGTCTTAGAAAGAAATTTCACAAGCAGATTTTCTCTCCTTTTGCCAAGGCCTGCAAGAACTACGAGCTTATTAAGGACGGAGACCACATCGCAGTATGCATATCCGGAGGCAAGGATTCCATGCTAATGGCGAAGCTCTTCCAAGAGATTAAACGCCATAGAAAGGTGGATTTCGACCTTACCTTCCTGGTTATGGACCCTGGATATGCTGATGAAAACAGGACCCTTATAGAGAGTAACGCAAGAAAGCTTGGAATACCTGTCACTATCTTTGAGAGCGATATTTTTGATGCAGTAGATACTGTTGACAAGAATCCATGCTACCTCTGCGCAAGAATGAGAAGAGGACACCTCTATAGCAAGGCTAAGGAACTCGGCTGCAACAAAATAGCCTTAGGTCACCATTACGACGATGTAATTGAGACCATACTTATGGGCATGCTTCATGGTGGCCAGATTCAGACCATGATGCCTAAGCTTCATTCTACCAATTTCGAGGGTATGGAGCTAATCAGACCTCTTTACTATGTGAGGGAGGAGGATATCTGTAAGTGGAGAGATTATAATGATCTTCATTTCTTACAGTGCGCCTGCCACTTCACTGAGACCTGTTCCACCTGCCACGAGGATGGAACCACTTCATCTAAGAGACTTGAGACTAAGAAGCTCATTGCCAGCCTTAAGGAGAACAATCCCTTTGTGGAGGCCAATATCTTTAAGAGCGTGGAGAATGTAAACGTGGATACTGTCGTGGCCTACAAGAAACATGGAGTAAGACATCATTTCTTAGATGAATATTAGTTAGATAATTAAAAGGGTCTATTTTGCCTGGGCAGAATAGGCCTTTATTAGTGGAATAAAACCATGTGACAAAAGTGTCACATAAATGTCACCTGAATGAATGGTGACAATTAAGGATATAGCTTAATATAAGCTTATCAAAAGAAAAGGGAGACAAGTTATGACAATACTTAACGTAGAAAACTTAAAGAAAACCTACACCACAAGATTCGGTGGCAATCAGGTGGAGGCATTAAAGAACATTTCCTTCTCCGTGGATCAGGGGGAGTATGTGGCAATCATGGGTGAGTCCGGTTCCGGCAAAACTACCCTCTTAAATATCCTGGCTGCCTTAGACAAGGAGACCGCAGGCAAGGTTACCCTTGATGGCAAGCTTTTATCTTCTGTAAAGGAGTCCACCTTAGCTGCCTTTAGAAGAGAAAATCTTGGTTTCGTATTTCAGGAGTTCAACCTCCTTGACAACTTCTCACTTAAGGATAACATCCTTTTGCCACTTGCCTTAAGCGGCGTACACCATAAGGAGATGGAGGAGAGACTTATGCCTATAGCCAGATCCTTAGGTATTGATGACCTCCTTAACAAGTATCCATTTGAGGTGTCCGGCGGACAGAAGCAAAGGGCAGCAGTGGCAAGAGCCTTAATCACCAATCCTAAGCTTATCCTTGCAGATGAGCCTACAGGAGCTTTGGATTCCGCATCTGCCAATGACCTCTTAAGAGTATTTGAGAACATTAACAAAAATGGCCAGACTATACTTATGGTAACCCATTCCACAGATGCAGCATCCCATGCTAACAGAATTCTCTTTATCCGTGATGGTCAGCTCTTTCACCAGATTTACAGGGGAGATTTAAGTAACGAGGAATTATATAAGAAGATTTCAGATACCCTGACCCTGCTTAGAACTGGGGGTGAAGTGGAATAATGAAAATCGGTTTTTATAAGAAAGTAGCCCTTGATAATGTGTTAAAGAATCCAAGGCTCTACATTCCAAGACTTCTTGCGGAATCAGGACTTTTAGCCTGTTTCTACATTGCCATGGCCTTAGCCCAGGACAGCAGACTAAACGACATGGAGGGTGGTTCCTATGTGGTTTATTTCATGAGGCTGGGAACCATTATTCTTGGTTTCCTGTCACTAATTATTATCCTCTATATTAATTCCTTCCTTATGAAACAGAGGAAGAGTGAGTATGGACTTTACAATGTGTTAGGAATGGAGAAGGGTCATATTATAAGAGTTTTGTTCTCTGAATATGTCTATTCCGATTTTTCAGCCTACATCCTTGGCACAGGTCTTGGAATCCTTATGTACAAGATGTGCTCCTTACTTATATGTAAGCTCTTAAGAGTTGGAATAATTCCCGGCTTTTATTACATAAACATAAATACGGTTTTGTGGCCAATAGTTGTTTTTGCCATATTTAACCTGCTTTCCTTCCTGTTTAACGCAATTTCAGTTAGAAGACTTAAGCCTGTGGATCTTATAACTTCAAAGAAGGCCGGAGAAAAGGAGCCTAAGACAAAGTGGATTATGCTGATAATTGGCGCCATCTCTCTGGCAGCAGGTTACTACCTGGCACTTTCTGTAAAGACACCAATGGATGCCTTTACCTGGTTCTTCGTGGCAGTATTTCTGGTAATTGTGGGAACCTATTTCCTCTACATCACAGGAGTCACCTTCCTACTTAAATGCCTAAAGAAGAATAAGGATTACTACTACCAGAAGAGACATATGGCTGCGGTATCAGGACTCTTATTCCGTATGAAGCAGAATGCTGTAGGTCTTGCCTCCATAGCAATTCTCTCCACAGGAATTCTTGTAATGATCTCCACAACTGTTGGACTTTACAGCTCCATGCAGGATACCCTGGACAGTGGATATCCCAGTGATTTCTATATATCTGTTGGCGACGGTGGCAATGATGATGATAGTGCTATTCCTGTAGAAGAGTATAAGGATGATGTTTTATCGACAATTGATAGTCTTGGATTAAGAGTATCTGACTATAGAATAGAGAGCTTTCTTCAGGTTTCCTATATCCTTAGAGATAATGTTCTCCACACCAGAGAGGAGCTTAATGGTGACTGGAAAAATAGCGAGTTAACCAGCGTAACTTACTTAACACTTGAAAACTACCTTGCTATGTCCGGAATGGAAGCTGGAGAAATAAATCTTTCAGAAGATGAAATACTATTTTGCCGCCTTTCATCAGATTCTGTGGAGGCCTTCAAGGAGCCAGAGAAGCTAACAATAGGAGGAAAAGAGTATAGAATTATGGAGAGCCTGACAAGCTATCCAATTCACGGGGGGATGGCTACCATTGTTAACTCAATTGGAATCGTGGTAGCTGATGAAAATGTATTAGATGAAATATATGAGGCAGAGCTTAGCGGATACGGCAAAATGGCCTCACCTTACACCGAAAGACTGGCTATTTCCTTTGCAGATGAGGAAGCCCTGTTCGAGAGTGGCGCAGATATGGTAGAAGCTGTAAATAAGAGCCTTACAGATAAGTACGGCAGCGATATCTATATTGACTACGACTGCAAGTGGGAGGCACAGGCTAACTTCCTTGGAATGTATGGAGCCTTCCTCTTCCTAGGAATCATTCTTGGAATCGTATGTCTCTTCGCAACCATTCTTATTATCTACTACAAGCAGATATCAGAGGGCTATGAGGATCGCGACCGTTTCCAGATAATGCAGAAGATTGGTATGGAGAAGGAGGAGGTTAAGAAGACAATTAAGAGTCAGTTGCTACTTCAGTTTTTCCTTCCTCTTGTAACAGCAGGAATCCATATCACAGTGGCTTTCCCAATGCTGCTAAAGCTTTTAAGCCTACTCCTAATGTCTAATCAGGCAAAAGCTATACTTTGCGCAATTATTACATATGGAGTTTTCGCTCTTGTTTATATAGTGGTTTACCTTTTAACCTCAAGGACTTATTATAAGATAGTAAGATAATTATTAAGGGGAGGCCATATGTACAAGATAATGCTGGTGGAGGACGATTTCGCCCTGGCGGAGGCAATGAAGAAGCAATTAGAGGTCTACGGCAATAAGGTAGATATCATTAAGGACTTTCAGAGAGTGATTGAAGAGTTTAAAGATAATAATCCTGAACTTGTTTTAATGGATATTATGCTACCTTTCAAGGATGGCTATTACTGGTGTAATGAGATTAGAAAGCTGTCCCAGGTGCCGGTAGTCTTTATATCCTCCGCATCAGACAACATGAATATAGTAATGGCCATAAATATGGGTGGAGACGACTTCATAGCCAAGCCTGTGGATGCCATGGTATTAAATGCCAAGGTCTCTGCCATCTTGAGGCGTACCTACGAAATAAAGGGGCAGTCCCAGCAGATTGAGTTCTGCGGGGCTGTCCTTAACCTCGGTGATAACACAGTTAACTGCGGTGACACTAAACTAATGTTAAGTAAGAATGAGTTTAAGATTTTAGAAACCCTTCTTCAGAACCGAGGCAAAATAGTCAGCCGTGAGGCTCTGATGACCAGTTTATGGCAGAGCGACCTCTATGTTGAGGAGAATACTTTAACTGTAAATGTCGGAAGACTACGAAAGAAGCTTGCTGATATAGGACTAGAGGAGGTCATCACTACTAAACCGGGAAGCGGGTACATAATATCATGAGGCGGGTAAGTAGGGTGCTTTTAGACACCATAATTAAGAACAAGGTTGCCCTTATTATGTTTTGCCTTATAAGTCTGATAAACGGGGCGGTTTTCTTTCTCTACGACATAACAAACGAGGCTCTTATATATTCGGAAATGCTATTTATATTTCTTCTTTTATGTCTGCTTCTGATAGATTTCGTAAGGGAATACCGGAAGGCAAAAATAAGGGAGGAAGACCTTAGAAATGCCCTGAATGTTGGCTTTAAAAGGGTTGACCATGAAAACCTTGCGGACAGGGATTATGCTGCTATAATAGAGGAACTTTTAAAGGAGATTAGAAATCTTGAAGCTTCTTTTTCCACCATGCAGCAGGATGACCAGGATTATTACACCTCCTGGGTACACCAGATTAAGACCCCTATTGCTGTAATGAAGTTAAGTTTAGCCGAGGATACCATGGAGAACAGGGCCCTCTTATCGGAGCTTTTCAGAATAGAGCAGTACGTGGAAATGGTCCTAGACTATGGACGACTTAGAAGCACCAGTAACGACCTTTTGATAAAAGAATACGAACTTGACCCAATTATTCGTGAGAATCTTAGAAAGCATGCGGGACAGTTTGTGTTAAAGAAGCTTAAACTAAATTATGATGGAACAGATGCCGTAGTAGTTAGCGACAGAAAGTGGTTATCCTTCATAGTGGATCAGCTAATATCAAATGCCATTAAATATACCCCTTCCGGGGAGATAAGTATTAAGGCAGATCAGTCCATGATTAGTATAAGTGATACGGGAATTGGAATTGCCAGCGAGGACCTGCCAAGAATCTTTGAAAAGGGCTACACCGGAGTAAACGGAAGGTTAGGAGAGAAGTCAAGCGGCCTTGGTTTATTCCTGACTAAGAAGGCTGCAGATTTAATCTCCGTAACCGTAACCTGTAAGTCAGAAGTATCAAAGGGTTCAACCTTTACTATTAGATTCTAAATAAATTATTGCAATAAAAAAGTGTCGATGCATAAGCACCGACACTTTTTTTGTGTGTATTAGCCAGTCTGGTTAAATATTTAACTATAATAAAGTAAATTTCTGTGCAGTATGGACAGACTAAAATATGTATAATAAACATAGTGTTTTTAGGAGGATATATATAGGATGATATTTGTTAAGGGAATTGGAGCCCTCTTGCTTACTCTTGCGGGCTTCTCAGTATTCAGTATGAAGTTTCCTAAGGGAGACAAGGCCATGGGAGGTCTGGCAGATGCAGCTGTGGCAACCTTCCTTGTGGAGGCTATTTTTAAGTACATCTGCGGCGATTTCGTGGGCATTGCCTTCCTAGGTGAGGTTGGAGGTGCAGCGGGCTCTATGGGAGCTGTGGCATCGGCAGCTTTGGTTGGTATTGCCATGGGAACTAACCCAGTCTATGCTGTGGCAACAGCGGCAGCAGTGGCTGGCTTTGGTATTTTGCCTGGCTTTATTGCATCATATGTGCTTTACTTCATATTAAAAAGGTTAAACAAGTGGCTGCCAGCGGGACTTGATGTAATCGTATGTTCTTTAACTGCAGCAGCTTTAGGAAGGGGAATTGCCACATTAGTTGATCCGGCAGTAAATCACCTTATTTCCATAATAGGAGATTCCATCACCATAGCTACTAACCAGTCACCTATCTTTATGGGCTTCATCTTAGGCGGCCTTATGAAGATGATCTGTACATCACCATTGTCATCCATGGCTCTTACAGCCATGCTTGCCCTTAAGGGACTTCCAATGGGTATTGCAGCTGTGGCCTGCTTCGGTGGTTCCTTCACCAATGCCCTTATTTTCAAGAGGCTTAATTTAGGTAACAACAGTCGAGTTCTGGCTGTTATGTTAGAGCCTTTAACCCAGGCCGATATTATTACACAGAACCCTATTCCAATTTACTGCAGTAACTTCCTCGGAGGAGGTCTTGCAGGAATCGGAGCAGCAGCCCTTGGTATCATTAACAATGCACCAGGTACTGCATCACCTATACCAGGACTTTTGGCTCCTTTTGCCTTCAACAGTCCTTTAAAGGTTTTAGCAGCCATGGGTATAGCTGCGGTAGGCGGTTCCATAGCTGGTTTCATAGGCTCCATAGTCTTTGAAAAGCTTGGATTTAAGAAAGAAATAAGAACGACAGTCGAAATAGATAAATAGAATGAGGAGGTAGCAGTATGAAATACGAAATTTGGGGGGATGTTTGTCCTGCAGTAACCATTACACTTAAGAAGAATGAGTCTGTATTTACTGACCAGGGTGGAATCAGCTGGATGTCAGACAAAATCATGATGTCTACATCAAGGGAGAAGGGTTTTAGATCCTTCAAGTCCAAGGTGCCATTTCTGGCAGAGTTTAGAGCTATGGAGGATGACCAGGAGCTTACAATATCAGCAACCCGTGCCGGCAAAATCGTGGAATTCGACATTTCTGATGGCAACTACATTATTGGCCAGAGAGCACAGTTCCTCTGCTGTGAGGAGGGAGTAAATATCTACCCATTTTTGGCCAACTTTACTAAGAACCTGCCTGGCGGAGAGGGTTATCACCTTCAGCAGTATGAAGGAAATGGAAAGGTATTTATGGAGATGTTAGGCTCCGTCAAGGAGTATGAATTAAGCGAGGGAGAGTCATTCAGAATCGTAACAGGAAACCTTGCAGCCTGGGAGGATACAGTTCATTTTGAAGTAAAGAACGAGAGAGGCTTTAAGTCCATGCTCTTTGGAGGG
>JAZQNS010000068.1:0-21890 GCA_045627425.1 Lachnospiraceae bacterium | reverse complement strand
ATTAAGACAATTAATGACGCTATCGCACAGGTATCAGCTCAGAGATCAGATCTTGGTGCTATTCAGAACAGACTTGAGCATACAATCAAGAACCTTGATAACGTAGTTGAGAATACAACAGCTGCAGAATCACAGATTCGTGATACAGATATGGCTTCAATGATGGTTGAGTACACAAAGAACAACATTCTTGCACAGGCAGGTCAGTCAATGCTTGCACAGGCTAACCAGTCAACTCAGGGTGTACTTAACTTGATTCAGTAATAAATAGGCATAAATAAGTCCATTTAGGGAGGAGAAGGTTTTCTCCTCCCTATTTTTACAAGGAAGGTAAACAAATGGAGATTAAGAAGATGGATGCTCTTTATGAGAAAAACTTGAATGCCTATAAGAAGGGCTATCCGGTCGAGGCAAGGGAGTATCTCAAAAAGGATTTAAGAGAAGAGGGAATTGAGGTCGTCGAGGTTACTGATTATGTGGGTAATACGGCCTTGAAAGCTGTGCAGAAGAGTGGAAGAAGCCTAATGCTTAACCGCATATATGGGGAGATTGAGGCTTTGGAAGAAGAACTTCAGGAGATGGGCAGGATTGTGCCAAATTCACCTATTCTTGTGTTTGGAATGTCGAATCTTGGGTTGATAAATGGTATATTAGAACATAGTAATGGTCAATGCGCCATGGTAATATATGAGCCCTCATATGTTATTTTTGACTATTGTATGCGTCACTATGATATGGAAAAACTCTTTCTTGATATGCCTACCTATTTTATGGTGGGAGATGTAGCCGAAAAGGATTTGAAGGACAAAATCAAACCCCTATTGACATTGGAAACCATTGATCTTTTTAGGCTGGTTCTTTCCCCTAATTATGTAGACATTTTTCCTGAGGAAGCAAGAAAAGTCTCTAAGAATGTGGAAAAAACCTTCGAGGATTTGATGGTTTATTGGAATACTGCAAAAAGATATACCTCTGTGGCTTCAATAAATCTTATGCACAATCTTGTTCATTATAGGGATGGCTATAATGTGGCACAGCTTAAAAACATACTTAAGGGTGAGATACCGGCATTTATCGTATCCGCTGGACCTTCTTTGAATAAAAATATAGATGAACTGAAAAATGCCAAAGGCAAAGCCTGCATAATAGCGGTTGATACTGCCATAAAGCCATTGCTTAACCATGGAATAAAGCCAGATCTGTTTTGTATTGTCGATGGAAAAAAGCCAACTTCCCTTATGGATCATCCGGGCATATCAGAGATTCCTTTGGTAACATCTTTGTCTGTTGCACCTGGAATTATGGATCTCCATTCTGGGAAAAAATTCTTTTTTTATAGTACTGATCCCTTTGAGGATGAGATAAAGGATTGCGTTGCAAAAGAAACTTCAGATTCAACCTATATCTATCCACAGGGAGTAGCAACGGGAGGCTCTGTAGCAAACACAGCTTTCGGACTGGCCCATATGATGAACGCAAGCCATCTAATATTTGTTGGTCAGGATCTTGCCATGACAAATGGACAGACTCATGCAGATGGAACCTTTAAGGAAAAGATGGACAAACTTAGCAAGGAAGAACTTGCAAGTTTAATCGAGGTAGAGGGTATAGATGGAGGCAAGGTTTTAACCAGAGGCGATTTCAAGTATTACCTTGACTGGTTTGAAGACTATATTGCTAATAACAAGATGACAAATGTCTACGATGCAACAGAGGGCGGAGCTTTGATTCATGGAACCAAGGTTATAACGCTAAAGAAAGTGATTAGCAAACTTTGCAATAGAGATTTTGAACTCTCCGTGTTTATTGATGAACTTCCGCAGATGTTTGATTATTCTGCTAAGGCGGAAATAGTGAACATATATAATAGTTTCTCTGACAGAATGGACAAGGTGGCCAAGAAAGCAGATGAGGGTGAACGACTTTACAGAAAGCTATCAACCTTTGTGGGTAAAGAAAAGAATAAGGCTTACACTGATGTTACCAAGAGGATAAAGAAGATTAACAACTATATGAATAACGATGGCGATGCTCTATTTGTTCAGTCTTGCCTTGAGGAGTTAAACTATCTGATTAAGACGGGTATCTATAATGAAAACGAAGACCAAGATGAGGAAATCATGGCCATTGCCAAAGATGGTGTATTCATGAATCATTATATTAAAGAGCAGGCAAAAGAGTGGAGCGAAACAGCTAGGAAGTTTAAAAAAGATCGTCCTATGGCTATGGAGAAAAAAGACTTCGCCAATGCCTTTGATGAGTTCTTATATAAACTCAATAATGGAGGGGTAAAAAAATGGAAGAATTAAAAACTTGTTTACTCACCATAATGGATAGAATTGAAAATAAGAAGAATTCAGAGGCTTTCGAAACGTTGAATAAGAACATTGCATTAATTCAGAACTTCATTTTGTTACTTGTGGATGAAGGTGTTATACCGGAGGAAGATGCTATAAAACTTTCAGAGTATGTTATTCAGGCTATGGAAAACAGGGATGGATTACTGCTTTTTGATGTAACTAAGTATGCCTTGTTTAGCATATATCAGCAACTCTTTCCAGAGGAGGAGTAATTATGAGCAAATCTATAATGATAATAGCTTCAAAGACTTCCTACACAGCCAAGTACAATCTATATGCTGGAATTCTAAAAGAATTAAATGAGAACCAGGACAAAGTGCCCATGGTTGATGCTTCTGACTTTAAAGGAAGCCAAAAGAAGATGAGAAACCATCTAGAAAAAGGTGGAATACTCGTGAGTATAGATGGAGAGGGAATTAGTGAAAAACATAGTGACAAGACTTGTCTCTTAGATGAATTCTCAGGACAGATAGTTGTATATTTCGTAAGCCATCCATCCTTTTATAATAAGAATATATCTGAGTATCCCAAAGAGGTTAGAATATTCTGCTGGGACCAGTCCTATGTGGATTATTTGAAAAATGTTTTGGGCAGAGAAGCAGGGTTTATGCCTTTTGTAGGCTTAAACTGCAAGAAAAATAAGGCTTCAAAAGAAAAGAATAAATCCGTACTGTTTGCTGGATCATACCTGAATCCAGAAGATACAAGGAAGCAGTTAGAGGATATAACCCCGAAAATAATGACTGCATTTATGAAGGATCTTATAAAGGATTTGGAGACTAATCCGCTTATCAATATCGAGGATGCCTTGGAACAGAACCTTATTAAACATGGAGCTACTGTAAACAAGGAGCTCGTAAGGGATATGATGAATGAGTTCAGTTTCCTCCTTATTGAGTATCAGGTGAGATTTTTGAGAAAGAAGACCATTGAGTGTCTGGTGGATAATCAGGTAGAAATAACCCTTGTGGGGCAGCATTGGGACATTTTTGCAGATGGCTTGTCGGAGGATAAGAGGAAATATGTCTATGTAATTGGTGAAGCGGCATCTATCGACAATGTTGCATCCTTTATGAGAAGTTACAAAGTTATTCTTGATATTTCCCCAGAACTTAAAGGCGGTGTCCATGAGAGAGTTGACCTTGGACTAAGATCTGGAAATACAGTCCTGGTGGCAGATAACCCATACACTAGGGAACTTGCAAAAAGTCACGAGAAAATTGTTCTTTACGATCTTGCCAAGCCAAAAGCCATTGTTAAGAGGGTTAAAAAGATAATTGAAGATGACTCGAAAACCTGCGTTAAATATGATATTGAAAGAAGTTTCGCAGATGTTTTAAGAGACTTATAGAGTAAAAAGCACCATTAGTGGTGCTTTTTCTTTTTATTTATGTTACAGAATGGGATACTTATGTTAAACTATAGGCGTAGCAGAGATTAGATTTCGGAGATAGATATGATCGAAGATTTAAAACTGGTATTAAAGAAAAATGATTCCCATCAGACTGTGGTTAAGGTGGGAGATTTAAATATAGGTCAGGATTTTGTGGTTATGGCGGGGCCATGTTCTGTGGAATCAAGAGAGCAGATTCTTGATATTGCGGGTCATGTGAGTCGCGCAGGTGCCAACATGCTAAGAGGCGGTGCCTTTAAGCCTAGAACATCCCCATATTCCTTCCAGGGACTTAGGGAGGATGGACTTAAATGCTTAAAGGAGGCTTCAGAAAAATACGGTCTTCCAACAATTACAGAGGTGATTGACGCTGCTGATATAGACCTGGTTTCTAACTATGCAGACATCCTTCAGGTTGGAACCCGCAATATGCAGAATTTCTCGCTCTTAAAGGCCCTTGGCAAAACCGATAAGCCAATTCTTCTTAAGAGAGGAATGTCAGCAACTATTGAGGAGTGGCTGTCATCTGCAGAGTATATTTTGCAGGCCGGAAACCCTAAAGTAATCCTCTGCGAGAGGGGAATCAGAACCTTCGAGACCTACACCAAGAACACTCTTGATTTAGGCGCCGTGGCGGCGGCAAAATCGCTTACCCACCTGCCTGTTATAGTTGACCCTTCCCATGCAACGGGACACTACGAGTTAATAAGACCAATGTCTCTTGCGGCAATAATGGCGGGAGCTGATGGCCTGGAAATTGAGGTACATGTGGATCCAACCCACGCACTCTCTGACCGCGATCAGCAGATTACTCCAGATAAGTTCGACAGGCTCATGGTGGATATAAACAAGACCCTGAATCTCTTAAAACAGATGTAATTAAATACGACTAATAACCAAAGGTGCGACCTGCAAGGGCCGCACCTTTTTTGCTTGAATCAATAAACTTTGACAGGCAAAAAGCCGATATAATTCTTGATTAGTATAACTTTAGACTTTTGTCATGGAGGGCATTATGAAGAAAGTATTAGTGACCGGTGCCGACGGTTTTATCGGCAGTCATTTAGTTGAGAGCCTGATGGATAAGGGCTACAACGTAAAGGCCTTTACATATTATAATTCCTTTGGAAACTGGGGCTGGTTAGATACCTTCCCTAAGGACAGGCTTAAGGATATTGAGATATTCTCCGGTGACATTCGTGACCCTAACGGAGTGAGAACAGCCATGAAGGGAGTTGACCAGGTGTTCCATCTGGCAGCTTTGATTGCAATTCCTTTCAGTTATCACAGTCCAGATTCCTATGTTGACACCAATATAAAGGGAACCTTAAATGTGCTCCAGGCGGCAAGAGATCTTGGAACAGAGAAAATTATGGTTACTTCAACCTCTGAGGTCTATGGAACAGCTCAGTATGTGCCAATTGACGAAAAGCATCCATTCCAGGGTCAGTCTCCATATTCAGCAACCAAGATTGGTGCAGACAGACTGGCAGAGAGCTTCTATCGCTCCTTCGACCTTCCTGTTGCCATAGTTAGACCATTTAACACCTTCGGACCACGTCAGTCCGCGAGAGCGGTTATTCCAACAATCATCTCTCAGCTGCTTGCCGGCAAGGAAGAGATTAAGCTTGGCTCCTTAACCCCTACTCGTGACTTTAACTATGTTAAGGATACGGCAGCAGGCTTCATAGCCATCGCTGAATCTGACAAGACCATAGGTCAGGAGATAAATATAGCTACACAGCAGGAAATCTCCATTGGAGATCTTGCCAACACAATCATTAAGCAGATTAACCCTAATGCCAGAATCATCTGTGACGAGGAGAGACTTCGTCCAGAGAAATCTGAGGTTAACCGTCTCTTAGGTGCAAATGCCAAGATTAAGGAACTCACAGACTGGAAGCAGTCCTACACCTTTGAGGAAGGCATCGCGGAGACAATAGAATTTATTAGAAATAATTTAGACCGTTATAAACCGGACATTTATAACGTATAAGAGGGAGGGAACCCTATGACATACAATATTCCTTTAGCAGTACCTAATTTTGAAGGAAATGAAGTTGAATACGTAAGCAAGGCAGTAGCCGAGGGCTGGGTGTCAACAGGTGGTGCTTACATAAATGAATTAGAAGGCAAAATGGCAGAATTCCTGCACACTGATATGGCGGTGGCCTGCCAGTCAGGAACTGCAGCATTACATCTTGCCATGGTGGACTGCGGAGTGATGCCTGGAACAGCAGTGCTTGTTCCTGCCATCACCTTTATTGCTGCAGTAAACCCTGTTAAATACCAGTTCGCAGAGCCAGTTTTTGTGGGTTGCGATGATGGAATCACCATGGACCCTGAGCTTGTCAGAGCTTTCTGCGAGAATGAATGTGATTTTGATGGAAAGAGTCTAAGGGTTAAAAAGAGTGGAAACCTTGTTAAGGCAATGGTAGTGGTACATGTATTCGGAAACATGGCTGATATGGAAGCTCTTATGGACTTGGCAGAGAAGTACAATATCACAGTAATCGAGGATGCCACAGAGGCCCTTGGAACTAAGTATACCAGTGGCAAGTATGCAGGCAAAATGGCTGGAACCATAGGCGATTACGGATGTTACTCCTACAATGGAAACAAGATTATCACTACAGGCGGTGGAGGAATGCTGGTTGCCAGAGATAAAAAGAGGGCGGAACACATTAAGTACCTCTCTACTCAGGCTAAGGATGACCACCTATTCTATATACATAATGAGGTTGGATATAACTACAGAATGACCAATGTCCAGGCTGCTCTCGGAGTTGCCCAGATGGAAGAGTTAGAGGACTTCATAGGCAGAAAGCAGAGAAACTATACATATTATAGAGAGGCTCTTGCTGATGCAGAGAAAATGAGACTCCTTTCTTACAGGGAGGGCACAGAGTCCAATTCCTGGTTTTATGCACTGTGGATAGATATGGAGAAACTTAAGTGTGATGTCAGAGAGCTGGTACTAAAACTTGAGGAGTTTGGAGTCCATACAAGACCTATCTGGGGACTTATTAACGAGCAGACTCCATATAGAGATGGGCTAAGCACTGATATGACTAAGGCTAGAGATTTTGCCTCACATATTATTAATATTCCATGCTCAACTAATATTACAAAGGATGAGATGGACTATGTTGTGGAGACCTTAAAGAGAGTTATCAAGGAAATGGAGGCTTAAGCCTATGGTAATGGAAGAACTTAAAAAATTCCTGGCCTACGAGGACACCACTGTGGTGGATGCCATGCAGGCGATAGACAATAATGCCAAGGGAATTCTCTTTATTAGAAACAGTAAGGGAGAACTCACAGGCACTCTGACGGACGGAGATGTAAGACGCTGGCTAATTAAGACAGGGGATTTAAATGCCGCAGTTAAGAGGCTTATGAACAAGAGCCCTAAATATCTTGTGTCCAACAATGTTGGGGATTACAGAAAGTTTCTTAGGGACCATAAGATTAAGATTGCTCCTGTTGTAACCCCTGACCATGTAATCTGTGACATGGTTATAGATGACGGTAGCGAGATAAAGGATATTGATAAGGACAGAAAGAGTCTTAAGGAAGTGCCAGTAGTCATTATGGCTGGAGGCAAGGGAACCAGACTCTATCCTTACACCAAGGTTCTTCCCAAGCCACTGATTCCAATTGGAGATATTCCGATTATGGAGAGAATCATTGACAGCTTTAGAGATTATGGTGTCAATGAATTCTACGCGACAGTAAATTATAAGAAAAACATGATAAGAAGCTATTTTGCCGACGTGTGTGAGGAGCAGGGCTTCGCAATGAAGTATGTGGAGGAGAGTGAGCCTTTAGGAACTGCAGGATCACTTCATCTTATTGAGGAGACCTTCGACAGACCGGTGGTGGTAACCAACTGCGACGTGTTAATTAGAGCTGATTATCCTGATATTTACAAGCGGCACATTGAGTCAGGAAACGAGCTTACAATAGTGACTGCTCTTAAGAATATAGTGGTGCCTTACGGTGTCATAAACTCCAAGGAGGACGGGGTTATTACCGGTATGGAGGAGAAGCCTAAGCTTAGCTACTTCGTAAATACAGGTATGTATGTTCTGAATCCTGAGCTTCTTAAGGAGATTCCTAAGGATACCTTCTTCCACATGACGGACCTTTCGACCAAGCTACTTTCCGAGGGACGAAAGGTGGGCATGTACCCTATTTCAGAGGATTCCTTCCTTGATATGGGAGAGTTTGAGGAGATGCGTCGCATGGAGCAGAAGTTGGACCTTAAGTCCTAAGGAGGCAAAATGAGAGAGATTATTCTAGTGGGAGCCGGGGGCTGCATGAGAGAGCTGCTCTGGCAGATTAAGGAATATAACAAGGTTCATCATGAGTACAAGGTGCTAGGTTACGTTGCCCTGGTGGCTGACGAGCATTTGCTTCACGATCACAGTTGCCCATACCTTGGGGGAGATGACTATCTTTTGGAGCTGAGCGACGATGTGGACCTGGTAATTGCTATAGCAGATACAAACATCAGGGAGAAACTGGTTGAGAAGTATAGAAGAAATCCTAGACTTCATTTTCCTGTTATTAACCTGTCTGATTCCGTGGCAGAGGGTACGGAGATAGGCGAAGGAAGTGTAATCAGCAGAGACACCATTATTTCAACCAATGTGCGTATTGGAAGCTTTGTATTCATAAATATGGACTGTATGCTTTGCCATGATGGTGTGATAGAAGACTTTGTTACACTGTCACCGAGAGTGTCCCTGGCTGGTGATGTTCATATTGGACGTCGTTCCTTTGTCGGAATCAGAGCTACCTTTATTCAGGGTATCAATGTCGAGGATGATGTAATTATCGGCGGTGGGGCAATGGTTATCAGAAACATTTCCGGAAACCACACTGCAGTAGGAGTTCCTGCCAAGGAGATTAAGTAATGAAGACTATTATAATAGCGGAGGCTGGGGTAAACCATAACGGTTCATTGAATATGGCCAAGATGATGGTGGATGCTGCAGCCAAAGCTAAGGTAGATTATATAAAATTTCAGACCTTTAAATCAGAGAAGTTAGTTAGCCGTTTTGCCGAGCAGGCTGACTACCAGAAGGAGAATCTCAAGTCTTCAGAAGGGGATGGCCAGTTATCCATGCTGAAGGAATTAGAGCTTAGCTATGATGACTTTAGAGAATTAAAGGCATATACAGAGACTACAGGAGTGGGCTTTTTATCCACACCCTTTGATTTGGATTCCATTGACTTCCTTGAAAGCTTAGACATGGATTACTGGAAGCTGCCATCTGGGGAAATCACCAACCTTCCTTATCTTGAAAAGATTGCTAATAGTGGTCGTCCGGTTATTATGTCAACGGGAATGGCTGATATGGATGAGGTAAGGGCAGCGGTTAAGGTACTAAATCCTGATGGAAAGAGAGATATCACAATCCTTCAGTGTAATACCATGTATCCAACGGAGCCTTGTGATGTAAATCTTAGGGCTATGAAGGAGCTTGCAAGCCTTGGCTATCCGGTAGGATACTCTGACCATACAAGAGGAATACACATTCCCGTGGCAGCAGTGGCCATGGGAGCGACGGTAATAGAAAAGCATTTCACTTTGGACAGAAGCCTTCCAGGCCCGGACCACATTGCATCCTTAGAGCCTTCGGAGCTTGAGGAGATGGTCAGAAATATCCGAGACGTGGAGCTGGCCCTGGGGGACGGGGTTAAGGGTCCAAGTAAATCTGAAAGCCCAAATAAGAAGGCTGCAAGAAAGAGTCTTGTGGCGGCCTGTCAGATAAAGGCAGGTGAGGTATTTACAGTAGACAATCTCTCTGTGAAGAGACCGGGCGACGGCATATCCCCAATGAAATACCATGACCTGATAGGCAAAAAAGCCAAGAACGACTACATAGAAGACCAGCAGATTAAAGAGGAGGAGTTATGAAAAGAATAGCAATTATCACAGCTCGCTCTGGATCAAAGGGTCTGCCTGACAAGAATATAAAAGAGCTTAACGGCAAGCCTCTACTTGCATACTCAATAGAGGCGGCAAAGGAGTCTGGATGCTTTGATATAATCCATCTCTCCACCGACAGTGAGAAGTATGCGGAGATTGGAAGAGAGTACGGGGCGGATGTTCCATTTTTAAGATCTTCTGAGACCTCATCTGATACAGCTAGCTCTGAATCGGTTATTAGATTCGTATTGTCAGAGTATGAGAAGAGAGGAATGAAATTCGAAATTTTTGCCCTCTTACAGCCAACCAGTCCTTTGAGGGAAGCAGAGGATATAAAGGAGTGCTTTAACATTCTCTCCGAGGAGGCGGTTAGCTCCGTGGTGGCGGTAACAGAGATGGACCATTCACCACTTTGGTCCAACACCTTGCCAGACAATCATTCCCTTGATGGATTCCTAGACAAAACAAAAAACGTGGACAGACATCACCTGCCCACTTACTACAGAATAAACGGCGCCATGTACTTAAGCTATGTTGATGCATACACAAGTCATGATGACCTGTATGGCCCTAATTCAAGAGCTTACATTATGCCGCAGATAAGATCTGTGGATATAGATACGGAGCTTGATTTTAGAATTGCGGAGGCAATAATTGAAAGTCAGAAATAGTCCTGCAAAACAGGACTATTTTTTAATGTGAAGAGATAAAAAAGAAGCGGATTTGGTAATGCCTGGCTGGCTAAAACCCGATATATATGATGAGGACTATAATACTGCGACGGAGGAAGGGAAATGGATTTTGATAGAACTCTAGAAGAGGGACTTGCCTATCTGAATGAAGGTTATTATGATCTGGCAATTAATTCATTTATAAGTCTTTATGAAAATGGAGAGAAGAAAGAGGAGGTGCTCTCTTTAATTCTCGACACCTTTCTAACCCCAAATATAGAAGAACTAACAGACACCTATAATGCCCATTTTGGAAACTACACCAATCTAAGTTATGGCGAGCTTTCGCTGCTTACCATACCGGTCAGCGATACAAAGTTTTATCTCTTTGATAAGGTGTCTGAAAGCTTCCAGGGTTATGTCGATTTCGATGACTATGTCTTTGAAGATGCCGGCATGGAAATAAACCCCATCATGATTGCAGATATGTGGGATATGAGAGAAATTCTGAAAATTATGAAAGGCAGGGGAGTGACAACATATATTGTTACAGATGGCGTTGAAAGCTATCTGGCATCTTTTATCCAGATGCCAGGTTTTGTTGAACACTTTATGACTTATATGCTGATGGTTGCGTCTGTTGATATTGTCATAAATTATCTTAACGTTAATAATAACGAAAGCCTTCCTAAAACGGTTTATTCAAATAATTCTGGAGCAATAATAGAAAAGCTTGGAGAGATTCATCTTAAAAGAATTAGCGAATTTTCGTCGGAGAGAAGCCCTTTACTTTCGATTTGTATTCCCTCATACAACAGGGGAAAAGAGGCGCTTAGAAATATTGCTTATCTTTTGACTATGCAGTATGACTGTGAGGTTGAAATTCTTTTGTCAGATAATGCTTCCGTAAAGGGAAGAGAAGAGTACGATGAAATAGCAAATTACAAAGATAGCCGTCTTAGATATATAAGAAGAGAAGAAAATGGTGGGTTTGCCCAAAACGTAATAACCTGTGTAGAGAATGCCAAAGGAAAGCATATTTTGCTTTGCGGTGACCAGGATCTGATTATAATTGACAAATTACCCGTTGTATTCAGGTTCATCATGGAAAGAGAGTATGGCGGAGCCTGGTTTAATGGCCACGGAAGGAACGCAAGGCCCGAAGAAGGTGTTTTTGTTGCTGCTGCAGGCAGTTATAATGCTTATTTCTCAGCGGTTGGGTCAAAGTTTATGACAGGTGTGCTCCTAAACAGCGAAGCTCTTATGCAGGAAGGCGTTATGGAGAGAATAAAAAATGAGAGGGACAATAGATATCATTTCCTATATCTTCATGCGTTGTTGCTTTTTGAAACAGTTAGCTACAAGAATTATTTCCTCGGAATTGATAGAATCTGGGTTGAAGACGGAGTTTTGACAGAAGAGGAGAAGGAGGGAAGCGATAATTATCACCTTCTAGACTATATGATGTACGAAGATAGAGTCGATGCCCATAATGGTTTGATTAGATATATTGATAAGACGCTTACGGATAATGAAATAAAGGAAAAACTTACGATTTCGCTTATTAGGGAGACGAAACGATTAATTAATATAGCTTACAGAGTCTATAATGAAGAGTACTCGAAAATAAAAAGTCTTGATGAAATATACGAGATTCTGTTGGCAGACGCCATAGAGAACATAGAGAGAGCAAGCTATATAAAAGACGATGATAAGGCAAACTATATAGCAGAGTTTAAGAAAGAATATGTGAGGTGACATATGAAAGCTGTTATTTTAGCAGGTGGTTATGGAACACGAATAAGCGAGGAATCCCATTTGAAACCAAAGCCAATGGTGGAGATAGGAGATATGCCAATTCTCTGGCATATAATGAAAACCTATTTTTCCTATGGCGTAAAGGAATTCATCATATGTGCGGGATACAAGCAGAATATCATAAAGGAATGGTTTTCAAATTATTTTATATATACATCAGATATCACTTTTGATTTTTCCAAGGAGAATTCTGTTATTGTACATGATAAGCATGCCGAGGATTGGAAGGTAACGGTGGTTGACACAGGTATCGACACCATGACTGGAGGACGTATCAGGCGAATTGAGAAGTATGTGGGGGAAGAGCCGTTTTACCTTACATACGGAGATGCTGTTTCCGATGTGGATATAGACAAGCTTACAGATTTTCATATGAAGCATGGCAAATGCGTAACATTAACCACTGTCAGCATCGCTCAGCAGAAGGGAATTCTGGATATATCGGACGATAATAAAATAACCTCATTCAGAGAGAAGGATGAGGTGGATGCAACTTTGATAAACGGTGGCTTTATGGTATGTAACCACGATGTGTTCGGATACCTTAAAGATGATACTACCGTCTTTGAGAAGGAGCCGATTAAGACTCTGGCTGCCAATGGAGAACTAATGAGTTATTACCATGATGGTTTCTGGCAGTGCATGGATACCAAGAGAGAACATGAGCTCTTAGAGAGACTCTGGTTATCAGGAAAGGCCCCTTGGAAAATCTGGGATAAATAAGAAAAGCAGGTGACACTAGTGAATTTAGTTAATAAATACCAGGGAAAAACTGTATTAGTGACAGGGCATATGGGCTTTAAGGGAAGCTGGCTATGTTCCCTGCTTCTTGAGCTTGGAGCAGAAGTTATAGGCTACGGAATAGATAACGGCGTAAACCCTAGTTTATTTAAACTGTTGAAACTTGAAGATGAGATGGTTTCGATAGATGGTGATGTTCGTAATCTTGATAACCTTAAAAAGGTTGTTATTAAAAATCAGCCGGACTTTATATTTCACCTTGCTGCTCAGCCAATAGTATCAATTGGTTATGAGAATCCTGTGGAAACCTATGAAACTAATGTCTTGGGAACCTTAAATATTATGGAAGCTGTGAGACAGCTTGATAAAAAGGTCAGCTTTATAAATGTTACCACGGATAAGGTCTATGAGAACCTTGAAAGCGGCGAGGCTTTTAAGGAGGAAGACAGGCTAAACGGCTATGATCCATATTCCAACTCCAAGTCCTGCTCAGAGCTTATATCGAGAACCTACAGGGATTGCTATTTTGCCGAAAAGGAAATAATAATGTCTACCATGAGAGCAGGAAATGTTATCGGTGGAGGAGATTTCCAGGATAACAGAATAGTTCCTGACTGTGCGAGGGCAGCAATGAAGGGCCGGTTAATAGAGGTTAGAAATCCTAATTCAGTAAGACCTTATCAGCATGTGCTGGAGGCTTTGTACGGATATGTGTATGTGGCAGCAGCCCAGTATGAAGACAGAGAATTGTCTGGTTCATACAATATTGGACCTGATGAGGAAAACGAACTCACTACAAAGGAAGTTGCTGATGCCTTCTGCAAGTATTACGGAGAGGGTATAAGATGGGAAAGCAAGGTTAAGGCTGGCCCAAGAGAAGCCTTTCTTCTTAGATTAAATACGGAAAAGATTAAAAAGGTCTTCGGCTTAAGGCAGCTTTTAAACAGAGACGAGACAATAAAACTCACTGCAGACTGGTACAGAGATTATAAGGATGGACAGGATGTAAGAGAGATAACCAGAACGCAGATAAGGGACTACCTTAAGGAGGCAGAAGTTGGAAGATAAGAAGATTTTAGACCATGACAAAATACTTGAGCTGGTTTCTCAATATGCAATAGATTATCATTCTAACGCAGAATACAAGGAAGGCGACAGGATACCTTATGCAGGGAAAGTCTACGGTAAAGAAGAGATGACAAACCTGGTGGATTCTGCTTTGGAGTTCTGGCTTACCGGTGGAAGATATACAAGAGAGTTTGAAAAGAAACTGGGAGACTATCTGGGAGTGCCTTATGTTAGCCTTGTAAACTCAGGTTCTTCTGCTAATCTATGTGCCTTTATGGCTCTGACCTCCCATATGTTAGGTGAGCGCAGGGTGAGGCGCGGAGATGAAGTGATTACCGTGGCAGCAGGCTTTCCAACAACCATAGCTCCTATTATCCAGTATGGAGCAGTACCAGTATTTTTAGATGTTACAGTAGAAACCTTAAATATGGATATAAGTCACTTAGAGGAAGCATTATCCGAGAAGACAAAGGCAGTTATGATAGCCCACACCTTAGGAAACACCTTTAAGTTAAAAGAGGTTAAGGAGTTTTGCCAGAAGCATAACCTATGGCTTATTGAGGATAACTGCGATGCACTTGGAAGCGAATACTTCTATGAGGGAGAATGGGTAAAGACTGGAACTGTTGGAGATATTGGAAGCTCAAGTTTCTATCCACCTCACCATATGACTATGGGTGAAGGAGGGGCAGTATATACCAAGAATCCTTTATTACATAAAATTATCCGTTCCATGCGTGACTGGGGAAGGGACTGCATCTGCGAATCTGGACATGACAATATGTGTGGTCACAGATATGATGGACAGTTCGGACAGCTTCCAAAGGGATACGACCATAAATATGTTTATTCTCATTTTGGATATAATCTGAAGGCGACAGACTTGCAGGCGGCAATTGGCTGTGCTCAGGTGGACAGGTTAAATTCTTTTACAAGTCTTAGAAGAGAGCATTTCGATTATATGAAGGAGCTTCTCAAGGATTTAGAGGATAAACTTATTCTTCCAGAAGCTACTGAGAACAGTAGACCTAGCTGGTTCGGCTTCCCAATCACAACAAGGGAAGGTGTGGACAGAAATGCTATTGTAAGGCATCTTGAAGAATGCAAAATACAGACAAGAATGCTTTTTGGCGGAAATATAATTAAGCAGCCATGCTTTGATGAATATAGAGATGACAAAGATGCCTACAGGGTAGTAGGCGATTTACAAAACACAGATTATGTGATGGAGCATACCTTCTGGATTGGCATGTATCCAGGCATGGTTCCTGAGAAACTTAATGCTATGAGCAAAGCAATACATGAGGCAGTTAAATAAGGCATAATAGGGGAAGGAGTCGTCTTATGAAGGCTAATGTTGAATTACTGGATTGCACCTTGAGGGATGGTGCATATATTGTTGAATCGGAGTTTGGAGAAGCGGCAATTAGAGGCATCATATCCAAGCTTCAGAGTGCTGGGGTTGAGATTATTGAGTGTGGATGGCTTAAAAATGCTGACCATAAGAAAGGTACCAGCTTTTATCATGTTCCTGATGATTTGTTAAATTACATTAATGAGAAGGACAGGAACGTCACCTATGTAGCTATGATTGACTGGGATCGATATGATTTAGATTACCTTCCAGAGTGCGATGGTAGATCCTTAGATGCAATCAGAGTAGTATTTCCACAGGGTAAAATTAAAGAGGGAATCGATGTTGGCAGAAAGATCAAGGAGAAAGGCTATAAGATATACTATCAGGCAGCTAACACCCTTGCATACTCTATGGAGGATCTTTTATTGCTGGCAAATGAGATTAACGATGTCCATCCTCTTGGTGTATCCGTGGTAGATACCTTCGGTGCTATGTACGAGGATGATCTTGAAAGAATTCTTAACGTGCTAGATGAGAAACTTGATAAGGATATTAAGCTCGGATTCCATTCTCATAATAATCAGCAGATGGCGTTTGCTAATTCCATGTTCTTCGTAAAGCACCTTAGTAAGACGGGAAGGGGAATGGTTGTGGATGCTTCTCTTTGTGGTATGGGAAGAGGAGCTGGAAATGCAACAACAGAGCTGTTAGTTAACTTCCTTGTAAGCAAACATAATTACAATTATGATCTTGATGCAATAATGGACGCTATTGATATTTACATGAAAGGCTTTCAGGAAAAGTACAGCTGGGGCTATTCAACCCCATATTATATAGCCGGAATGTATTGCTGTCATGTAAACAATATTGCATATCTATTAAATAATCATCAGACTTCCGCTAAGGATATGAGAAACATAATTGAGTCTCTTTCGCCAACAGAAAGAAGGGCTTACGATTATGATCTGTTAGAACAGAAGTATGTGGAGAATCAGGATAGAAAGATAGATGATAAGGACACTGTTGAAGAACTAAGAAATATCTTCGGAAGCAATGGAAAAGAGGCAAAAAAGGTGCTGCTAATTGCACCAGGCAAGTCATCTTTAGAATATGAAGAGGAAGTTAAAAGGTTTATTGAAAAAGAAAAGCCTGTTGTGGTTGCAGTCAATGCGCTTTTGCCGGGATATGATTATGACTATCTGTTCTTAACAAACAAAGCCAGATACGACTATGCCAAGATTACCCACAGAGAACAGTTTAACGAGACTAAGAGAATTCTTCTGTCCAATATAAAGACAAATGCACTGGACAAGGAATTAATCGTAAATTTCAATAGGGCTATTAAAAGAGGTTGGGCACACTTTGACAATGCGGTTATCTGCGCACTACGACTGATGGACAGACTTCATGCTGAGGATATTTACATTGTAGGATTTGATGGATTTAAGAATGTATATAATGAAAGCTATGCGGACGAAAGCCTGCCGTCATTAAATCCAGGAAACAAGTGGGATGAGCTTAATGATGAAATAAAAGAAATGTTTAAGGATGTTAAAGATAGTACCAAGCTTTCAATTAATTTCCTTGCACCAAGTATATACGAATAAGGAGTGTAAAGATGGATAAGATTAGTATTAAGTCCAGTCTATATGACTACGAAGTTGATTTTGTCTCGGATGTAAAGGGACAGTTAAAGGAGTTAACAGAGGAAAGGTGCAGCTTTGTAATAGATAAAAATGTATATGATTTATATCCATCTTTCTTTGAAGACATTAGCAGAGACAATATATTTTTTGTTGAAGCGGTTGAGAGCAAGAAGAATATCGATACATGCTTAGAGTTAATCAGATTCTGGCAAAAGATAAAGCTAAAGAAAAACTGGAAAGTTATTTGTTTTGGAGGAGGAATTACTCAGGATATCACAACTTTTGCCAGCAACATATACCTAAGAAATGTGGACTGGTATTTCTTCCCAACGACACTTCTTGCTATGTCGGATTCCTGCATCGGTGGCAAGTGTGGAATCAACCTCGGAGAGTATAAGAATCAGCTGGGAGTATTCTTTCCACCAAAGAAAATTTTTATCTGTGATAAGTTCCTTGATACCCTGACAAAGGAAGATTACATTAATGGCTGGGGAGAGCTGCTAAAATTCTCCCTTACTGAGAAAAAAGAGTTCTACGATAGGCTTAGGGATGAAAAGGAATATATTCCCTGTGCCAACATAAATAGCTATATCTATGATGGTCTTGTAGTTAAGAAGAACATAATCGAGGAGGATGAGTTTGAAGGAGACCTTAGAAGAATCCTTAACTTTGGTCATACTTTTGGCCATGCTCTTGAAGCCTTCACCCACAATAGAATTCCACACGGAACAGCGGTAATGTGGGGAATAGATGTGGCTAATTATATATCAAAGAGACTTGGAATCCTTGATGAAGCAATCTACTGGGAAATAAAGGCTCTTATTAAGGAGTCTTTTATAAAGGAAGAGATTTCGGTAGATAATTCTGAACGATTTATGCAGATACTTAGCACTGACAAAAAGGTAAAGAATAACACGGTATATTTGATTTTGCTTGAGAAACTAAGTAAGTTAATTATTAAACCTCTAGAGCTTGATAAGGAACTTGAAGGTATGTTTAGGGAATACTTAGAGGAGACAAATGTGTATTATAACCATTGATTGTGGCGCCAGTTTCATAAAGGCGTCCAAGTTTAAGGAAGACAGAATCATAGCTACAATTACAGAGAAAACTCCTAAGGATAGAGACGAGAAAAAGATTGAAAAGTCCCTCGCAAATATCAGGGATATTATTGATCGATTCTCTATTGGAGAAGAGGAAGTTCTGATTGGTTTTTCCAATGAGATGCATGGTTTCTTGTTAGCTGATGCAGATGGGAAACCCATTACCGGTTATATTTCCTGGCAGGATGAATCTGCTTATGAGAGTTACGGTGATAGTAACTATCTTGAGTATCTTAGAGGGATTATAGATAAGGAGACAATTCTTGAAACGGGTATGCCGCTTAAGGTGGGACTTCCAAGTGTAAACCTTTTTTATGTTCTGAATAATCAACTCGCAGATTATGAGGGAGAGGCATATTTCTATACTCTTGGAGACTATTATATAAGGGCTTTAAGTGGAAAACAGCCATTTTGCCATGAGACAAATGCCGCAGGAACGGGCTTATTTAACCTGGTTAAGAGAGAATTCGGTAAAGAGCTAATAGATATTGTGTGCAGTAATTCTTCCTGTAAGGTGGTATTTCCGGAAATCTACAGGGGACAGAAGGCTATTCTGAAGGAAAACGGAAAAGTAAAAGAGTATTACTATCCGGCCCTCGGAGATCAGCAGGCGGCCTTGTTAGGAGCAGGAGTTAGGGACAAAAAGGATCTGTCGTTAAATTTTGGAACTGGGGCACAGATAAGCCAGGTTATAGAATGCTTGTCCCTGTCTGAAGATTATCAGAATCGCCCATATTTTGATGATAAATATATAAAGACCATTCCCCATATTCCATCGGGAAGGGCTCTGAATGTGTATTTTCGCCTTGTTAAGGACATCCTAGATGGATTTGTCGAAGCTGAGGACGAAAAGGTATGGGAGCATATAAACGAGGAAGCGAGAAAGAATCAAAAAGAACGTGTGAAAGTTGATTTGAGTTTCTTTACCAATGCTGTTACAGATAGAATTAAAGGAAGTATAAGCGAGATTTCAGAAGATTCACTAAGCTTGGGAAATCTTTTTGATTCAATATATAAGCAACTGTCCAATAATATTTTGACTATAATTGACAGGCTTAAGGTTGCACCTTATGACAGGATAATCATTTCAGGTGGAATACTTGCGAAGAATACATATCTTAGGGAAATGGTCCTGGAGGACTTAGATACAAAAGCCCAGGTTTTGATATCCGAGAATGAGACTGCGCTGGGAATACATCACTTCGTAAAGGAGAACAGTTAGTGAAGGTTAAGGTTTCAGACTATATAGCGAATTATTTTGTTGAACATGGAATAAAGAATATCTTTACTGTTGTAGGTGGTGGCGCCATGCATCTTAATAATTCCTTTGGCCATCATCCGGGGTTGCACTGCATTTATAACCATCATGAACAGGCCTCAAGCATTGCTGCTGAAAGCTATTTTAGAGTTAATGGGAATATGGCAGGATTGTGTGTCACCAGTGGGCCAGGTGCCATCAATGCCCTAAATGGCGTGGTTGGTGCATATCAGGATTCAATTCCAATGATTGTAGTTTCGGGACAGACCAAGACAAGCCTTACCATAAAGAGTTCAGGATTGCCCTTAAGAACCTTCGGTAACCAGGAGTTTGATATAATGTCTGCTCTTGATAAGGCTTGTAAGTATAAAGTTATGGTGGAGAAGGCGGAAGAGATTAAATATCATCTGGACAAGGCCTTTTACTATGCTACGAGTGGACGACCAGGCCCGTGTTGGTTAGATATACCAATTGATATCCAGGGCAAAATGGTTGATACGTATGATTTGATTTCCTACAAGCCAGAGCACCTGCCATTGGATAACGAAGATGAAGTTGCAGAGAAGATTTCGAAGGTCATAGATAAGCTAAAAGCTGCTAAAAGACCTGTTTTATATATAGGAAACGGAGTAAGGATTTCTGGAGGCAAAAAGGCACTGGACAGCCTGGTGGAGAAAATCAAGGTGCCTGTTGTAACCTGTTGGGATAGTATAGATGTTATGGAAACAGAGAATTTGTACTATACAGGACGTGCAGGAATAATGGGAGACAGAGCTGGTAATTTTGCTGTGCAAAACAGTGATCTCCTTATATGCATAGGAAATAGACTAAGTGTATATCAGATTGGTTTTCAGTATGATTCGTGGGCCAGAGAGGCCTATAAGGTAATGGTGGACATTGATCCCCTTGAACTGAAAAAACCAACAATTAATATAGATTTACCAATATGCTATGATGCAAAAGCCTTTATGGAGGGATTAACCGATAGGGCCATTGGTTTAGATACCGATTTTTCAGAATGGGTGAATATTTGCAGTAATTGGAAGACAAAATATCCGGTTGTTGGTGAAAAGCATTATAACCAGGAGGACAGGATAAATATCTACGCCTTTATGGATTGCTTTAGCAGAGCTCTTCCGGAAAAGGCAATTACAGTTGTGGCAAACGGCTCCGCGTCTGTGGTGGGAAGTGCAGCATATCATATTAAAAAGGGACAGCGCTTTATTATGAACTGTGCCCTTTCATCCATGGGATATGATCTTCCAGCCAGTATAGGCGCATCTGTTTCTGCTATGCAGGGACAGGAGAATTACTATAAAGATGTATTTTGCCTGGCTGGGGACGGAAGTGTTCAAATGAACATTCAGGAGTTACAGACTATAGTAACTAACAGACTTCCTGTGAAGATTGTTATCATTAATAACGAGGGTTATCATCAAATCAGATTAACCCAGACAAATATATTTGATAAAGCTTTTGTGGGAATTGGACCTGAAAGCAATGACCTTTCTTTTCCGTGTTTTGAAAAACTCTCCTATGCGTATGGCATTCCATATCTTGCATGTAAGGACAAAACAACCATGAAGGAAAGCATTGAGTCCTTCCTTGATATGGATGGCTATGCTATGATGGAAGTCTTTTGTGACACTAATCAGGTTTTCGAGCCAAAGTCGGCTACAAAGAGACTTCCGGATGGAAGCCTGTATTCGCCACCGCTAGAGGATTTGGCACCATTTTTAAGCAGAGAAGAACTAAAGGAGAACATGTATATTCCTTTGATGGGAGAATAACATATGACGAAATTACTACGATTGGCAGGAAAAACTGCAATTATTACCGGCGCAACATCTGGCATTGGAGAAGCCACTGCTAGGCTTTTTGCTGAGGAGGGTGCCAAAGTAATTCTGGTTGGTAGAAACGAGGCGGCAGGTACAAAAATAAAAGAAAGCATCATAAAGGATGGTGGAGAGGCCATCTTCTATAAATGTGATGTGACAAACGAGGAAGAGATATCTTCTCTTAAGGAATATGTACAAGAAGAGTTTTCAAAGCTAGATATTCTTTTCAACAATGCAGGTGTGCTTCTTATGAGCAGGCTGGAAAACATAGATAGCGAAGAGTGGAAGAGATGTTTTGATGTCAATACTAATTCCCATATGTATATGTGCAGAGCTTTTATGGACATGTTGATTGATAGCAGAGGAGTTATTTTAAACAATGCTTCTATTGATGGTCTTCAGTCAAATGTGAGAGGAAGAGCAACTTACATGTATGCTTCTTCTAAGGCAGCAACCATACAGTTCACACAGATACTGGCATTAAACTATTCTGACAGGGTGAGGGTTAACTGCATATGCCCTGGACTTACAGAAACAAACCTCTTTACAAACAGAGATTTTTCTAGATTTGATGGAACTATTCCTATTGGACGAATCGCAAAGCCTGCTGCCTTGTGACCGACGATGTCATTGAGAAGATCAAGTCGCTCACCGACCTCGCACCGCTGCACACTCCCAAGTCGGAGGCCAAGCGGT
>JAZQNS010000067.1:0-5013 GCA_045627425.1 Lachnospiraceae bacterium | reverse complement strand
ATATGATATTACGTACTCCTATGACATTACAAACAAATGGTTGAGTGCACATCAGATGACTGTTAATGGAAAAAAGAGTGATATCAATCTTATTGATTTATTAGAGGTTGGTGAAAAGATGGGACTTAAAAAGAAAAAATGTATGGACATAATTTCTAAGATAAGTCTTGTGGTAGCTGATTTTGAAAGATATGCGAATGAGGCAAATATAAGAGAAAAAACTTATACAGGCATCAAAGAGATACTGAATCAGAATAAAGTTGAATTGTAGATTTTATCATGTGAAGGAAAGGCGACACCATGTTTCCAACAATAGACTAGCAACGCACCGGACAACGAATCCGTATGCTAATGAAACAACAGAATATCACAGTAAAGCAGATACAAGAGTAGTGGGACCTATCATGTGTACAGGGCATATTACCGAGAAGTTTATCCTGAAAATGGCATTAGAACCATATATGGAAGGTCAGGAGCTGATAGTATTACAATACTTGAGAGGTTAATAGAGAAAATAAAAGCAAAATATTATGTGGACGAACGGTGGATTACGACCAAAAGGATGGAAGCCTTAGATAGAGTTAACGAGAAATGGACTCCTAAATTTCCTAACGCTATGAAGAGTTCCGGTAATCATAGCCTCATTGAAGGGTATGAAAGTCTCCTCTGGATATAAACCCTCTAATATTTTGTTAAGTAACTGACCGGAAGTGATGTTGATCTTCATAGACTAGAGCTTTCCTTTCTGTATAATCGATATGTATATCTTGCACGGGCTTTTATGAGTATACCACACCGACAGATATATGCTAAACTATCCCTAGAAAACAATTAGCATTGAGGAAGTGAATAAATGCCATTCCAGATAATCAGAAATGATATAACCAAAGTGAAGGCAGATGCCATAGTGAACACAGCGAACCCGGAGCCAACCTGTGCCGGGGGGACGGATGCAGCCATATATGAAGCTGCCGGAAAGAGGGAGCTCTTAAGGGAGAGAAAGAAAATCGGGTGCATTTTGCCGGGAGAGGTAGCGGTGACGCCTGCCTACAAGCTTCCGGCAAAATACATAATCCACACTGTTGGCCCAATGTGGGATGGTGGCGACAAGGGGGAGTTAGAAACCCTTAGAAGCTGCTACGAGAAATCCCTTATGAAGGCAAAAGAGTTAAAGTGTAAATCCCTAGCCTTCCCCCTTATATCCACAGGTGTATACGGCTTCCCAAAGGACAAGGCCCTTCAGATTGCCATGGCTACGATGGAGGCTTTCCTTATGGAGAACTCCATGAAGGTAATCCTGGTGGTCTTTGATAAAAAGGCCTTCGAGCTTTCCGGAAATGTGGTAGAAAACATAAGGGAATATGTGGATTCCAACTATGTGGAGACAGCGAGAAAGAGGGAGTACCGCGGGGGCTACAATAGACTAAACAACAGGCCTGTAAATCAGATAGACCTTATGGATATGGAGGAGGACTGCCTACTCGAGACCATGTCCTTCAGGGAGGCAGCAGAGCCGCCTATTCAGGAGTCAGTTAAGATTGAGGACCTTATTTCTTCTTCCGACAAGACCTTCCAGGAGAAGCTCTTTGAGATTATTGACGAGCGTGGACTCACGGGTCCTGAAGTCTATAAGAACTATATATCAAAGCAGGTTTTCTCCAAGATTCAGGCGGATAAGGATTATCACCCAAATAAGTACACGGCCATTGCCCTTTGCCTGTCCCTTCACCTAAATGTGGAGGAGACTCAGGATCTAATTGGAAGGGCTGGATGGAGGTTAAGTCCTAGCAATGTGGCGGACCTGGTGGTTAAGGGCTGCATACTGAACAAGGAATACAATGTGGTGAATATAAACTGTATTCTCTTCGATTACGACTGCCCAGAGCTTGAGAAAATAAAATAAATAGATATTGTAGGCCGGTTACCTAAGGGTAGCCGGTTTTTTTTCTGATGCAGGTCGGCCATTAAGAAGTCTCCCGGCGGTTGACCAAATGTCCCAAGGGAAATAGTAGACTCTAAACATAGACAGGAAAGCACTTAAGGAGGAAGCATATGTACGGAGCTATTTTTGGAGATATTATTGGCAGCAGATTCGAGTTCGACAGGGGACGCAAAAGTAAAGACTTCGACCTTTTCACCGAGGAGAACTCCTTCACAGATGATACGGTAATGACCATTGCCGTGGGGGAAGGCCTGCTAAATGCCGGTAAAGATGCAAGCATAGAGGAAATCAAGGAGTCAGTGATTAAGAGTATGAAGGACTGGGGACACAGATACCCCAATGCGGGTTATGGCGGCAGGTTCATCCACTGGCTCTTTAGTGAGGGAGAGGCAAAAGCCTATGGTAGTTACGGCAACGGCTCAGCCATGAGAGTGTCGGCAGCAGGCTGGCTCTACGATTCCCTTGAGAGAAGCAGGGAGGTGGCAAGGGCAACAGCTGAAGTCACCCACAATCACCCTGAGGGCATAAAGGGAGCCGAGTGCACCGCAGCAATTATCTATATGGGAAGAATGGGCAGCAGCAAGGAAGAAATCATGGACTATATGGCAAAAGAATTTGGTTACGACATCTCAGAATCCTTAGAGGAAATGCGAAGCCGACACCAGCACATTGAGTCCTGCCAGGATTCCATGCCGAAGGCCTTACGGGCCTTCTTCGACGGCAATTCCTATGAGGATGTTGTTAGAAATGCAGTGTCTCTTGGTGGCGACACTGACACCTTAGGGGCAATTGCGGGAGCCATGGCCGAAGCCTTTTATGGCATGCCGGATGAGATATTGGATGAAGGAATGGCATTTTTGCCTAGGGATATGAGGAAGGTGTTAGTAAGATACATCTATGCCAGCGACAGGATTGCGGAGCCAGTGGGCTTCGTGTTAAGCAGACCAGAGAGTAAGGAGGACTAAGTATGGAGAGAACAATCAGAGTAACAGGAAAGGGCAAAATCGCCATTAAGCCAGACACCGTAAGACTAGTGATTACACAGAGCGAGGTTATTGGCAGCTACGAGGGGGCCATCAGGGAATCCGCGGACAAGAAGGGGGCACTGAACGCCAGCCTTAAGGAATTAGGCTTCGAGGAGAGTGCTCTTAAGACCCTCTACTTCAACGTGGACACCGAGTACGAGAGCTACCAGGCAAAAGATAAGTCCTGGAAGAGCCGCCTAAATGGCTACAGATACACCCACCGCATGAAGTTTGAATTCCCTTCCGATGGGGAAATGCTAGGCCGCGTCCTTCTGGCGGTGGCCCGCTGCCCCGGCAAACCAGAATTCACCATCCACTACACCATCTCCGACCCGGAGGCCGCAAAGAATGAATTGTTAGCTAAGGCCGTTCAGGACTCCATGACCAAGGCCAGTGTCTTAAGCAAGGCAGCAGGGGTGAAGCTTAGTGACATTCTCTCCATAGACTACTCCTGGGGCGAGATTGAATTCATAACCAGACCCATGGGCGACCTGATGCTTGAAAAGACATGCGCATACTCCATGGATCAGGAAGATGGAATCAACATCGATATCGAGGCAGATGATATTGAGGTGGAGGATAAGGTGACTGTGGTGTGGGGGATTGTTTCCAATAAATTAGATATGAGTAAAAAGTAAGAAATGGCGTTATCTAATTTTTGAAAAAGCCAGTGAAATCAAGGGGTTAAAGAAAATTAGATAAGTTGTTTTTGAGGAAAATATTGCTATCTAATATAAATCGTATAAAAAGAGGAAAAGATTCGATTTCGATTCTTCATAGAATCACGCTTATCCTTAAGTGCTTGATTACAACACAACAAACCCGTCTGGGAATGTCAAAAAAGCCGAAATTATCGGAAAAACTTGATGTTTTCAGGCGGGTTTGTTATATCAAAAACTATTCGCTCAACAGAATAAAAATTAATTGAACCTACACGGTAATAGGATTATACTAAAAGTGATATAGTGTCATTTTTACTATGGAGGATGCATATGAATTTTGTACCATCATCTGAAAAAGCAAAGGAATGGGGAATTAGCCAGAGACGTGTAGCTGTTTTTTGCAAAGAGGGGCGCGTTCCAGGTGCTGAATTAGTTGGAAATAGATGGTTTTTGCCAATAGATGCAGTGAAACCAAAGGACCCAAGAAAGGCTAGAAAAAATGAGAAGTAGTGTGGCACAGCCAATTATCAAGCAAATTAAAGATAGTCGAGATGCTTTAGAGTTTTTTGAAACAGTTTCATTGCCTGCAGAGGATGAAAAAACGCAGGAAATCATTATGAACTTTCCTACTGTTTATATACATAATTGGCAGGATTCTGGTGATTTTGAAGTATATGTAGGTGAGTCGAATGATATTTTCAAAAGGACTCGTCAGCATTATGATGCTGCGACAGATAAATCAAAATGGCAGAGTAAATTAGTTGAAAAAGATGCGAGCCTTTTTATTATTGGACATGAGCATTTTAATAAATCGCTGACTCTTGATATAGAGAATCGATTAATGCATTACATGATGAGCGTAGAGCGTGTAAAGCATGTACATAATTTGAGAGACAATCCGCAGACAAGCTATTATCCAATGGAAGAGCTAGATGAAATATTCAGCAAGATATGGCGAGGTCTACGTAAAGAGAACAAAGAATTATTTCCAACAGAGAGTGCGATAAAGGATTCTGCAATTTATAAAGCATCTCCACTTCATAAGCTTACGAAGGAGCAGGAGAAAGCAAGAGAGTTAATTATTCAAAAGGTGACTAAGGCGCTTGAAAATGGTGAAACAAAACAGCTGATATTTATAGATGGAGAAGCCGGAACAGGAAAAACAGTTCTTAATAGTAGCACTTTTTATGAATTATATTGCCAGGCCGAGGAAAATAATACGGAATTAAAATGTCATTTGTTAGTTAATCATGATGAGCAGATTACGGTATATGAACAGATAGCAGAGAAGCTTGGATTAACAGGTAAATATGGGAAAGTTGTAAGCAAACCAACTACTTTTATTAATAATCATTCAGAAGATGATCCTGTAGATGTTGCTTTT
>JAZQNS010000066.1:0-15341 GCA_045627425.1 Lachnospiraceae bacterium | reverse complement strand
TGGCTACGATCCGACTTGCTCTTTTCTAGCAGGCAACCTGAGCTAACATTTCACCCTTTTATGTTGCCTTTCTCACTGCAGCCCTTTTCTCGCAGGCAACCTAAATGATATTAAAATGGTTTTAGGTTGCCTTTTTTTGATCATTCACCTAACCATTTCTCTCCCCTTCCACCATAAAGGCAACCCAGAACTGCCATTCACTCACTTCATGTTGCCTATCTCATCGCTACCCTTTTCTTACAGGCAACCTGAAAGGATATTAATTAGTTTTATGTTGCCTTTATTGCCGATTACCCTAACCATTTATCTCACCCTCCACCATAAAGGCAACCTGGAGCTGCCTTTGCCCATTCTAGGTTGCCTCTCTCTTCGACGCCCTTTTCTTACAGGCAACCTGTAAAGATATTAATTAGTTTTATGTTGCCTTCTTCTGCCAATCCCCCCGTCCACTCCCCCTCCTTGCGAAATACACATCTTACCTATATAATGTTCAGAGTAGATTTGTTTGATTACTTATTATATATAGAAGAAAGAGGTTCATATGTGGGTTGCAGATAATTGGAAAGACTATGAAGTTTTAGATACATCCAAGGGCGAGAAGCTTGAGAGATGGGGGGACTACAGACTGGTTCGTCCAGATCCCCAGGTTATTTGGGATACTCCTAAGAAGAATCCTTACTGGCACAATATGAATGGCCACTACCACCGCTCCAAAGCAGGTGGCGGAGAATGGGAATTCTTTGATCTCCCCGAGCAGTGGTCCATTAACTATAGAGACCTAACCTTCCAGCTAAAGCCATTTTCCTTTAAGCATACAGGACTCTTCCCAGAGCAGGCTGTAAACTGGGACTGGTGCAGAGATATAATAGAGAAGGCTGACAAGCAGCCTAAGATTTTAAATCTTTTTGCCTACACCGGCGGCGCCACTCTCTCTGCAGCAGCGGCGGGTGCCCAGGTTACACATGTGGACGCAAGTAAGGGTATGGTCGGCTGGGCCAAAGAGAATGCCATCTCTTCCGGCCTAGGTGACGCACCAATCAGATGGTTGGTTGACGACTGTGTCAAATTCGTTGAGCGAGAGATTAGGCGTGGAAACCACTATGATGGAATCATCATGGACCCACCTTCCTACGGCCGAGGCCCTAAGGGCGAGACCTGGAAGATTGAGGAATCTATCTTTCCATTTATTGAGCTGTGCACACAGATCTTAGAGCCCGAACCACTCTTTGTTCTTGTAAACTCCTACACCACAGGCCTTCAGCCAGCAGTTCTAACTTATATGCTTGAAACTGCTATGAAGAAATTTGACGGCAAAGTCGAGGCAGAAGAAATCGGTCTCCCAGTTACAGACACTGGTCTGGTACTTCCATGTGGAGCATCTGGAAGATGGAGTAGAAAGTAAACTATATCCAGATTCAAAAAGGACAGGAATCATTTATTCCTGTCCTTCGCATTTCTACATATACATTAATATGACTTTTTTACCTTATATTTATGTCTTATTGATTTCATGAAAGCATCATCATATCCGACCAAACCATCATTCTGTAGTCTGCCCAATACAATCCCCGGGTCTCTGTTAATCGATTCTGCAAAACGAGTAATATCATTTATTCCATATTCCCCACTCGCCACGAAATCATCATACTCACTTCTTGGTATGAGACTATCCTCCACAAACAAGTCTGCTGCCTCTTCTTGTTCTCCAGTATCTCTGTCGAATGATATTCCATAATCTCCATTAATAATGTGATCTATCTCATGAAAGAGTGTAAACCAGAATGAATCTGAATCAAGCCTTCTATCATTAACCATCAGCATGACATTATTACCAATCTTTTTCGTAGCACCATTAATTTCAGAGCCTGCTATATTGGGCAAAATAATAAATATTACGCCAGTCTCTTCGAAAGCCTCTCTAATCAATGGGTAAAACCCGCTATGGTTCCTTGTCAATGTAAGTGCATACTGTACTGCCTCTTCAAATCTCTTCCTATTATATTTTGGTGCATCAACTGCCAAAGCCTTAATCTGCTCATCTTTCTTTCCGGAAAGTTTAGGAAGCCCATAGTTTTCTACAAAGTACTTATAATCAAATAATTCATTTTAATATAGCTTTCCCAAGAGGACAAAAACCCTCTTTACTGGATTAACCAGCAAAGAGGGCAGATTGCAAAATAAAAGGTTAGTTCTCTTCCAACTTCTTTTCAAAGAACTTCATAATGTCTCGTCTTGTTACAATTCCGATAAAGACATTGTCATCGTCCACTACCGGAACGAAATTCTGAGCCAGCACCTTATCTAAGAGACTATGCATGTCTGCATTGGCAGGCACAGGCATATTATCTCTACGTCGAGGCACCTTTTTAATAGGTACGTCCTCTGCATCGAAGAGTGTGAGGTGGGTGTTGTTCTTAATATACCAGAGGAGGTCACCCTCTGTAATGGTACCCACGTACTTTCCACGCTTACTAATAATAGGAAGAGCTGTGAATCCACTCTTCTCTAACTTCTCAAGTGCCTGGCGGAGAGTTGAATCCGCATCAACGCACTGAACGTCCCCCTTTGGTGTCAGGAAAAATAATACATTCATGTCTTAAACTACCTCCCTTTTAAAGCAGTAAAAACAAAAACAATCTAGAGTCCTACCATATCCATCCCTGCAAGTATAACATCCATGGTACTCGTTACCACTACATAGCTATAACCAGCTTCGCGACCAATAGCTCTGAAAAGCTGTCATGCCATTACAGGTTTGTATAGTAGATTCCGGTTAACATCTGAATGCCAATGGATGTAAGAGTAATCATTACCCAGCAGCAGAATCCTAGGAGGATTGGCTTGCCACCCTTCTTAACCAGTTCAACCACGTTAGTGTTTAAACCGATAGCCCCCATTGCCATTGCAATGAAGAATTTTGCCAGCCACTTCATAGCTGGGACGAAGGATGTGGTGTATACATCAGCAAATCCACCCGCTGGCATTAATCCAACTAAAGTAGTGATTATGGATGCTCCAACGAAGAAGAGAATAAAGAATGGGAATATCTTCTTGAAGGAGAAGTTTCCTGCAGCCTCGCCGCCCTTCTTTGCCTGAGCCATCTTGTAGAATGAAAGAACAAGGGTAATTGGGATAATTGCCAGTGTTCTTGTCAACTTAACTGTAACTGCTGTGGAAAGAATAGCTCCACAATTGTAGATGCCTTCTGCTGTTGATGCAGCTGCAGTAACTGATGAAGTATCATTAACAGCTGTGCCGGCAAAAACTGCGAATCCCTCGGAACCCATTCCCAGAGCGTGTCCTAAGGTTGGGAAGATGAGAGCTGCGCATACATTAAATAAGAAGATAACGGAAATTGACTGAGCAACCTCCTCGTCGTCTGCATCGATTACTGGAGCAGTGGCTGCGATAGCGGAACCACCACAGATTGAAGAACCAACTCCGATAAGAGTTGCAACCTTGGTATCCATCTTTAAGACCTTCTGCATAACAAAGGCAACTATTAATGAAATGGAAATAGTACAGATAATAACTGGAAGGCTCTGGCTACCAACCTTGGCGATAGTTCCAAGATTTAAGCTGAAGCCTAAAATGATAACTGCCCACTGAAGAATCTTCTTGGATGTGAACTTAACACCACCTGCCAACTTTTCTCCCTTTGCAAAACCCGGCTGGCATAAGGTGATAATCATTCCAATAAGAATCGCGAATACAGGTGCGCCAACAACCTCTAAAGAGAAGCTTCCTATACTAAGCCCACCAAGTATGGTTCCCACTGCTGCGATAGCAGCACATACAGCAATACCAACTACATTTTTCTTTAAGAATTCCATTTTAATCTCCTAATTAAAGGTCTATTTCTTATCCCTACAGGGGAGCAAATCTTTCTACTTGATTATAGCACAATCATTAACCCATATAATATAGAAATATTATCATGTATTTTGGTATCTTTTTTATAAAGGCAACCTAGTAATACATTAATTGCCTTTTGGTTGCCTTCTAAAGCCGAAACTCAAACCACATCAAGGGTAGGTCACGGCGAAAGGCAACCTAAAGGTCGGATTATAAAATTTAGGTTGCCCACCTAAACAGGAGCCTCTTCTAACAGGCAACATAAATCATTTTAAATTGATTTCAGGTTGCCTTTTTTGCGGATTCCCGTAACCATTTTCTCCCTTAGACCATCTAACTGCCAACAAAAAGCAACCTAAACCTACAAACTCTAACTTTATGTTGCCTGCCCATCAAGCAGACTTCTACAACAGGCAACCTAGAAGATATTAATTTAGAATTTGGTTGCCTTTTAAAAATGGAGTCCTTAAGCCAGGCAACATAAAAGATATTAATTTGATTTCTGGTTGCCTTTTAAAAACTGAGTCCCTAAGCCAGGCAACATGGAAGATATTAATTTGGAATTTGGTTGCCTTCTAAAGCTGAAACTCAAACCACATCAAGGGTAGGTCACGGCGAAAGGCAACCCAAAAGCCGGATCATAATATTCAGGTTGCCCACCTAAACAGGGGCTTCTTCTACCAGGCAACATAAATCATTCTAAATTGATTTCCGGTTGCCTATCCTTACGATAACACCTCCACGAGCCCCGCGGACTGCAGGCTCCCCCCCTCTCGTTAACAAATTATCCTGCCTGACATTTATATATCCTGCCTGACATTTATATAACCACCCTGTTATTAACTTATCTTTTATTGAATATCTCAAATTCTTCCATTATAATCTAATCGAAGGAGGGCGAAAGACACTTGTTCGCCACAGACGGACTATCTTATTAGCGAATTTGAAACCCTGGCCACTCAGGACAACTTATCCATTCCGTCCGACTTAACCGCAGGCTAATAGGCCATCCTAGCCTGCTTTACAGTAATTACCAAAACAAACATTACCACATTTACATATTATTGATAGGAGGATTATGTTATGAGCAGATTGGAAATCCGTGTCCCGGACTCAGCTCAGATTGTAGTTGAGCAGATCTACAGGGAAATGGAGAACCGCATTGAGGCAAGCCCCTTAGGACTCTGCCCAATCGAAATGTCCAAGGCATTCCTTGAGTTATGTATTGCCCAGACCTGTGGCAAATGTACTCCATGCCGAGTTGGACTTAGACAGTTAAAGAAAATGCTTTCAGACATTATGAACGGCAAAGCTGACATGAGCATTCTAGACGAGCTTAATGCCACCACAGACAGCATCATGCTTTCCGCAGACTGTGCCATTGGCTACGAGGCTGCAAGAATGATCAAGTCCGGTCTTGTAGGCTTCCGCGACGACTACATCTCCCACATTGAGAATGGAAGATGCTCCTGCGACTACAAGATGCCAGTGCCTTGTGTATCCCTGTGTCCTGCAGGCGTTGACATCCCAGGCTACATCGCCCTGGTTCGTGAAGGCCGCTATGCAGATGCCATCAGACTTATCAGGAAGGACAATCCACTTCCTACAACCTGTGGCTTCATCTGTGAACACCCATGCGAGGCAAGATGTAGAAGAAACATCATCGACGATGCAGTAAATATCAGAGGCCTAAAGCGTATGGCTGCAGAGTTTGCCGGTGAGGTGGAACCTCCTAAGTGCGCTCCTTCAACAGGCAAAAATGTTGCCATCATCGGTGGCGGCCCAGGAGGTATGGCCGCAGCCTACTATCTCCAGCTCATGGGTCACCAGACCACCATCTACGAGATGCTGCCTAAGCTTGGCGGTATGCTAAGATACGGCATCCCTAACTACCGTCTCCCTAAGGACCGTCTTGACGACGACATCAATGCCATCCTTAAGACTGGTGTTAAGGTTGAGTTCGGCAAAAGAATCGGCCGGGACATCACCTTCGACGAGCTTCGTTCTAAATATGATGCAGTCTTAGTTTCCATCGGAGCTTCCACTGACAAGAAGCTCGGTATCGAGGGCGAGGATGCTGAGGGTGTAATCTCAGCAGTTCAGTTCTTAAGAAAGGTTGGATACAACGACGGTATTGACCTTACCGGTCAGGAGGTTGTAGTTGTAGGCGGCGGAAATGTATCCATGGATGCTGTCAGAACTGCCATCCGTTCCGGAGCAAAGAAGGTAACCATTGCATACAGAAGACGTACTGCCGATATGACAGCCTTAGCAGCTGAGATTGAGGGTGCTGTTGCAGAGGGAGTTGAGATTGCTTCCCTTAAGGCCCCAGTTAGAATAGAAAAGGATGAGAATGGTCATGTATCCGGTCTTGTTGTTGCTCCACAGATGATTTCAACCATCAAGGACGGCAGAGCTAGCGTAAAGCCTAACGGTGAGCCAGAGATCACAATACCATGCCAGACACTTATAGTGGCAATCGGCCAGAACATTGAATATAAGCACTTCGAGGCAGCTGGAATTCCAGTAAACCGCGGTCGAATCGAGGCATCTAAATCAGGTGATTTTGCCGAGATGGACGGTGTCTTCGCAGGCGGCGACTGTGCTTCCGGTCCAGCCACAGTTATTAAGGCCATTGCAGCAGGTAAGGTTGCAGCGGCAAATATCGATGAATACTTAGGCTTCCGCCACGAGATTTCCGTGGATATTGAGATGCCACATAAACCAGTACATAACACTGCTCCATGCGGAAGAGTCAATATGACTGAGCGCGAGGCTTGCGTTAGGGCCAAGGACTTTGACGGAGTTGAATTACCTATGACCGAGGTTGAGTGCCACCAGGAGGCAATGAGATGCCTTGACTGCGCTCACTACGGCTATGGAATCTTCAAAGGAGGTAGAGCAATTCAATGGTAAGCTTAACTATAGATAACAAGCCGGTAACCGTACCGGAGGGCACCACCATTATGGAGGCTGCCGAGAGTTTAAATATACCTATTCCAAAGCTTTGCTTTTTAAAGGAAGTAAACGACATTGGCGCCTGCCGTGTCTGCGTTGTTGAGGTTGAAGGAAGAGACAGACTACTCGCCTCCTGCAACACACCAGTAGATGAGGGAATGGTGGTCTACACCAACTCCCCTAAGGTTAGAAAAAACAGAAGAAAAACCGTTGAGATGATACTTTGTCAGCACAACGATAACTGCGTAACCTGCGTGAGAAACCAGAACTGCTCACTTCAGTCCTTAGCTCACGAAATGAATATTTTGGAGATTCCTTACGAGAAGGAATACAAGTCCGAGCCATGGAACAAGAACTTCCCTCTTATCAGGGACTCCGAGAAGTGCATCAAGTGCATGCGCTGCATCCAGGTATGCAACAAGATCCAGAACATGAACATATGGGACACCGAAGGAACCGCCTTCAGAACCGACGTCTATGTTAAGGGCGGCCTTAAAATCGAGGAATCCGACTGCACACTCTGCGGCCAGTGCGTGACCCATTGTCCTGTTGGAGCCCTCACCGTAAGAGACGACACTTTGAATGTGTGGAAGGCCATCGAGGACCCTGAAACCGTAACTGTAGTTCAGGTTGCGCCAGCTGTCAGAACTGCCTGGGGCGAATCCTTTAACTTAGATCCTAAGGACTCCTCCATGGAGCACCTGGTATCAGCTCTTAAGCAGATTGGCTTCGACTACGTATTTGACTCAGTCTTCTCCGCAGATTTAACCATTATGGAGGAAGGCACCGAGTTCATCAAGCGCTTCAGCGAGGGCGAACTAAAGAATATGCCAATGTTCACCTCCTGCTGCCCAGGCTGGCTTCGCTTCATTAAGGGCCAGTACCCACACCTTGCCAAGCAGCTTTCCACGGCAAAATCACCTCAGCAGATGTTCGGCGCAGTTATGAAGTCCTATTTTGCCGAGAAGATCGGCGTTAAACCTGAGAAGATTGTCACTGTGTCCGTAATGCCTTGTATGGCAAAAAAGGGTGAGGAGGAAATGCCTCTCTATATCGATGAATATGCAGGCAGGGATATTGATTTCGTCTTGACCACCAGAGAAATCACCAGAATGATCCGCACCGCAACCATCGACGTTCATGCCTTAGAGCCAACAAAGCCAGACCAGCCAATGCAGGCAGGCTCCGGCGCAGGCGTAATCTTCGGAACCACCGGCGGCGTAATGGAGGCAGCACTTCGCTCCGCTCATTACCTCATTACAGGCAAAAATCCTGATGCAGATTACTTTAAGGATGTTCGCTCTGAGAGAACCCAGCGTGACTGGAAGGAAGCTGACGCAGTAATTGGCGACCTGACCATTCACACAGCTGTAGTTAACGGACTTGCGAATACAAGAAAGCTGATTGATGCCTTAGAGAGAGGCGAAGTGAAGTATGACTTTGTAGAAGTAATGGCCTGCCCAGGCGGCTGCGTAGGTGGAGGCGGACAGCCAATCCACGACGGCGAGGAGTATGCCGAGAGACGTGCAGCTATCCTTAGAGACCTCGACTACAAGGATTATCCTACCCGCTTCTCCCATGAGAACCAGGATGTAGCTAAGTTATATGAGGAATTCCTTGGAGAACCTAACTCTCACAAGGCCCACATGCTCTTACACACAGACCACAAGGCCTGGGATATGCCAAAGCACAGAAAGAACTAATATAAAAACTAACTATATTATATAGTCCTTCTAATTAAAGAAAACCCCGGGAGCAATCCCGGGGTTTTCTTTGCGTTATAACGCAAATAGATATATGTGTGACTTTTATTTAGCTTGCAATCTGTCGCAAACTATATTTTTCTATAGAAAAATATAGTTCTTTGCATATTTTTCGGTAGTTGTTATTGATTGTTTTCTCATATGTAGTATAATTTCATTAATTGGAGGTGTGATTATGCTTAGACGAAAAGCAATAGACAGGCTGATTGAATGGAAAGATAACCCAAATAAAAAGAGTTTAATCATTAATGGCGCAAGGCAGGTTGGTAAGACTTACGCTGTTAGGGCATTTGCAAAGGAGCATTATGCGTCCTTTGTTGAGATCAATTTTCTTGAACACCCTGAATATACACGCATCTTTGATGGAAATCTTGATGTTGATTCTTTACTTATGAATCTATCGGTAGTTCTTGGATCTGGCAAGCTCATCCCTGGTGAGACCCTCATTTTGTTTGACGAGATTCAGGAGTGCCAAAATGCAATCGTATCTTTAAAATTCTGGACAGAAAACAAAGCGTATGATGTTATTGGCACGGGCTCAGCATTAGGTATTTCATATAAAAACCGGGGCTCATATCCGGTAGGATACGTGGAGTACATGGATATGTATCCACTGGATTTTGAAGAATTTTTGTGGGCAAATGATATATCAAACGACGTAATTTCGTCCCTCTATAAACATTTTACCCAGAAAGAGAAGATTCCCGCCGCCATTGATAGTCGTATGCTACAACTACTTCGTTTGTACATGATTGTAGGCGGTATGCCAGAAATTGTTCAGAGCTATGTGGATACTAAAGACTTGTCACTTGTAGATTCAATACAGAGACGACTATATCGTGATTACCTTGCGGATATCGCGCACTATGCTGAAGGTTCAGTTAAAATCAAAGCCGAGAAGTGCTACAAATCAATTGCACTCCAGCTATCTAAGGAAAACCATAAATTCCAATATAGCGTTGTTGAAAGCAAAGCTACATCATCAAAATACGGCGATAGTATAGAGTGGCTTAAAAATGCTGGACTGATTACTGAAATAATAGGTCTTAAGGATATTAAGTATCCACCAGAATTATTAAGTGACGATACTAACTTCAGAATATATCCTACCGATATTGGAATGCTAATGGCGGCCTTTGATTTCACCTTAAAAAGAGCAATCCTGGAGGATGGAGCACTTGAGGAAAATGCAAATGGACTTGTAATGGGCACCGTAAAGGGAAGTCTTTACGAAGCCTTGGCGGCAGACATACTTTATAAACGAGGTTACAAAAAGCTATTCTTTTACAAGGATTCCAAAAGCACATCCGAGGTAGAATTTCTAATCGTAAACGAGGATGGCCTTATTCCAATAGAGATAAAGGCAGGAAGGAAAAAGGCCAATTCTCTTGGGAAAATAATAGAATCAAAAAAAGTACCTTACGGTTATAAACTATCATCCAAAAACATCGGAGAATGCGACGGAAAGATTACCCTTCCACTATATATGTTGATGTTCTTATAAAAAGAAGCAGAACGAAAACCGTTCTGCTTCTTTTTTAATATCACATATATTTTCAAGTCTTTACTTAACCTTAACCTTCTTCTTAGCTGACCAGCTTCCGTAAACCTTGTTTCCAGTGGAGTCAACCTTGTAGGCTCTGACTCTCACGTAGTAGGTCTTGCCGGAGCTTAGTCCTGTAATGCCCTTGCTTCTCTTGGTAGTAAAGTAGTTCTTCACGCTGGACATGGACTTGCTTCTGGAAATCTGAATTTGATATCCTGTTGCTCCAGTGCTTGGGGCTGTAACTGACACGGCAAACTTCTTCTTGCTTCCGCTGTATGCGCTAAGCCCTTTAAGCTTTCCAACCTTAACCTTAGTCCAGTGGGCATATACCATGGTGGACTCGCTAGCGGTGCTTCCGGAGGTGACGCGGGTGCCGCCATCGGCATCTGTGTACCAGCCATCGAAGGTGTAGCCGGATCTCTTAGCCTTGGTTAAGCTTCCCCACTTGTCGTTTAACTTAACTCTCTTATTGTCCCTGTTAGGGCTACCGCCGTTTCCATTGTAGGTCAGTGTGACATAAACCACATTCTGTATATAGGAAACTGCAGAGTTTACTGACTTGGTTGCAACTATAGACTGGGCCGTAGCCTCATCGCAGTCAATGTCGTAGTAAACCTTAATTGATGTATTGGCGGCTGTCGCTGCACCAAGGAAACAATCCGTCATTGAAGTAATCTTGGTAATGAAGGTAATGTCAGCGCTGCATTTTGCCGCATTATAGAACATTGCAGATATATTGGTCAGTGCATCTAGCTTCCAGTTATCTGAGTATACGTCTGTCATGGAGGTGCACTGTCTGAACATGTCCTCCATGGTGGTTACACGGCAGGTGTCCCAGGAGGATGTGAATGCATACTGGAGGTTCACGCAGTTTCTAAACATGCCCTTCATAGTAGTTACCAGATGAGTATCCCAGGCATTTAAGTTAAGACTGGTGAGCAATCTGCAGTTATAGAAGAGCTCACTCATGTCTGTGACGGAGCTTGTGTCCCAGCCTGCAATATCCAGATCCGGCAAAAGCTCACAGTCGTAAAATGTTCTCTTTAATGTTGTATTGTTGTAGGTCTTCCAACCAGTAATATCAAGAGTAGTTAAGGATCTGCACTCCTCGAACATTGACTCGAAGGTGGTGATGTTGGTAACATCCCAGTTCTTCAGATTAAGAACCTCAAGGTTGTAGCAGTTCTTAAACATGGAATCCATATGCTGACACTTCTTGGTGTTCCATGCACGAAGATCTAAATTCACCATGTTACAGTCTGCAAACATGTGGCTCATGCAGGTAACATTGGTAGTATCCCAGCCTGTTGGATCAAACTCAGACAGACACTCGCAGCCGTTAAACATGTTCTCCATAGTCTCAACGTTTGTGGTCTGCCAGCCTGTAGGATTAGTAATTGCATTGTAGGCCTTGCAGTTAAGCTTGACCAGGTTCTTGCAGCCATTAAACATATCGTTACAGTACTTGGTGCTGGTGGTCACCCTAAGTCCCTCAACGGTTCTAAGAGACTTACAATTCTTAAAGGTTGAGGCAAAATCAACAACCGCAGCAGTTCCTCCCTTGAAGGTTACCTTCTCAAGATTCTCACAGCCATAGAACATATAAGACATGTCTGTAAGGCCAGACAGAGAAGCATCTACGATAACCTCATAGATATCCTTAGAGTTGTTCAGCCAGCTAATACTCTTCTCTTCCTGATGGGTATAGTTATAGGAAGAAGGTGTAGTTCCCGCAGCTGCCGCTGCAGAAGTGCGTGCTCCCTTTATTTCCAGGACGCCCTTCTCATTTAAGGTCCATGTAATAGTCCAGTTAGTTCCATCCACAGCAGTCTGTGAGCCAGATTTTGCCGTAACCGCATGGACTCTTAATTCATTTATAGGCAAAAGACTAACCACCATCAAAATGGCAAGTCCTAAAGAAATCATTCTCTTTTTCATCATTCTCATAGGTTCCCTCCTAAGAAATCTCCATATAAGTATATATCGGGAATTACTTAAGAATATTATAGATGAAGGCATGGGTAAATACCATCAAATTTTGGTGAACTTAGATGTATTAGAGCTTTTCTAAATGACAAAACTACCTTTTAGATATAATCAAATATAGATTCAAACAAACTAATAACCTGAAGGACATCAATGGTTGACAGCCTTCCCACTTTAGCATGAATCCTGGTACCTATATCTAATTTCTTAGGGTTGTCACATAGGACATACCCATTTACATCCCCCGCTTTAAATGGATACTGAAGGGAATCCTCAACAGGCATCTTAACTACAGGCAATACGATTGCCCCTGCATCAAAGGAATTGTACTTATCATTACTAATAACAAGAGCAAGATGGCCTGTGCCTGACAATTTAATAACCTCGCCCTGTTCTACCATATCTCATTTCCCTCCGGTTGGCCAAAGTCAAATACATAGCCAGTATTAAGCTTTCCTTCGTTTTCCTTAATCACATCATCCATGGTCTTGGTCTTAAATACAAACCCACGAGAAAGCAGGGCTTTGACCTGTTCATCCGACAAAAACTCTGCAATAGATGCATCAAGTTCTATTGTCTTAGCTGCATATGCCATAAGTCTCCCCTCCATATTACTAACACTTTTCTCAACAAAAAAATCAGCCATCTCTATATCAAAATAATTAGCCAATGATACTAGTGACTCAACCCTTGGATAGGTCTTAGCATTCACCCAGTCGCACAGAGTTGTATATTTTATATTTAGATCATTACACAGATCCTTTCTGGATTTACCGTCTCGCCTCATCAATTCCGAAATATTGTCCGCCAAAACCTGCTTCATCTTTCCATCTGATATATGTTCAACTGCCATGGAATCTCTCCTTATTATGTTTATATCGTATATATTACGGTTTATCCGTATTTTTGTCAAGAGTATCCCACAGTATAGTTCAACTACCATGAAGAATAACGCAAATGTAACTTTCTTACCCAAAAATAATGTCCGCACCCCAGGATAGCCCCAGCAACACAACAAAATAAAAAATGAATTTCAAACCTTCAAATGTAACCACATTTTGTAACCTCTCTCATATATACTTTAACCATATTAAGCAACACACATTGGAGGAAAACTATGAAGAAGAGAGTAATTATCAAAAGAGTTGCCGCAATGGCATTAGCACTTACCATGATCTTATCTGGATATAATGTTGCTAGCGCACATGCCCCTGGTCATGGTTCAAAGCCAGGTGAGCAGGAAACACTTTACTGTGGCAAAGAAGATCATCATCATGGGCCTAAGTGCATTGGATATACAGATGAGCTTCATGTGCACAATGAGGATTGTACAGTAGTTTCATATGATAACTGCAAGCATAAACATGATAAAGGATGTTATGATTGCGACCACCAGCATGGCCCAGAGTGCTACAAACACTATGGAAACGTCAAAATAGAATTAAACTGCAATCACAACAAACACAATAAGAAATGTGAGGTTTTAAACTGCAAGCACGATCATAATAATGAATGCAAAAAAGTTACCTACACATGTAAAAATCCTCATATGAGACACACAAAAGAGTGTGAAACATATATCTGTGGCAAGGAAGAGCATCATCATGTGGAAAATTGCTACGAAAATCCAAACGATGATAGCAACACTGGCAATGATGGTAACAACAACGACAACGGAAACGGTGACAACAACGATTCTACACCTGACAACGGAAACAACGAAGACAACAATTCCAACAATAACGGTGGCGATGTAAACGACAACGATAACAACAACAATAGCGGCGATGTTGAAAACAACGATAACAACAACAATGGCGGCGATGTTGAAAACAACGATAACAACAACAATGGTGGCGATGTTGAAAACAACGATAACAACAACAATGGCGGCGATGTTGAAAACAACGATAACAACAACAATGGCGGCGATGTTGAAAACAACGATAACAACAACAATGGCAACGATGACAACAACAACCAGAACGTGGTTATCGTCCCACCAACTACACCATCCAACAATGATGTAACACCAGATAATAACAACACTGAGATCGAGGACGAGGACGTTGCTCTTGACGAAACTCCAATCGCTGATGGCGCAGAAGAAGATTCTGAGGAAGCATCCGAAGCAGATCTTGATGAGATCGAGGACGAGAGTGTTGCTCTTTCCGAGAATCCATTAACAGGTGATGAGGCACCAGTTGCAGCAGCTGCAGCAGCTCTCTTATCCCTCTTTGGTTTAGCAATCGTTTTAACTAAAAAAGAGAACTAATACACAAAACCACATAATAAGCATTTAAACAAAGGGCCTGCGGATTTGATATCAAATCCACAGGCCCTGGTTTTATGTTTTATTCTATTTCACCTCATACACCTTCTCCAGTGCATATTCCGGATCGCACTCACAATCTGGCACGATCTGCTGCCCGGCTTTTGTATGCATCGTTTAAATACACAAGTTTTTTCATGCCCACTAAATAAAAACCTGCAGGCTGACCTGCAGGCGTAAATGTCTATCTATCTTTATACATTCTGTCATAGTATCCCTGATACTGACCACTGGATACATTTTCTAGCCAATCCAGATTATTAAGGTACCAATCCACCGTGTTCTTTATTCCATCTTCAAAAGGAATAACTGGCTCCCAGCCTAATTCATGACTTATTTTGTCATTGTTTATTGCATACCTTCTGTCGTGGCCTGGTCTGTCCGATACATGTTCTATCAGTTCATCCGATTTATTTAGATGATTAAGTATTTCTTTTACTAAATCAATGTTGGCCAGTTCGTTATGTCCACCAACATTATAAATCTCTCCCACGGTTCCTTTCTCCAGAACACAGCCAATTGCTCTGCAATGATCCTCAACATGTAACCAGTCTCGTATCTGCATTCCGTCTCCATATACTGGAATTTTTCTGTCCTGCAAAGCATTGTTGATGATGAGCGGTATTAACTTCTCGGGGAACTGAAACGGACCATAATTATTGGAGCAGCGAGTAATATTTACAGGTAGACCATATGTATTATGAAATGCCATTACCATTAAGTCCGCACTTGCTTTTGAAGTGCTATAAGGGCTGTTTGGTGATAGCGGCATTGTTTCTATAAACTCGCCATCCTTCCCCAACGCACCATATACTTCATCTGTGGAAATCTGCAGAAACTTCACTCCATATCTATATTTGTATTCAGACTTGTTCTCCGAGGTAATCCTCCAATTATTAAG
>JAZQNS010000065.1:0-10471 GCA_045627425.1 Lachnospiraceae bacterium | reverse complement strand
GTCATCAATGATTAAATCAACACCTGTCATAGTCTCAAGGGTACGAATATTACGTCCCTCACGACCAATGATACGGCCCTTCATTTCATCACTTGGAAGCTGTACTACAGAGATTGTGGATTCAGATACATGATCTGCTGCACATCTCTGAATTGCAGTAACAACAAAGTCTTTAGCCTTCTTATCGGCCTCTTCCTTTGCCTGATTAGTTAAGTCCTTAACCAATCTAGCGGTTTCAAGTCTTACTTCTTCTTCAACAGTTTTTAAAAGAAAATCTTTTGCTTCTTCGGAGGTTAAACCGGAAATTCGTTCAAGTTCCTGTACGCGTTCCTGATTAAGTTTGGCGACTGCTTCTCGCTGAGTATCTAACTCATGCTCTTTTGCCTGAAGCTCCTGCTCGCGTTTCTCTACCTGAGAAATCTTTTTATCAAGATTCTCCTCCTTCTGAACGATACGACGCTCGTTCTTCTGGACTTCTGCTCTACGCTCCTTGACCTCTTTCTCAATCTCATTCTTGGTGCGAATGGACTCTTCCTTGATCTCAAGCATAGATTCACGCTTCTTAGCTTCGGCACTCTTAACAGCATCGTCAATAATCTGTCTTGCCCTGTCTTCAGCAGATCCAATCTTCTCATCGTACTGTTTCTTACGACGTCCGGATACTACCACACTGGTAACTGGAATTGCAACAACTAATGCAACCACCAGGCCAATTAGGGCTGAGATAATCTCAAAATGCACAGGAGCACCTCCTTTATTATGTTGTCAATTTACAATGCATTGCCGCATTTATTTCATAATATATAGCAACAGTTTGCTACATTATGTCAAGAATACAACACATAAATTTTAGTCTTTTTCCTCTTCTATGTCAAGAGTTTGTATTCTAATCCATACAAAATCCAAGACCTTGGGGTTAATCCCCCAAGGTCTTATAGTTAATCATATTCACTCTGTCCCATACATTTCTTAATGTCAGACATGTCAAAACCACGTCTTAAAACATAGGCCATAATACGTTGCTTCTCTTTAAAGTCCATGTTTTCTGGATCATAGTGTTTTTTCTCCAAAAGATGTCTTATTTTATCAAGGTCACAATCTTCGTATTCTTCAGAAAGGGCCAGCTCTATATCCCCGTCAGATACTCCTTTCTTCCTAAGATCCATCTTAAGTTGAAGTTTGCTCTTCCGTCCCTGCTTATATCTGATATAGGTAGCCGCATATCTCCTGTCATCCAAGTAATGAAAGGATGTGACATAATCAACAGCCAAGTCAATAACAGACTCAGGATAACCGTCCTCCTTAAGCTTGTCTCTAAGTTTAGACTCAGTCCTGTCCTGCATTTGCAACAGTCTCATAGCCCTCTTCTTGGCTTTTAAAACAAGTTCTTCAAGGCTTTCGACCTCTTCTGGTCTAATCATATATTACTCCTCTGACAGTTCAGGCTCCTCCACCTTAAGACTGCCATCACTACCGGTTACAGTGTCAGTAAGGTTAAAGTGCTCTCTTACCTTAGCTTCAATCTCTGCGCATACATCACGGTTCTCCACCAGGTAATTCTTGGCATTCTCTCTTCCCTGGCCAATCTTCTCTCCATTGTATGCATACCATGCACCAGCCTTATTAACAACATCAATATCTGCTGCTAAATCCAGTAGGTCACCTTCCTTGGAAATGCCCTTTCCAAACATAATGTCGAACTCAGCCTCCTTAAATGGAGGTGCAACCTTATTCTTTACAATCTTGATTCTGGTACGGTTACCAATAATCTCTCCAGACTGCTTAAGAGACTCAATTCTACGTACATCCATTCTGATGGATGAGTAGAATTTAAGCGCTCTACCACCAGTTGTTGTCTCTGGATTACCAAACATTACACCCAGCTTTTCACGAAGCTGATTAATGAAGATAACTACACAGTTAGATTTACTAATAACAGAAGTAAGCTTTCTCAAAGCCTGAGACATAAGTCTTGCCTGAAGACCCATATGAGAATCACCCATGTCTCCATCAATCTCCGCCTTAGGAACAAGAGCTGCCACAGAGTCAACAATAACAATATCAACAGCACCTGATCTGACCATGGTCTCTGTAATCTCAAGAGCCTGTTCTCCATTATCTGGTTGGGAAATATAAAGATTGTCAACATCTACGCCAATATTCTTGGCATATACAGGATCAAGGGCATGCTCAGCATCAATAAATCCAGCGATTCCACCACGTTTCTGAACCTCTGCAACCATATGGAGGGCAACAGTAGTCTTACCTGAAGATTCTGGTCCGTAAACTTCAATAATACGTCCCTTAGGAATACCTCCCAATCCAAGTGCAATATCAAGGCTGATAGAACCTGTAGGAATAGTCTCAACACTCATGTTGGCTGATGGGTCACCTAACTTCATAACCGCACCCTTGCCATACTGTTTTTCAATCTGTGCGATAGCCGCATCTAATGCTTTAAGCTTTTCTTCTCTTGCCATAAATAATCTCCTTTACGAACTTATGTTCGTTTCTAAAATAATGATAGTATAATGTTCTTTGTTTGTCAACAAAGAATGGGAAAGAATTTTGCCTTTCATATTAAGTATTCTATTAGATCAAATGGGTAATAAACAGGACATGTCAGAATAAAAAAGACAGTTGCGACTGCAACTGTCTTAAGTATCTTATAGGTGTAGAATTAAGTCAAATAAAAAAAGTATAAACTTATTTTACAAGGTCTAATATTGCATCCTTTTCAACAACGCCAACACTCTTCTTGTAAACCTCACCGTTCTTGAAAGAAATAAGTGTTGGAATGGACATAACTCTAAACTGGCGAGCAAGAGCCTCCTGCTCATCAACATTAACCTTTCCAACCTTGTAGCTTCCATCGGACTCTTCGCCAACTTCATCTACAAGTGGAGAAAGCATTTTGCATGGTCCACACCAGGTAGCCCAGAAATCGATTAATACTGGAACATCACTACCTAATACTTCACTTTCAAAATTCTCTTTTGTAATTGTTAATACGCTCATGTTTCTTCTCCTTTTCTAATCTCTGCTAAACTCAACGAGCTCCAGATCCTTGTTTCTATCCAGAGTCATTTTAATACTCCACTCATGAACAAACAGAAGCAATGGATTTCCCTTTAAGTCCCTGATCTTCTTCATATCAGAGGTACCAGTAATCTTATCCATATCAGCGGTTTTGTCTTTTATCCAGCGAATATACTCATACGGAAGATTCTCTAAATAAATCTCAACATTATACTCGCTCTCTAATCGATATTTTAACACATCAAACTGAAGAACACCAACTACACCAACAATAATCTCTTCCATACCTGTGTTGTACTCCTGGAAGATCTGGATGGCTCCCTCCTGGGCAATCTGATTAATACCCTTTACAAACTGCTTTCTCTTCATGGTATCCACCTGACGAACTCTGGCAAAATGCTCTGGTGCGAAGGTTGGAATTCCCTCGAAGGCAAATTTCTTGTTAGAGGTTGTAATAGTATCTCCAATAGAATAGATGCCTGGATCAAACAATCCAATAATATCTCCTGCACATGCTTCCTCAACGATTTTTCTCTCCTGCGCCATCATCTGCTGTGGCTGTGAAAGCTTAATTGATTTACCGCCCTGTACATGGAAAGCATCCATTCCCGCCTTAAACTCGCCGGAAACAATTCTCATAAAGGCAATTCTGTCTCTGTGAGCCTTGTTCATATTTGCCTGAATCTTAAAAATGAAACCTGAAAAATCCTCACTAAATGGAGAAATCTCACCTGCATCACTCAGTCTAGGAAGCGGTGCATAGGTCATCCTTAAGAAATGCTGTAAGAATGTCTCAACTCCGAAATTTGTCAACGCAGAGCCAAAGAATACAGGAGAAAGCTCTCCCCTTGTTACCATATCCTGGTCAAATTCTGCGGAAGCTCCATCAAGAAGCTCAATCTCTTCCATAAGTGTATCGAAGGCAGAATCTCCAATCTCTGCCTTTAAAGCTGGGTCATCCACTGAAAAAACAGTCTCCTGACCTTCCTTGGTACCCTTTTCAGTACCAGAGAAAATCATAACCTTCTTCTCATTTCTGTCGTAAACACCCTTAAATCCCTTTCCTGAACCTATAGGCCAGTTTACAGGACAGGTTGCAATACCAAGCTCATTTTCGATTTCATCTAAGAGGGCAAAAGTGTCATTTGCATCTCTATCCATCTTATTAATAAAAGTAAAAATTGGGATATGACGCATAACGCAGACCTTGAATAACTTTCTAGTCTGAGCCTCGACACCCTTAGAACCATCAATTACCATTACGGCTGAATCAGCAGCCATTAGGGTTCTGTAGGTATCCTCCGAGAAATCCTGGTGTCCTGGTGTATCCAGAATATTAATACAGTAGTCATCGTAGTGAAACTGTAAAACAGATGATGTTACAGAAATTCCACGTTCTTTCTCGATGGCCATCCAGTCAGACACAGCATGCTTTGCTGTGGCTTTGCCCTTAACAGATCCCGCCTGGTTAATAGCTCCACCGTAAAGAAGGAACTTCTCTGTCAGTGTTGTTTTACCAGCATCAGGATGGGATATGATGGCAAAAGTTCTTCGTCTCTCTATTTCTTTTCTGATATCAGACATTAAAACCTCCGTCTGTTCATTACCAGCACGAACATAATAAAATAAAAATAAGTAACTGTATGGAACTTAGTCACATATGATAAATCACAAAAAAGCAGCACAGGCGATCCCGTACTGCTTATCCGTTAATTAATTATATTTGCGCTTTCTTGCGGCTTCAGATTTCTTTTTACGTCTTACGCTTGGCTTCTCGTAATGCTCTCTCTTACGAATCTCCTGCTGGATACCTGCCTTAGCACAGTTTCTCTTAAATCTACGTAAAGCACTATCTAAAGTCTCGTTTTCTTTAACGATAACATTGGACATAGTCTCGCACCTAACCTCCCTCCAGTTGTTAGAATTGTGCATTCAACTGTTTGGGTATATTTTTGCACTAGACTATTTTATACCATCCAATCCATTGCGTCAACCACTTTTTTACTATTACTGTAATTATTTTGTCTGCTCCTCTAAAGTCTTGGCTGCCAATGAAAGTGCATCAGCAATTCCTGCAGGGTTCTTTCCTCCTGCCTGAGCCATATTTGGACGACCACCGCCGCCACCTCCAACGCAGGAAGCAATTGCCTTTATGAGGTTGCCAGCATGAGCACCTTTTGCCTGAGCTTCGTCAGTAGCCATAACAATAAGATTAACCTTGCCGTCAAAATCTGATGCAAGAACAATAACACCTTCTCCAAGTTTTTCCTTTAAAGAATCACCTAATTCACGGAGATTGTTCATATCCACATTAGGTACTGCTGTAGCTAGTAACTTAAGACCATTTACTTCTGTTACGGAATCCATTACGTCTCCCATAGCATCCTTGGCAGCCTTGCTCTTTAAGGATTCATTTTCGCTTCTTAGCTCTTTAATCTCCTTCATGAGATTGTCAATTCTGTCAGAGATGTTAGCTGGATTAGCCTTCAATAAAGCTGCAGCCTTGTTTAACTCTTCCTCAAGCTTAGCATAGTAAGAAAGAACATTCTCACCTGTAATTGCCTCGATTCTTCTGGTACCTGCTGCAACGCCTGCCTCAGAAAGAATCTTAAAGGAACCAATATCAGATGTATTCTTCACATGGGTTCCACCACAGAATTCCTTAGAGAAATCACCCATGGAAACAACTCTTACTGAGTCACCATACTTTTCTCCAAAGAGGGCCATAGCGCCTGTCTTCTTTGCTTCCTCCACAGTCATCACATCAGTCTTAACGTTAATTGCTTCAGAAATCTTCTCATTTACCAGTTTCTCAACTGCTGAGAGTTCTTCCATTGTCATTGCCTGGAAGTGTGAGAAGTCGAATCTGGTTCTCTCTGCATCCTGGTAAGAACCTGCCTGCTCAACATGAGTACCAAGTACTTCTCTTAATGCCTTCTGTAAAAGGTGGGTTGCGGAATGGTTCTTGCAGGTCTTGCTTCTGTTTTTGCCGCATACCTTTAAAGTTACCTTTTCACCCTTCTTAATAATGCCGGACTTAACATATCCAATATGAGCGTATCTGTTTCCAGCAACCTTCTCAGTCTGCAATACAACAAACTCGCCTTCCGCTGAAGTGATAATACCCTTATCACCAATCTGACCACCCATGGTTGCGTAGAATGGTGTCTCACTTACAATAATCGAACCCTTATCACCATCAGCAAGAGCTTCAGTAAAGGTCATATCATCAGAATCTTCCTTTGTGATAATCTGGATTGTTGACTCTAACTCTAACTTATCATATCCATCAAAGCTTGTTTCACCAACGGTTGCTGCATCGAGTGTGGCATAGATTGAATCATCACCATTATAATTGGTGGTCTTTCTTGCTCCTCTTGCCTGCTCCCTCTGCTTGTTCATGCATACCTTGAAACCATCCTGGTCAGCTGTCATTCCAGCCTCTTCTAAAATCTCAATGGTGAGGTCAACAGGGAATCCATAGGTATCATAAAGCTTAAATGTATCTTCGCCAGAAAGGCAGGTCTTATTCTCTGCCTTAGTCTTTGAAATCATTTCATTCAGAATCTGAAGACCCTGATTAATAGTCTTGGCAAACTGTTCCTCCTCGTTAGAGAATACCTTAAGAATGAATTCTTTCTTCTCCTCTAACTCTGGATATCCATCAGCGCACTCAGCTATAACCACCTTACAAAGCTCTGACAGGAACTCTCCCTCAATTCCAAGAAGCTTTCCATGTCTGGCAGCTCTACGAATTAAACGTCTTAAAACATATCCTCTACCCTCATTTGATGGCATTACACCATCTGAAATAAGGAAGGTTGAAGAACGAATATGGTCAGTGATAAGGCGGATGGAAACATCCTTGGCTTCATCAGTCTGATACTCTACCTTGGCTATAGAACATACGCCATCACGAATAGCCTTCATTGTATCGATATCAAATACAGAATCAACGTCCTGGACCACTACAGCAAGTCTCTCAAGACCCATTCCTGTATCAATGTTCTTCTTCTCTAAAAGCTGGTAATTGCCCTTACCATCACCTTCAAACTGGGTGAAAACATTGTTCCATACTTCCATATAACGGTCGCACTCGCAGCCAACCTTACAATCTGGCTTACCGCAGCCATACTTTTCTCCACGATCGTAGTATATCTCTGAACATGGACCGCATGGACCTGCACCGTGCTCCCAGAAGTTGTCACACTTTCCGTTCTCATCTCTGTAGAAACGGGTGATTTTCTCTGCTGGAACACCAATCTGCTTGGTCCAAATATCAAAGGCTTCCTCATCTTCAAAATAAATAGATGGATATAAGCGCTCCTCATCAAGACCAATAACCTTGGTTAAAAACTCCCAGGACCAGGCCAAAGCCTCCTCCTTGAAGTAATCTCCAAAGGAGAAATTACCAAGCATCTCAAAGAAGGTAAGATGTCTTGCAGTCTTACCAACGTTCTCGATATCACCTGTACGTACACACTTCTGACAGGTACAAATTCTCTTCCTTGGTGGAACTTCCTGGCCGGTAAAGTAAGGCTTAAGTGGTGCCATACCAGCATTGATAAGTAATAATGACTTGTCATTGTGTGGTACAAGGGAAAAACTCTTTAACTTAAGATGATCCTTGCTCTCAAAGAAATCAAGGTAAGCTCTTCTTAATTCGTTAACTCCTAAATTCTTACTCATTAAACTTTCTCCAAACTCTATTCTTCTACTGTTTCCTTCTTACTTTTCTTCTTTTTGCTGGCAAAATAGCCCAGAGTAACTCCAATGGCACCAAACAAAACAAAGGCCGCTACCATAACAATCGAATTAAAAAACTGATTAAAAAATAAGATAAAATTCTCCATAGTTTCCTCCTATTTAAGACAATTCTTATTAGTTAAAATATACCAGTTCCTCCTCTGGCTTTTCAGCCGGAGTAATCTCTGTAATGTAAAGGACTGGACCCTTACCCTTATACTCTAAGGCAAATTCAACCTTAACCTTGGCTGTAACGTTTGCCCAGGATTTGTGAGGTATAGATTTACTCTTATCATATTTAGCTTTAAAACCAACAAACTGGATGTCCTCAACACAGCATGTCATGGCAAAACGTCCAGGAACAAGGCTGCCTGATTTCATTTTGTCAGGGTTATAAATAAGGCCAAGGAACTTAATTGTTTTGCCTTCGTATTTCTTCGGATCCTCCTGACAATCCATAAACCAGATTGCGTAATCCATATCAGAAATCTCTATTACATCCTGACTGATGTCAAATGGTAATGGCTCCGGAGATTCATCGATGGTGCCATCCTTCTTCTCATATACAATCTGAGCTCGACGGTTGTTAGTCTTTACAGCTGTTCTAAACTTAATCTTAGGTGTGTTCTCGTCAGAACGATTGAAAATAACCACATCTGACAAAAACAGCTGTTCAAGCATCATAGCACGATAGTTAGTAAGGAAGTTATTAAAGGTATCAGAATCCACCGTAGTCAGAGTCTGAACCAGCTCGCATGAGTCTGGCAAAAGTCCTTCCTCAAAGCAGGCAACCTCCCAGGTACCATTATATTCAATAAAGATATTGTCTGGCTTGTACTTCTCGATGCATTTATTAATGTATTCTGTAGTGAAGTCCTCCTTATTTTCACAGAAGGTCACTTCCGTATTCATCTTCTTTAATTCTTCTTCATCGTACTCCTCCTCACCGTCTTCGCAGGCGATAATTAGGTTCTTTGCTCCGATTCCGAATTCATTCTCAATAAGTGTTTCTCTGATTAAAGATGTCTTTCCAGAGTCCATTAATCCCGTAAAGAGATATACTCCAATAGTCTCTTCCACTACCATATTTTCTCCTACATTCCGAAGAGGCTCTTGACCTCATCCTCGGTAATTTCAGTACCAATAACAACAAGACGGCCTGTATAATCTGGCTGACCATCTCTTAATTCATAATCTCCTGGTACCATATCAAAGTAAATCCAACTTCCATCTGTTGAAGGAATCATTCCCTTGGCACGAAGGATTGTGGATTCATATTTTTCATCGTTTACAAGCTTGTCTAAAGCAGCTGTAACTGTAGCTCTGTCAAACTTATGAGGTGTCTCTATTCCAACAGAGGTAAATACATCATCTGCATGATGGTGGTCATGATGGTCGTGATCATGACATCCACAAGTGCAGTGCTCATCATGTTCATGATGATGTTCATGCTCATGCTCGTGGTCATGATGCTGCTCGTGCTCGTGGTCGTGGTCATGATGGTGTTCATGCTCATGCTCATGGTCATGCTCGTGATCATGGCAACCGCAAGTGCAGCCTTCCTCATGCTCATGATGATGCTCATGGTCATGTTCATGCTCATGGTCATGTTCATGCTCATGTCCATGATCATGGTGATGGTGCTCATGTTCGTGGGCTTCATGAGCTTCATGAGCCTCCTCCATAAGTTCTGACACCAGATTGCTCTTCTGATCAACAGCTTTTAAAATAACCTGACCATCTAAATCATCCCATGGTGTTGTTATAATTGCAGCCTTAGGATTCTTGTCCTGAATAACAGATACAACCTCCACAAGCTTATCATCATCCATCTCCTGGGTTCTGCTAAGCACAACTGTTGTAGCAAATTCAACCTGATTATTGAAGAACTCTCCAAAGGCCTTCATCTGCTTTAATGCCTTCTTTCCATTTACTACTGTGATTAAGGCATTAAGTTCTAAACCAGCCTCCTCCTGCACATCCACTACAGATGCCATTACATCAGAGAGCTTACCAACTCCTGATGGCTCAACAAGGATTCTGTCCGGATGAAACTGCTCTACTACATCCTTTAAATTCTTGGCAAAATCACCAACAAGAGTGCAGCAAATGCAGCCTGAGTTTAATTCAGAAATAGTAATGCCGGAATCCTTAAGAAAGCCTCCATCAATACCTATTTCACCAAACTCATTTTCTATAAGAACAACCTGCTGATTAGTAAGCGCCTCTCCTAAGAGTTTCTTAATCAGTGTTGTTTTTCCCGCCCCCAAAAATCCTGACACAATATCAATTTTTGTCATGGTTTTCCTCCTGTAAAAACATAAAAAAACTAAAGATAACAACTTTATATTTTACTTCTTTAATACATAAAAGTAAAGGAGACCCTTCATGCAAGCATTCAAACTATTTTCCTCTTTGCTATAACAAAAAAGACTGCCCATCGGGCAGTCCATCTTTTGCAAAATAATAATCATCCTCCAATTGATGTAAACAAATACTGAAGTACATCGTTGGTAAATTTACGAGCATGAATACCAATATATACGCTTCCGTCATCATCATTTACCTGTCTCTTAACATCAGCATACATAATCAGCGTTTCCGCAACAATTATAATATCTTTTCCTACAATATTGGGGCTTCCTGCCGGAAGTCTTACACCCATACCAAGAGGGCTGACATTCTC
>JAZQNS010000064.1:0-8039 GCA_045627425.1 Lachnospiraceae bacterium | reverse complement strand
CAAGGTTAACAGAGTTGAGTTAAAGAACATTATTCCTCCAACAGCTATTCAGGATGCAATGGAGAAGCAGATGAAGGCTGAGCGTGAGAGACGTGAGGCTGTAACAAGAGCTGAAGGTGAGAAGAAGTCCACAATTCTTGTTGCTGAAGGTAAGAAGGAATCTGCAATCTTAGACGCAGAGGCAGAGAAGCAGGCAGCAATCTTAAGAGCTGAGGCTAAGCGTGAAGCTACCGTTAAGGAAGCTGAAGGTCAGGCAGAGGCAATCCTTAAGATCCAGCAGGCTAACGCTGAAGGCTTACGCTACTTAAAGGAAGCAGCTCCAGACGAGGCTGTTATGAAGCTTAAGTCCTTAGAGGCATTTGCCAAGGCAGCAGACGGACAGGCAACCAAGATTATTATCCCATCTGAGATTCAGGGAATTGCAGGTCTTGCTAAGTCCGTAACTGAAATCGCAAAGTAGGAAATCATTTGTTCCTTTTTTCATAGTAAATACGAGATGGACCGCCGAGAGGTGGTCCATTTCTATGTTTTTGGCAAGCAGGCCATAGACAAGGCCGCTGCGGGAATGAATACAGGACGATGTCTGGACACATGTGGTATACTGTACTAGGCTAATAGTTTTATAGAAAGCATTGGGCAAAATATATGGTTATAGAAAGATTCGAATCTATAGATTCCACAAATGAAGAGTGTAAGAGGGTAGCCAAGGACCCATCCATAAAGAGATATGTCTGTTCATCTTTAGAGCAGACTAAGGGAAAGGGCAGGCTTGGCAAGACCTGGCAGTCTGAAAAAGGCGATGGTATATACCTATCAATTCTTGAGCGAGCGGCAATATCCACCGAAGATGCCCCTAGCTTAACCTTAATTATGGCTTTGGTTGCTGAATCTGTCATAGATGCAGTTACGGGAGTCCATTGTAAGATTAAGTGGCCCAACGATTTGGTTGTAAATGGAAGGAAGGTATCCGGAATACTCTGCGAGATGGCCTTAAAGCCTGAAGGCGGACTTGACTATGTGGTAATGGGTATAGGAATCAATCTCTATCACAAGGAATTCCCGGAGGATATAAGGGATACAGCTACTTCTCTCTGCCTTAACTGGGACGAAAAGGATTTAATATACGAGAATACAGTAAGAGAAAGCCTTGAAGAGGGCATAGTTGCTGCTTGGGAGAGATACTTAGACATTTTCGAGAAGGAGGGCTTTAAGGCCCTGAGGGAGGAATACGAGGACAAATGCCTAAGCATAGGCCGCACCATCAAGGTATTAGATCCCAAGGGAGACTATATTGCCAGGGGATTAGGTGTTGACGAAGATGGTGGTCTTGTGGTAGAAAAAGAAGACGGAAAAATAGAAACTATACGCTCTGGAGAGGTATCTGTCAGAGGCGTTTACGGGTATGTATAAATATCAAAGAAGACATAGATGGAGGAAAGCATGGAGGAAAGGTTCATATTATGCGTTTCTAGCAATTACGAGCAAAAGTTTTATCTAGATTCAAATTTTCAGAATATCCCACAATCTATCAAGGATGAGCTCAAGGTGATGTGTGTTCTCTACACAGAGGAGGTAGGCGGAATCCTGACTCTTTACTTTGATGATGAGGGTTCCTTACAGCTTGAAACTGAGCATGACGAGGAGGATATTCTCTACGATGAAATCGGTGCAGGCCTTAAGATGCGCCAGTTACAACGAGAGAAGGTAGAGCTCTTCGAGGCATTGGAAATGTACTTTAGGGTATTTTGCCTGGGATTAGGGGAGGATGATTTATAATGTTACTTGCCTTAGATGTAGGAAATACCAATATAACCGTAGGTGTATTTAATGGCGAAGAGCTGGTAAATACCTATAGAATGACTGCCAAGCGGCAAAGAACCGCGGATGAGTTCGGAATCGACCTCTGCGATATGATAAAGTACGGTAGTTTAACCATTGATGACATAACAGATGTGATTATCGCTTCCGTTGTGCCTGATGTGAACTACTCACTTAAGAGAGCAATTGAGAAGTACTTTAACCTGGTGCCAATCTTTATTGGCGTTGGTATCAAGACCGGTATCAGGGTAGCAATCGATAACCCTCGCCAGGTTGGTGCAGACAGAATCGTGGATGCAGTGGCAGCTTACGAGATATATGGCGGCCCTGTTCTTGTAATAGACTTCGGAACAGCAACCACCTATGACCTTATTGATGAGACTGGTGCCTTCCTTGCGGGAGCTACAGCACCTGGTATTCAGACAGCCGCCGCAGCCCTTTCAGGAATGGCTGCACAGCTGCCAACTATTGAGATTGCTAAACCTGAGTCCGTTCTTGGAAAGGATACAATCTCCTCCATGCAGGCGGGAATTGTATATGGTCAGATAGGCCAGACTGAATATATTATCCGAGAGATGAAGAGAGAGAGCGGCTTTAAGGACTTAAAGGTGGTAGCAACAGGCGGACTTGGCAGAATCATCGCCGAGGAAGTACCAGAGATTAACTACTACGATGCAGCCCTTACCTTAAAGGGTATGCAGAGAATTTTTGCCAAGCAGAAGAAATAATCTACAGGGTGAATAATGAAGGAACTTAAGATTGGAAATGTAACACTAAAAAACAATCTAATACTGGCACCAATGGCAGGAGTAACAGACCTGCCATTTCGTATCTTGTGCAAGGAGCAGGGAGCGGGACTTGTGTGTATGGAGATGGTGTCCGCCAAGGGCATCTACTATAACAACAAGAATACAGAGCTCCTCTTACAGGTAGATGAGGCCGAGAGACCAGCATCATTACAGCTCTTTGGCTCGGATCCGGTCATTATCTCCGAGATGGCTAAGAGAATCGAGGACAGGAACTTCGACATACTGGATATCAATATGGGCTGCCCTGTGCCTAAGGTGGTGAATAACGGTGAGGGAAGCGCCCTTATGAAGAACCCCATCCTTGCCGGCAAAATCATAGAGGCCACTGCCAAGGCTATTAAGAAGCCTGTCACAGTTAAGATAAGACGAGGCTTCGACAGCGACCATATCAATGCTGTGGAGATGGCCCACATAGCTGAGGAGTCCGGAGCCGCGGCTGTTGCAGTTCACGGAAGAACCAGAGAGCAGTTTTATGCCGGAGAGGCTGACTGGGACATCATAAGGCAGGTTAAGGAAGCGGTGAAGATACCAGTAATTGGCAACGGTGATGTTACAGACCCGCTAAGTGCCAGAAGAATTCAGGAGGAAACGGGCTGCGACGGAGTCATGATTGGAAGAGGCGTACGTGGTAATCCCTGGTTATTCTCCCAGATAATAGAATACGAAGAAAAGGGAATTTTGCCTGAAAGGCCGGAGCTAACAGAGGTCATTGAGACCATACTTAGACACGCCAGGATGCAGCTTGACTATAAGGGTCAGTACACAGGCATCAGGGAGATGAGAAAGCATGCCGGATGGTACATGACTGGCTACAAACATTCCTCACGATTCAGGGGTATGATTAACGAGGTTGAAAGCTATGAAGAGCTTGAAAACTTGCTATATTCTCTCCTTGACAGAGGTATGTAATTTTCGTATAATGTTGGAATTATAGTGAGAAGATAAGTTTTCGCATAGAAATAAGAAGAAAACGAGTGAGGTAAACTAATGGAAAAGAAGTTATTAACCTACGCAGGACTGAAGAAATTAGAGGATGAGCTTCAGGATCTCAAGGTAGTAAGAAGAAAAGAGATCGCTGAGAAGATTAAGGAAGCTCGTGAGCAGGGCGACCTTTCCGAGAATGCTGAGTACGATGCAGCTAAGGATGAGCAGAGAGATATCGAAGCTCGTATCGAGGAGATTGAGGCAATCCTTAAGAATGTAGAGGTAGTAGTTGAGGAGGAGGTAGATCTTGACAAGATCTCCGTTGGTTGTGTAGTTAAGGTACACGACGTAGAGTTCGACGAGGATGTGACATACTCCATCGTTGGTTCTACAGAGGCTAACTCCCTCGAAGGCAAAATCTCAAACGAGTCTCCAGTGGGTAAGGCTCTTGTTGGTAGCAAGGTCGGAGACACAGTATCCGTAGAGACACCATCCGGTGCAGTCATGGAGTACAAGATTTTAGATATTCAGCGCGTAGCGAACTAGAAAGGAAGGAATCAATATGGCTGAAGAGAATCGCCAGGAACAGCAGGAATTAAATCGTTTAGTGCAGGTTAGACGTGACAAGTTAAAGGAATTACAGGATGCAGGTAAGGATCCTTTTGTCATCACTAAATATGATCAGACACATCATTCAGACGACGTTAGATCTTTATATGAGGCACACGAAGAGAAGCTCCTTGCTGGAAGAGCGTCTGTGAATACAGATGGCATGGACGAGGCAGCAGCAAGGGAAGCGGTTAACGCAGATTACAATGAGCGCCGTGCAATTATGGATGCAGACCCAATCAAGGTGTCCATTGCAGGACGTATGCTATTTAAGCGTGTAATGGGTAAGGCAAGCTTTTGCAATATCCAGGATCTTAAGGGTAAGATTCAGGTTTATGTTGCTCGTGATTCAATTGGAGAAGAGGCATACGCAGACTTTAAGAAGTCTGACATCGGCGATATTTACGGTGTAAAGGGCTATGCTTTCAGAACCAAGACTGGTGAAATCTCTGTACATGCAGAGGAGTTAGTTCTTCTCTCCAAGTCATTACAGGTACTTCCAGAAAAGTTCCACGGCTTAACAGATACAGATGCTATCTACAGACAGAGATACATCGACTTAATTATGAATGAGGAACACAGAAATGCTTTCATTAAGCGTTCCCTCATGATTCAGGAGATTCGTAACTTCTTAGCAGGCAGAGACTTCATGGAAGTTGAGACTCCTATCTTAGTAGCAAATGCAGGTGGTGCTTCCGCAAGACCATTCGAGACCCACTTTAATGCATTAAATGAAGATGTAAAGCTCCGTATTTCCCTTGAGCTTTACTTAAAGAGACTTATTGTTGGTGGTCTTGAGCGAGTATACGAAATCGGCCGAGTATTCAGAAACGAAGGCTGCGATACCCGTCACAATCCTGAGTTTACTCTTATGGAGCTTTACCAGGCATATACAGACTACGAGGGAATGATGGAATTAACAGAGTCCATGTTCCGCTATGTAGCTGAGAAGGTATGTGGTACAACACTCATTAATTACCAGGGTAAGGAAATTGACTTCGGTAAGCCATTCGAGCGTCTCACCATGAACGATGCCATCAAGAGATATGCAGGCATTGATTTTGACCAGGTTCCAGATGATGCAGCAGCTAAGAAGTTAGCAGACGAGCATCATATTGAGTATGAAGATTACCACAAGAAGGGCGACATCGTGGCACTCTTCTTCGAGGAATATTGCGAGAAGGAGCTAATCCAGCCTACCTTCGTATTAGATCATCCAATTGAGATATCTCCTTTAACCAAGAAGATGCCAAATGATCCATCCAAGGTAGAGCGTTTCGAGCTCTTCATCAACACATGGGAAATGTGTAATGCATACTCCGAGCTTAACGATCCAATCGATCAGAGAGCGCGTTTCGCAGCACAGGATGCTAACGCAGAGGCTGGTGATGAGGAAGCTCAGCATACAGATGAGGACTTCTTATACGCACTTGAGTTAGGAATGGCTCCAACCGGTGGTATCGGCTACGGTCTTGACCGTCTGGCTATGTTGCTTACCGACAGTGCAGCCATCAGAGATGTACTCCTGTTCCCAACGATGCGCAGTGTCTAAGCTATACAAACAAATACGGATTTTTAGCCATTTATAGGTGTATTTCATAGTAGGTACAATGAAACACATCGACGACAAATCCGGTGGTTAAGGACAAACAAAAATAAATTGTAATAAACGAATCCGATATGAAGTCGGGGTCGTCTATAAATTCCTTTCAGATGATGTAAAAATGATGTCAATTGATGAAAATCAGTGTGTCAAATTTGCGTCAGCAGATGAAAAGTAAATATTAACCCTGAGAAACAGGGAAAAGATAAAGCACTTGCTTTTGGTAGAAATACCAGAAACAGGTGCTTTTTTTCGTTTTTAGGACTTCTTGCAACGGGGCAATGAAGAATATCTCTGGAAGGAATGTGTAAATATGTCTAGGAAAAATCCAAGAAGTCGGGCACCTGATCTCGACAAGTACATTAAGCAGAGTAAGAAACACAGATATGTTTCCTACTATCAGGGAGCACAGCTCTATAATATGGGCTATTCACTTTTTGTTCGCACTGCAAAGTTAGCAGGTGCAAATCTTCCGATTCGAAAAACAACAATAGTGGATCTCAATATCCTGGATGATTATTTGGAGCAACAAGCCAAGATTAAAGAAAAGGAAGAAATGGACAAGGAGGAAGCAGAAATTATGATGCGAGAAGAAATAGAACATTTGCAGGAGCTAGTAGAATGTGGAGCTAAAAAATATATCCGCTTGGATGAAGCAACAAAGCTGTATTCGATAGGACTCTCCACAGCAAGGAAGTTTGCGCAGGAATCCGGTGCAATTTATAAGATTGGTGGAACTGTGTTAATTAAGGTTGAAATGTTTGAAAAGTATATCGAGAACAGAGGAAAGAAGGAATAAAAGTATGTGTAAAGTAATTTCCGTCTCAAATCAAAAAGGGGGCGTAGGGAAGACCGTCACCTGTGTAAATCTTGGAATAGGTTTGGCGCGTGAAGGTTATAAGGTATTGATGATTGATGCAGATCCTCAGGGATCCCTTTCAATTAGTCTTGGTTTTGATGAGCCTGATAAGCTTGAGAAATCTTTGGCGACAATCATGCTTAAGATTATCAATGATGAAGAGTTCGATATGTCTGAGGGCATTTTAAAGCATCCAGAGGGCGTAGATCTTCTTCCCGGTAATATTGAGTTATCCGGATTGGAAATATCACTTACTGGTGTGATTAGCCGAGAGACGATTCTTAGAGAATATGTGAATAGGGCCAGGGCGATTTATGACTTTATTATTATCGACTGTATGCCGAGCCTTGGAATGCTTACAATCAATGCTCTTGCGTGTGCAGATTCAGTATTGATTCCGGTACAGGCTGCTTATCTTCCTGTAAAGGGATTACAGCAGTTGATTAAGACAATTGGTAGGGTTCAGAGACAATTAAATCCTAAGCTTACTATTGAAGGTATTTTACTCACTATGGTTGATAACAGAACCAATTATGCCAAGGATATTGCACTGCAGGTATATGACGCATATGCAGATAGTCTTACTGTATTTGATTGTGAAATACCAATGTCTGTTAGAGCAGCTGAAACATCTGCAGAAGGTTCTAGCCTTTATGTTTATGATCCGAAAGGCAAGGCCGCATTTGCATATACAGCGCTTATTAAAGAAGTTATCAAGAAGGAGGCTATGTAATGGGACAGAGAGTTGGACAGAAAATTAAAATGACTAGTTTGGATGAACTGTTGTGTGTACCGGAGGTATCCGGTACCACAGATATCCAGGTGGAAGCAATATATCCTTTTGAGAATCATCCATTTAAGGTGGTTGATGATGAAAAGATGGATGAGCTTGTAGATAGCATTAAAGCTAATGGTGTTCTTACACCGGTTATTGTAAGACCTGATGATGAAGGAACCTATGAAATGATTTCGGGACACAGAAGACTTCATGCTGCAAAAAGAGCAGGGCTTAAAAAGATTCCTGCAATCGTAAAGCAGGTGACTGATGATGAAGCTACCATAATGATGGTAGATGCCAATGTTCAGCGTGAAGAGATTCTTCCTAGTGAAAAGGCTTTTGCTTATAAGATGCGATATGATGCCATGAGAAGACAGGCTGGCAGACCAAGTAAAGATAATTCCTCCCTAGTAGGGAGAAATTATCAAACGGATGTCAGATTAGCTGAAGAAGTAGGAGAAAGTCGTAACCAGGTTCATAGATTAATGAGGTTAACAATGGTTATATCTCCATTACTTGATCTTGTCGATAACAAGAAGCTCGCCCTTTATACTGCAGTCGAAATATCATATCTACCTGAAAATGTTCAGAAGTGGATTCATATTTACATTAAAGAAAATGGAATGCTTCAGACAACAG
>JAZQNS010000063.1:0-22473 GCA_045627425.1 Lachnospiraceae bacterium | reverse complement strand
AAACAAGATTGCTGCTGATTGTGGAAAAGCAAAACATGAGTATGAAAGCTGCGCTATTCCAGAGGAATTATTTGCACGCATTAAGGAAATCGTACCTCCTTCAGAGATGGAAGTTGCTGTATTCACAGATGAGAAGCAGGTAAGAGAAGAAAACATCAAGAAGATTACAGAGCGTCTCGAGGAAGCTTTTGCTGATAACGAGGAGTATATGGCTGTTCTTTCAGAGGCTATTTACCAGTATCAGAAAAAGACAGTACGTAAGATGATTCTTAAAGATCATAAACGTCCCGACGGAAGAGAAATTACACAGATTAGACCACTCGCAGCAGAGGTTGATCTTATTCCTAGAGTTCATGGTTCTGCAATGTTTACAAGAGGACAGACTCAGATTTGCGATATCGTAACTCTTGCTCCATTATCTGAGGGACAGAAGATTGATGGTCTTGATGACAATGAGACATTCAAGAGATATATTCATCATTATAACTTCCCATCATATTCAGTTGGAGAGACAAAACCAAGCCGTGGTCCAGGACGTCGTGAGATTGGTCATGGTGCATTAGCAGAGAGAGCACTTATTCCTGTACTTCCTACAGAAGAGGAATTCCCATATTCAATCCGTGCCGTATCTGAGACATTCGAGTCAAATGGATCTACATCAATGGCTTCTACATGTGCAAGCTGTATGTCACTCATGGCAGCAGGTGTACCAATTAAGGCTATGGTAGCTGGTATTTCCTGTGGACTTGTAACTGGTGACACTGATGATGATTATGTAGTTCTTACAGATATCCAGGGTCTTGAGGATTTCTTCGGCGATATGGATTTCAAGGTTACAGGAACTACAGAGGGAATCACTGCAATCCAGATGGATATTAAGATTCATGGTTTAACAAGACCTATCGTTGAAGAGGCAATCCGCAGAACACGTGAGGCACGTCTCTTTATCATGGAAGTTATGAAGAGTGCAATCGCTGAGCCACGTAAGGAAGTTGGTCAGTATGCACCAAAGATTCGTCAGATGACTATTGATCCTCAGAAGATTGGCGATGTTGTTGGCCAGAGAGGTAAGACTATTAATACTATTATTGATCTTACAGGCGTTAAGATTGATATCACTGATGATGGATTTGTTTCCGTATGTGGAACAGATGCAGCCATGATGGATGAGGCAATGCATATGATTAAGGTAATTACCACTGACTTCGAAGAGGGACAGGTATTTACCGGCAAGGTTGTATCCATTAAGGAATTTGGCGCATTTGTTGAATTCGCACCAGGCAAGGAAGGTATGGTTCATATCTCTAAGATTGCTAAGGAAAGAATTAATCATGTAGAGGACGTTCTCACTCTTGGCGATAAAGTTACAGTTGTATGCTTAGGCAAGGACAAGATGGGAAGAATGAGCTTCTCCATCAAGGATGTAACACCTGACATGACTGCAGTTTAATATTTATACCTTGAGCTATCGGTCTAATCCGATAGCTCTTTTTTTGATTATTAAAGTCCTGGATGTTATAATTCTAAGTGGAGGTTTTTTGATGAACAGATTATTGAGATATTTAAAAAATGCTCTTACCAGTCGTATATTCGTCTGGGTATTTACCATGCTTTTGCAGATAGCATGGTTCATTGGTCTGTTTGTTTTCTTTAACTCTTATTTTAAATACGCAAGCTTAATTATTCAGGTATTATCTGTTATTCTTGTTATTCTTATAGTTAATAATCAGGAAAATCCCTCATACAAGCTAATTTGGTCAATAGTTATTCTGACGGCACCAGTCCTTGGTTTTGCCCTTTATATTCTTTTGGGGAGAAAATCAATTAATAAAAGAAATCGTATAAGATATCAGGGTATTCACAATATGACATCTGTTGATTTGAATGAGCTTCGTTCAGAATATGATCTTAGTAAGGATATATTAACCGGCTATGGTAAACAGTCTAGTTATATAGAAAGAGCTTCTGGTTATCCTTTATATGAGAACCAGGGTATCACATATTATCCTTCTGGTGAGAGTCTTTTCAATCCACTTCTTGAAGATTTAAGAAAAGCAGAAAAATACATATTCATTGAATTTTTCATTATTATGGAAGGAATCTTCTTTGATTCTATAATGGAGATTCTTGAGGAGAAAGTAAAAGAGGGTATTGATGTCCGTATTATATATGATGATCTCGGATCTATTAAATGCCTCCCATCAAAATTCTATGAAACGATAAGAGAAAAGGGTATTAAATGCTACAAGTTTAATAGACTTTTGCCCTTTGTTTCTATTGTTTCTAATAACAGAGATCACAGAAAGATAATTATTATAGATGGCAAAATCGCTTATACAGGTGGTTTTAATTTATCTGATGAGTATATTAATGAATGGGAGCGTTTTGGATATTGGAAGGACAACGGTATTAGAGTTGTTGGTGATGCTGTAATCAGCTTTCTGGCTATGTTTACGGAAATCTGGCAGTACAATACAAAAGAAAATATGGACTTTAAGTCTTTTTTGCCAGACCAATTTGTTAAGTCTGAATTGCCACAAAAGGGTTATTTGCAGCCCTTTGGAGAATCACCATTGATATCCGAGTCTTTGGCGCTTGGTATTTATTTACAGATGATTTCAAACGCCACTAAATATCTCTATATCACTACACCATATCTTATCCTTGATCACGAGACGATGTCGGCTTTATGCTGGCTTGCAAAATCGGGAGTAGATGTAAGAATTATAATGCCTGGAATTCCTGACAAAAAGCTAATTAATCTTCTTGGAAAGTCTTATTATGGACAGTTATTGATGGCAGGAGTAAAAATATACGAGTACAGTCCGGGATTTATTCACAGCAAAATGATATTGACTGATGATATTATTGCTGTTGTCGGAACGGTAAACCTTGATTACCGAGGATTGTTCTTAAACTTCGAGGATGGCGTATGGATGTATGATGTAAATATCTTAAAAGATATTAAAAACGATTTTAATCAGATTTTTAAAGATTCGAGAGAGATAGATTTGTCCTATGCCTTATCAATGCACCCATTCCAAAAAACATTGCAGGGGTTCCTAAGACTGATAGCCCCACTGCTTTAAAGGAGAATCAATGCAGATAGTCCTTATACTAATTATAATAATTTTTATATATGATATATATTCCTTGAAAGTTTATAAAAGAACAGAATATAAAATCTACTGTGAAAAAGCTAAAAATAAACATTCTTTTGTCTTTATATCTGATCTTCACAATATTGATTTTGGAGAGAAGTTAATTAAAGATATCGAAATTGAAAAGCCTGAGATAATCATTATTGGAGGGGACGTATTTAATAAGGTCGAATACAAGAATTATGGAAAGCTTCTTCCGCTATTAAAGGCTTTATCAAAGAGTTGTCCGGTTTATTATGTTTTTGGTAATCATGAAATTAGAGCAAGAGATAAATTTGCCCTAGATAATGAAGATTATAATAAAGCCTTTTCTGACTATATGGAAGCCATAACTTCCTATGGCATTCATGTTCTTAATAATGAAAAGGAAGTAATTGAGATTAATGGAGATAAGTTTAATCTTATTGGTTTAAACCTTCTTGATAATATGTATTTAAAGCTTAAATTACCAGAGGTTAGCATGGATTATTTATCAGAACATTTTTCTGGAAACGAAAAGGATGCATATAATATTTTAATAACACATAATCCTTCATATAGTCACAAGTATAAGGAACTTGATTCCGAATTAATCCTCGCTGGTCACACTCATGGTGGCTTAGTTCGCTTTCCGTTTATAGGAAGTATTATTAGTCCAGAGCTTAAGCTTTTTCCTGAGTTTGATGGTGGACTTTATAACCTTAAGAATAATAAGGGAAAAGAGTCCATGCTTATAGTAAATAAAGGACTTGGCTATCACACATATCCAATCAGGTTAAATGACAGAGCGGAATATGTCTGTCTTTCTATTTTGCCCTGCAATTAGTTGAATAATTTGTCAAAACATTATAAAATAGACAGGCTACGTGCAATTTGGAGGAGCCATGGATTTGAATGTAAAATTAGAGAGTTTTGAAGGCCCATTAGACCTTTTACTTCATCTAATTGATAAAAACAAAGTAAATATATATGATATTCCGATTTCCCTAATTACTGAGCAGTATCTTCAGTATCTTGAAGAGATGAAGAAAAATGACTTAAATATTATAAGCGAGTTTCTTGTAATGGCTGCAACTCTCCTTGATATTAAGGCAAAAATGCTTCTTCCGGCTGAAAAAGATGAAGAGGGCGAGGAAGTAGACCCTAGAGCAGAATTAGTGGCTCAGTTAATAGAATATAAGATGTACAAGTATATATCTTATGAATTAAAAGACAGACAGCTTGATGCTGCCAAAAACTTCTATAAGGAATCAACACTTCCGGAAGAAGTTCTTGCTTACACTCAGCCAATTGATTTGGAAGAGCTTATTGGAGATCTTACTTTAGCAAAACTAAATCAGGTTTTTAAGTCTCTTGTAAAGAAACAGGCGGATAGAGTGGATCCTGTAAGATCAACCTTCGGACGTATTGAGAAGGAAGAGGTTAACCTTGAAGAGGTAATGGAGGAGATAGATCTCTACATACATAAGCATAATACCTTTTCTTTTAGAGAACTCATGGAGGGATCCAAGTCCAAAGAGAAGATGATAGTTGTTTTTTTGACTATACTCGAATTCATGAAACTCGGAAAAATCGAGGTGTCCCAGGAGGATACCTTTGATGACATTATTATTGTATCTAAAGTATAAATGGAGATAATATGAGCAGAGATATTAGGTTATCAACATTAGAAGCTATTTTGTTTTCTTTTGGCGAAGCTGTATCCTTAGGTAAAATATCAGAAGGATTACAGGAGGATAAGGAAACCTGCATTGAATTAATTAATGAACTTCGCGCAGAATATGAAGATGAAAAGAGAGGAATGCGAATTATCGAGCTTGATGGTTCCTTCCAGATGTGTACAGCTTCAGAATTCTATGATTCCTTAATTAGAATAAAACAGGCAAAAAGAAAGCTCGTTTTAACTGATGTATTAATGGAAACTCTTTCTATTATTGCTTATAAGCAGCCTATTACCAAGGTTGAGGTAGAGAAAATCAGGGGTGTATCTTCTGACCATGCAGTAAATAGGCTGGTTGAATATAATCTTGTTCAGGAATTAGGCAGACTTGATGCACCAGGTCGTCCAATGCTTTTCGGTACAACTGAGGAGTTTTTGCGCACCTTTGGGGTTGAATCAATTGATGAACTGCCTGTTCTAAAGCCTGATCAGATTGAGGAGTTTAAAGTTCAGGCAGAAGAGGAAATGAACGCTATAGAAACAGTAGAAATCTAGGGGTTATGATGATTAAAAAAAGCGATTTTATTATAATTAGTTTTATAATCATTGCAGTTTTTGCACTTGTACTGTCAATTAATATTCTGGGGTATATTAATAAAGATGATAAAACAGACATTTTATCATCCTCTTATGAGGTCTACATTAATGGCATTGAACAGGGAACTGTTGAATTAGATACTTATAAATTTACTGGTATTAAATCTGGCAGTATTGTTACTATTGAAACTACGCTTCCTTATTGGGAGGATGAAAAGGCAATTTCCTTTGTTTCGAGATACAGTGCGGTAGCCGTGTATGTTGATAATGAATCTTCACCTATTTACACCTTCGGTTTAAATGATTATGCAAATGGACATATTCTTGGAAAGAATTATAATATTTTTGCCATTCCTAATAAATATGCCGGCAAAAGGATATGCATTGATTTCTATGCTACTGATAATGACGCTTTCAGATCTCTCGAAGTGCCTGCATTAACATCTTCCGTTAGTGTTACTTCAGATTTATTTATGGAGAACATATACAGTTATTTGCTGAGCATATTTTTGCTGATTCTTGGTGTACTGCTTCTTGTAGTTGCTACTTTTATCGATATCATTAATAAAAAGCTTTCCGGCTTTGGATTCATAGGCGTATTTTCTATACTAGTATCCATGTGGCTGCTTTGTGGTAGTAACTTACTCCAGCTTTTTGGAATGAACTCTACAGGAATAATGCTTATGGAGTATTTTACTCTGTATTGTCTTGATATCCCAATGCTTTTGTATTTCAGAACCTATTATCCGGTTACTGATAAAACAGTTTATTTGATTGATATAACATTTGTTGGAAATGTTGTCCTTATTTTTGTTTCCTTTGGATTACATTTTGCTAATATAGCTCATATAACCTTGTTTTTGCCAGTTAAACACCTTTTATTCTTTTTAAGTCTTGTTTGTATGTTTATTGTATATGTTACAAGTAAAACATACCGGAGAAAATCAGATAAATTAGGCACCCTGGCTATGTTAACAATAATTTTATTCGCTGTTGGAGACTTACTAAATTATTATATTACTCTCCATTGTGGGGCAAAATATCATCCGATAATTGCTTACGGTGGTTTTCTTTTCATTGTATTGTTATTAATCAGAGCCTTATCTGAATTATCAAGAGCCTTTGTAAATGAATCTAATAAGGATCTGTTAACCAGACTTGCTTACGAAGATTATCTTACATCTCTTTATAATAGACTTAAGGTTGATGAAATACTTCATGAATATGAAAATAAAAACATTGATTATGGCGTCGTTAGCTATGATCTGAATTATCTTAAAGAAATAAATGATACCTATGGCCATGAGGTAGGAGATGAGTATATTATTTCTTTTGCCCATATTCTAAGAGATTACTGGATCGATTTCGGCAAATGTGCTCGAGTCGGTGGCGATGAATTCATGGTTGTAGTTGGAGATAATCCTCATTTCCAGATACAGAATCATGCTAGAGCTTTTATCGATTATCTCAAGGCGAAAGATGAATTATTTCTTCACAGAACCATAGAAACATCTTATGGAATGGCTTTCCGATCTGAAGCACCATGCAATGGAGTTAAAGATGTAATTAAGCTTGCTGATCACAGAATGTATGATATGAAGAGAAGAAGCCATAATAAACAATAATGATTCTTAGAGACTTCCTAAGGGAAGTCTCTATTTTTTGATATATATATAACAAAATGAATAAATATCACCTAAATCGTATTGAAAATAAAACAAAAATCGCATATCATATATTTGTGGAAAGTTGGATTTCATGATTATTTATACTATGGAATTGTATAATTTCCAGTTTATTTACAGGAGGGAATAAAAATGGGTGATAGCCAGGAAATGAAGGCCTTAACAAGAATTAAGGCACTGGTTGATCCGGGTAGTTTTGTGGAATTAGGCGGTAACGTATGTGGCCGTAACACTGATTTGACATTAAAAGAACTATTTGAATCATCAGACGGTGTGGTCACAGGATACGGTCTAGTAAACGGAAGACTTGTATTCTTATACAGTCAGGATCCAGATGTATTACATGGTTCCTTGGGCGAGATGCATTGCAAGAAAATTGTAAGTATATACGCTCAGGCTGTTAAAATGGGAGCTCCAGTTATTGGTTTAATCGACTGTTCCGGTTTACGTTTACAGGAAGGTGTCGATGCATTAAACGGACTGGGTGAGATTATTGATGCCGCAAGAGAGGCAAGTGGAATTGTTCCAGAGTTTACCGTTATCTATGGTAACTGTGGCGGAGGTTTATCCTTAATCCCTGCACTTTCTGATTTTAATTTCATGGTAGAAGAAAAGGGAAGATTATTTGTTAATTCCCCTAATACTATCGACAATAATTATACTGAAAAGTTAGACACTGCATCTGCAGATTTCCAGGGACTTTATTCTGGATTAATAGACGATGTTGTAGCTGAAAACGAACTCGCTTCAGTTATTTCTGAGCTTTTAGAGTTAATTCCAGCAAATAATACCGAGGGAAGCGTTATGTCTGATTGTCAGGATGATTTAAACAGACTAATCCCCACAATAGATGCAGGTAACTACGATGCCAAGGCCTTGTTAGCTAACATTTCTGATAACTGCATTTTTGCAGAAGTTAAGAAGCATTATGCCGAGGATATGGTTACCGGATTCATTTCTTTAAATGGAATTACAGTAGGTGCTTTTGCCGGTAATTCTGAAGATGGAAGATTATCAGTTGACGCTTTATTAAAAGCTACTGATTTTGTTAGATTCTGTGATGCTTATGAGATTCCTCTCTTATGCATTCCAGATTACATTGGCTTTAAGGCAGATCTTACAAGTGAGAAGTCTTTAGCGAGAGCAATGAGCTCATTTGCAACTGCTATTTCCGAGGCAGATGTTGCCAAGGTTACATTAATCCCTAGACAGGCTTACGGAACTCCATTTGCCCTCTTTAATTCAAAGGCTCTTGGCGCTGACTTCGTATATAGCTTTGCTAATGCTAAAATGGGTATTATTCCTGGAAAGGAAGCTTCAAAGATTCTTAACCAGGTTGATGAGGTTTCTATTACCGAGGCAGATTATGATGCTAAATATAACGGTAATGATGCATTCTCAAGACGTGGTGCAATCGATAGAGTTATTAATTCAGAAGATACTCGTAAGTATTTAGTATCTGCCTTCGATTTGCTTGTTACTAAATACTCTGTAGTTCAGGACAAAAAACATCCTTTAAGATAGGAGTAAAATATGGTTAACGCATTACTAAATATGGTTATCGGAATGTTTTCTGTATTTATGGTTCTGATAATCATAGCTCTTGTAATTTCATGCTTTAGGTTTATTCCTATTATTCAGGCTAAGTTTAACAAGAGCAAACAGACAAATGTAGAAAGCAAAAACACTACAGCAGCCAACAACGAACCTAGTGTTAATTCTGCTTCTGTAATGGCTAACGAAGAACTCGTTGCTATAATTACAGCCGCAATCTCACAGTTTACAGAGATGTCCTCTGATGGTTTTGTAGTAAAGAGTATTCGTAGAAGATAAGGAGATTATTATGAAGAGCTATGTAATTACCGTAAATGGTATTTCTTATGACGTTACAGTAGAGGAGACCGGTTCCGAAATGTCTGCTCCTGTAAGAAGAACAGCACCATCTTTCACACCAGCAGCTGCACCAGCAGCTCCAGCTTCAAGCGGAGCAAAGGGTGCTAAATCTGTTACAGCTGGTGCGGCAGGTAAGGTATTAAAGATTGATGTTAAAATCGGTGATGCTGTTAAGAGCGGACAGCAGGTAGCTGTTCTTGAGGTAATGAAGATGGAGACTCCAATTGTAACATCTGAAGATGGTACAGTTGCATCTATCGAAATTAAAGAAGGCGACAATGTAGAAGCAGGAGCAGTTCTTGTAACACTTAACTAGTAGGAGGCAAAAATGAGTTACATTATTGATACTCTTGCCAACCTTATTGGTCAGTCTGCATTCTTTAGTCTTACATGGAAGAATGGTGTAATGATTCTCATTGCATGTATTCTTTTATACTTTGCAATTGCCAAACAGTATGAGCCACTTTTGCTTGTACCTATTTCATTTGGTATGTTGCTAGTAAACCTGTTTCCAGACATTATGATGACTATTGCAGATTCCGAAAATGGAGTTGGCGGATTATTTAGTTATTTTTATTTATTAGATGAATGGTCCATTTTGCCGTCACTGATATTCCTTGGAGTTGGAGCTTCAACAGACTTCGGTCCGCTTATTGCCAATCCAAAGTCTTTCCTTTTAGGAGCTTCTGCTCAGTTCGGTGTTTTTGGAGCATATCTTGCCGCAATTGCACTTGGCTTTAACAACAAGGCAGCTGCAGCTATTTCTATTATCGGTGGTGCAGATGGTCCAACATCCATCTTCCTTGCCGGTAAGTTAGGCCAGGGTAATTTGATGGGACCAATTGCTGTTGCAGCTTATTCTTACATGGCATTAGTACCACTTATTCAGCCTCCTATTATGAAGGCACTTACAACAAAAGAAGAACGTCTTATCAAGATGGAGCAGTTAAGACCAGTCTCTAAGCTTGAGAAGATTTTATTCCCTATCATTGTAACTATTGTTGTAGTTTTAATTATTCCAAATACAGCACCATTACTTGGTATGTTAATGTTAGGAAACTTATTCAGAGAGTCTGGAGTAGTTAAGCAGTTAACTGAAACTGCATCTAACGCATTAATGTACATCGTAGTTATTATTTTAGGTGTTTCCGTAGGTGGTACAACAAGTGCAGAGAACTTCTTAAAGCTGGATACTTTATTTATCGTTCTTTTAGGCCTCATTGCCTTTGCATTTGGTACTGCAGCAGGCGTTGTGTTTGGTAAGATTATGTGCAAGTTAACACACGGACAGGTTAATCCACTTATTGGTGCTGCAGGTGTATCTGCTGTTCCAATGTCCGCTAGAGTTGCGCAGAAGGTTGGTGCTGAGGAGGATCCAACAAACTTCCTTCTTATGCATGCTATGGGTCCAAATGTAGCTGGTGTTATCGGTACTGCAGTTGCAGCCGGTGTATTCATGGCTATCTTTGGTATTTAGGAGGATATTATGTCAGAGATTATAAAGAAACCAGTTGGGATTACCGAAACTGTTCTTCGTGATGCTCATCAGTCTTTAATTGCAACAAGAATGACCACAGAACAGATGCTCCCAATTATTGAAAAAATGGATCAGGTTGGCTATCACTCAGTTGAATGCTGGGGTGGTGCAACTTTCGATGCTTCTTTAAGATTCTTAAAGGAAGATCCATGGGACAGATTAAGAAAGTTAAGAGATGGTTTCAAGAATACCAAGCTTCAGATGTTATTCAGAGGCCAGAATATCTTGGGATATCGTCACTATGCTGATGATGTAGTTGAATACTTCGTTCAGAAGTCTATCGCAAATGGTATTGATATCATTCGTATTTTTGACTGTTTAAATGATATCCGTAACCTTGAGACAGCTGTAAAGGCTGCTAACAAGGAAAAAGGTCACGCACAGATTGCTTTATCCTATACATTAGGTGACGCTTACACCCTTGAATATTGGAAAGATATTGCAAAGAAAATCGAAGATATGGGTGCTAACTCCTTATGTATCAAGGATATGGCTGGTTTATTAGTTCCATATGCTGCTGAGGAATTAGTAGGTGCTTTAAAGGAAACTGTTAATATTCCAATTCAGTTACATACACATTATACTTCTGGTGTTGCTTCCATGACTTATTTAAAGGCTGTTGAGGCTGGATGCGATGTTATTGACACTGCAATGAGCCCACTTGCTCTTGGAACTAGTCAGCCAGCAACAGAGGTTATGGTTAAGTCCCTTGAGGGTACACCATATGATACTGGTCTTAATCAGGATCTTTTAGCTGAGATTGCAGAGTACTTCAGACCAATGAGAGAAGAGTTTATTGCTTCTGGACAGTTATCTACCAAGGTTCTTGGTGTTAACATCAACACCTTGCGTTATCAGGTTCCAGGTGGTATGCTTTCCAATATGATTTCACAGCTTAAAGAGCAGGGAGCTGAGGACAAGTATGAAGAGGTATTAAAGGAGATTCCTAGAGTTCGTAAAGACTTAGGTGAACCACCACTTGTTACACCAAGTTCTCAGATTGTTGGTACTCAGGCTGTATTTAATGTACTTGCTGGCGAGCGTTATAAGATTGCTACCAAGGAGACCAAGGCTATCTTAAGAGGAGAGTATGGTCAGACTGTTAAGCCATTTAACGAAGATGTAGTTAAGAAGGTTCTTGGAGACGAGAAGCAGATTACCTGCAGACCAGCGGATTTATTAGAGAACGAGCTTGATTCTCTGAGAAAGGAAGCAGCTGAATATATTAAGCAGGATGAGGATGTATTAACATATGCATTGTTCCCAAAGGTTGCTGTAGACTACTTTAACTATCGTGATGCTCAGGAGAGCAAAATCGACCAGTCAGCGGCAGATACAAAGGTTGGCGCATATCCTGTTTAATTCTTAGTTTAGCCTGACAAAAATGGCGTATTCTAACGATTTATTTACTCGAATTAATGAGAGATTTGGACATTTAAGTAAGGGCCAGAAAATTCTGGCCTCTTACTTGTCTGAAAATATAGAAGAATGTAGTTTCTTAACAGCATCTATGTTAGGACAGAGGGTGGGAATATCTGAATCCACCGTGGTTCGTTTTGCCAAAGAAATGGGATACAGTGGTTATCCTGAATTCCAGAAGGCTTTAGAGGAACTGGTTTTAAGTCGTCTTAACAAGACTCCATCAAAACTTGATTTCGGCAAAATCGATAAATCAAGTCTTCTTTCCAGCGTTTTACTTGAGGACGCAATCCACATTACAAATACAATTGAAAATATAGATGAACAGACATTTTCCATGGCTGTTGATATGATTGATAAGGCAGAGAATATTTATATTATTGGCTTAAGGAATTCTTATGCTCTTGCAGAATACCTTTACTTCAATCTAAATTTAGCCTATAGCAGGGTTCATCTTTTAAATACTAACAGTAACGCAGAAATACTTGAGCAGATGTTAAGGATAGGGAAAAAGGATCTAATAATTGGCATTTCCTTTCCTAGGTATTCTATGAGAACTTTAAAGGCCCTAGAATATGCAAAAAGCAGAAATGCCAAAGTGATTTCTATCACAGATAGTCCACATTCCCCATTAAACCTCTATTCAAGCTGTAATTTAATCTGTGAGTCTGCTTTTTCTTCAATCACAGAATCTCTTGTGGCACCAATGTCTTTGATAAATGCACTTATTGCTGCAGTTTCAGTAAAGAACGAAAAACAAATTATCAAGAACCTATCCGACCTTGAAGCTATATGGGATGACTATCAGGTTTCAGGTTCTGATGAAATTGACTATTTAAGCGATACCCTTAAAATGCACTATCATTTACCGGAGAAGAATAATGAGTAAAGTATGTGTTGTTGGAGGTGGTGCTGCTGGAATGATGGCTGCAATTAGCGCAGCAGAAGCAGGCCACAATGTAATACTAATAGAACGAAATGAAAAATTAGGCAAAAAAATATATATAACAGGAAAGGGAAGATGTAATTTCACCAATGCATCTCCCTTGGAGGATTATTTTAAATGCATACCAAGAAATCCTAAGTTTTTATATTCGGCTCTTTATGATTTTTCAAATGATGACGTAATGGATTTCTTTCAGAATAATGGATGCAATATAAAGATTGAGAGAGGAAATCGTGCCTTTCCAGAATCTGATCATGCTTCCGATATCACAAAAGCTCTTTCAAAGAGACTCAATACTTTAGATGTCGAAGTTCACTTAAACGAAAGAGTGCTTGAACTTGATATAAGAGATAATGTGGTAATTGGATTAAAAACTGAAAAGGGATATTTTGCCTGTGATTCTATTGTTATTGCTACAGGAGGATTATCATATCCATCTACAGGCTCAACAGGAGACGGAATTAATATGGCAAAAGAATCAGGCCATGAAATAAAGGACTTATTTCCGTCCCTTGTGCCATTTGAAACAAAAGAAGGCTTTGTAAAGGATCTTATGGGCCTTGCTTTAAAGAATGTTGAGATTACTATTGAGAACAATAAAGGCAAAAAGCTTTACAGTGATTTTGGAGAGATGCTCTTTACTCATTTTGGCGTTAGTGGTCCACTTATATTATCTGCAAGCTCTGTAGTAAACAAACATATAGAAAAAGAAAATCTCATGCTTTATATTAATCTAAAGCCCGCACTTACTTTAGATCAGGTTGAAAACCGTGTCTTAAAAGAGCTGACTGATAACATTAATAAGAGTTTTATAAATGCTATGTCATCTCTTTTTCCAGGAAAGCTTACCCCAGTTATTATTAAGCAGTCCGGCATAGATCCTGATCTAAAGTGCAACGAAGTAACAAGAGAAATGAGAGACTCTTTTGTTAAACTTATCAGGCGATTCCCTTTAACTCTAACAGGAGTCAGGGATTACAAAGAAGCCATTGTAACCAGGGGAGGAGTTTCGGTTAAGGATGTGAATCCTCACACCATGGAGAGCAAAATAGTAAAAGGTTTATATTTTGCCGGTGAAGTTCTTGATTTAGATGCCTTTACCGGTGGTTATAATCTGCAGATTGCCTGGTCTACAGGTCATCTTGCAGGTAAAAGTATAGAGTAAAGGAGTCATTATATGAGTTTTAATATCGCTATAGATGGACCAGCGGGGGCTGGCAAATCCACAATTGCAAAAACATTAGCAAAGGAGCTGTCCTTTATTTACGTTGATACTGGCGCCATGTACAGAGCACTTGCATATTATTTTATCAACAATAACTTTAATGGTGATAATGAAGATGAAATCTCTTCAAACGTTGGAAAGGCCACTGTTGAGATTGTTTATGAGGATGGTCAGCAGAAGGTTATTTTAAATGGCCAGGATGTTTCTGCTTACATTAGAAATGAGGCCGTCGGTAATATGGCATCCACTACATCTCAGTATAAGGCAGTAAGAGCACATCTTCTTGAGTTACAAAAGAGCCTGGCAAGAAATAATGATGTCATAATGGATGGAAGAGACATCGGCACCTGTGTTTTGCCTAACGCTAATGTAAAGATTTATCTTACTGCAAGCGTCGAAACAAGAGCCAACAGAAGATATAAGGAACTTCTTGAAAAGGGCGAAAAGGCTGATTTAGACAAGATTTCAAGAGACATAGAAGAGCGGGATTATAGAGATATGCATCGCGAAATCGCTCCTTTAAAGCAGGCGGATGATGCAATACTTGTGGATTCCTCAGATATGACAATTGAAGATGTAGTTAATACCATACTTGATATTGTCAGAAAGGCAAAATAGATAATGGAAGTTATAACAGCAAAGACAGCAGGCTTTTGCTTCGGAGTAAAAAGAGCAGTTAATATGGTTTGCGATCTTTCAGAAAAATCAGAAGATAAAATCTATACTTATGGACCAATTATTCATAATGAGGTTGTTGTTAAAGATTTAGAAGCCTTAGGTGTTTTTGTTCTTTCAGAAGATGAAACAATAGAAAACGGTGAGGGAAAAACTATAGTAATTAGGTCCCACGGTGTTAAAGAATCCGTTATAGAGGATTTAAAGAATAATAACTATCACGTTGAGAATGCAACTTGCCCCTTTGTAAGTCGTATTCATGAGTTAGTAAAAGAGCATACTGAAAAGGGTGGCTTTGTACTGGTTACTGGTAACAAAAATCATCCGGAAGTCATTGGTATATGTGGTTATGCCAAAAGTCCTGAATTAATTAAAGTAATTGATTCAGAAGATGATATTAATGACCTTTCAATTGATGAAAACCTTCCAGTTTTAATTGTTTCACAAACCACTCAGAACATTGAAAAATTCCAATATTTAGTTGAAATAATACGTAAAAAAAGTTATAATGTTAATGTTGTCAATACTATATGTAATGCCACTAATGAGCGACAGACTGAGGCGCTTCTGTTAGCGAAAAAGTGTCAGGCAATGATAGTGATTGGCAGTCTTAGCAGTTCTAATACGAGAAAACTCTATGAGATCTGCCAGGAAGAATGTGAAAATACTTACTATATACAAACTATTGACGATCTTGATATAAACAAGATTCAACGATTCCATTCTGTAGGTATTACCGCAGGGGCTTCCACCCCAAATAAACTAATTGAGGAGGTTCAAAAGTTATGTCAGAAATGAGCTTTGAACAAATGTTAGAGGAATCTTTAAAAACTATTCATAATGGGGAGGTCGTTGAAGGTACTGTTATTGGCGTTAAGTCTGACGAGATCGTGCTTAACATTGGATATAAAGCAGACGGAATTCTTTCTCGCAACGAGTATTCCAACGAGCCAGTTGACCTCACCACTGTTGCCAAGGTTGGCGATACTATGGAAGTAAAGGTAGTTAAGGTTAACGACGGTGAAGGTCAGGTTATGTTATCCTACAAGCGTCTCCGTGCAGAGAAGGGTAACAAGAGACTTGAGGAAGCATTCGAGAACCATGAGGTATTAAAGGCAACTGTTAGCGAAGTATTAACAGGTGGTTTGAGTGTTATTGTTGATGAGGCTAAGGTATTTATCCCTGCAAGCCTTGTATCTGATTCCTTTGAGAAGGACTTAAGCAAGTTCAAGAATCAGGAGATTGAGTTCGTTATTACAGAATTCAACCCAAGAAGACGTCGCATAATCGGTGACAGAAGACAGCTTATGACAGCTAAGAGAGCTGAGTTACAGAAGGAGCTCTTCGAGAAGATTAACGTTGGCGATGTTATCGAAGGAACAGTTAAGAATGTAACTGATTTTGGTGCTTTCGTAGATATCGGTGGTGCTGATGGTTTACTTCACATCTCTGAAATGAGCTGGGGAAGAACAGAGAATCCTAAGAAGGTATTCAATACAGGAGACACTGTTCGCGTATTCATCAAGGATATCAAGGATACTAAGATTGCATTATCCAGAAAGTTCGAAGATGAGAATCCTTGGAAGGATGCAGAGACTAAGTTCGCTGTAGGAAATGTAGTTAAGGGTAAGGTAGCTAGAATGGCTGACTTTGGCGCTTTCATTGAATTAGCTGACGGCGTTGATGCGTTATTACATGTTTCTCAAATTTCTTATGAGCATGTTGAGAAACCAGCAGATGTTTTAAAGGTTGGTCAGGAAGTTGAAGCTAAGATTATCGACTTCAACATGGATGATAAGAAGATCAGCTTAAGCATTAAGGAGCTTTTAGATCCTCCAGCTGCAGCTGAGACAACAGAAGAGGTTGCTGAAGAAGCATAATAAACATAAGTAAGCGAGGTGGATCAAATGCCATTTGACGGTTACGAGAAGTTTAAAAGTGATGTATACGCTTTAACTAAAATTGATCTTAATGCATATAAAGAGAAACAGATGAAGCGTAGAATTGATACTCTTATTAGTAAGAATAAGATTAACAACTATGATGAGTATGTTCAGTTAATCAAGAGTGACGTTGCTAAGTTTGAAGAATTCGTCAATTTCCTTACTATTAACGTGTCAGAGTTTTATAGAAATCCAGAACAGTGGGAAGTTCTGGACAAGGAAGTATTTCCAAGACTTATTAAAGAGTACGGAAATAACTTAAAGATTTGGAGTGCGGCCTGTTCAACCGGAGATGAACCTTATTCACTGGTAATGGCTTTATCAAGACATTTACCGTTAGACAAGATTAAGATTTATGCTACCGATATTGATAAGCAGGTGCTCGCAACTGCCAAGGTTGGTCTTTATGGTGAGAAGAGCATTGCTTCAGTTCCAGATGATTTAAAGAAAAAGTATTTTACTAAGATAGGCAATTCCTATCAGATTTCTGAAGACATCAAGAAGAGAGTTGAGTTTAAGGAATCTAATTTATTAAAGGATCCTTATCCAACTGGTTGTCATCTTATTGTATGTAGAAACGTTTTAATCTACTTTACAGAGGAAGCCAAGGAAGATGTTTATAAGAAATTTAATGCTTCACTTGTAAATCGTGGAATTCTCTTCATTGGTTCAACAGAACAGATTATGAACTATAAAGAGTTAAACTATACTCGTGAGAAGTCATTCTTCTTCTCAAAAGGCGAATAATGATTAAGGCTGTTAGTATTATTACTAACAGCCTTTTTTTAATCTATACGCTTTAGAAGATCCATAACAGTTTTTATGTAAGGATAGAAGATTTCATAATTTTTTATGTTGCTTTCATTTAATAGAAACTTACCATAGCAGTTATAGGGATTACATTTTGTTTTTTCTCTTTTATCAATTGAAGAAGTTAGATCCTTTAAAACTGCCATGTCTTCCTCCTCTAAATAGTAGTAATCCTGATAGTTAGGATAATGTATTTTAATTCTATTATTAACAATTGGACTAAGCAGGATTAATCGGTCATCTCTCAATGTTATATAGTAGCCCAAGCGCTTGTAGGATACATTCTTAGGCAAAACATAAGGTAGTTTACATTCCAAAACCAGGTTTTCTTCTATATCTCCGTAATAGCCCCTCGATTCTTCCCTTGTAATACTAATAATTTCAAAATCACCTTCAAAAACCTTAAGATATAACTTCATTGACAGGAGTTTAGTAAGTCCTAACAAATCATCGTAATTATGATTCAGCAAAAGGTTTAAGTCATAAAAGTTAGGGCTTTTATCATAATATAGATAATGTTTAATCAATTCTCCACCATCATATTTATCAACTCTTTCAATATTTAGGAAATCTTCGAGGGATTTTTGTTTCATATTTTCGAGATTAAAAAATCGCTTAAAGGATTTTAGCTCTTTATATAAATCATAGCTTGTCATGCCTTCCAGAGGAGACTTAAAACCATAGATTTTGCCTCTCTCTATTAAGAAAGGAATATCAAACTGATCTCCATTAAAAGATATTACGCCATTATATTTTAAAAGCAACTCGTTAAATGTTGCCAAAATAGCAGCTTCTTCAGAAATCTTTTCCGAAAAATACTGAGTTACTAAAATATGGTTTTCATTTCTTGCAAGACAACCTATCATATATACACTGGAATTCTTTGATGAGAATCCTGTTGTTTCAATATCAAATATTATCTCATCATCTTTCCACAGTTTTATTATTTCATCATCAAAGTCGCTGATAAGCAATTCTTTCTGTACAATCTCCATAATATCTCCTCTAAATACGATTTTTAGGGTAAATAATATGCTTTTATGCTATAATAATTTAGATTGATTGTCAAAAGACAAAAACTATAGAAACGAGGATAGATAGTTGGAAAAAGAAACTAAAGATTTAGCAATTGATGAATCATTTAAGAAGGATTTTACATACTTATACGTATTAATTGCGCTTGTTCCAGTTACAGTGCTAGGACTTTACAGATATGGTCTTTCTGCCTTGCTTACACTGGTAATCTCTGTAGGCTTTACAATGGTTCTTGACATTATAATGAAGTTTATTGAGAAAAAACCTTTTGTTATGTTTGATTTCAAGGCCATTTCCTTAGGTTTAATGCTTGGTTTGGTATTTCCTGCAAACATTAAATGGTACTATATTTTAGTAGCTTCAGCTTTTTCAGTAATAGTATTAAATACCCTGCTTAGAGGTCCAGTAAAGAATCTTATCAATCCGGTTATTGGTGCATCCTGCCTTCTTTTATTGATATCAGAACAGAGCGTAAATTCACTTGTAGATATTGAAGCAGGAGCAACATCACTTTCTCTTTTGAAAGATGGTTCTGGTCTAACATCTAATCAGATTTTTGAAACATTGCTAATTAAAAGTAATGGCGCTATAGGAGAGGTATCTTCCCTTGCAATTTTAGTAGGAGCTATTATTTTACTCCTTTTTAATGTAATTGATCTCTTAGTGCCACTTTCCTTCATTTTGTCATTTTCAACATTAATACTTATTATTTCAGGATATGGCTTTAACTTAGGCTATCTAGTTACTGAAATTTGTGGTGGTGGTTTGTTATTTGCTGCCTTCTTTTTGCTTGCAGATAAGAATTATCTTCCACAGGGCAAAATTAATCAGGTTATTTATGGTATCATTATGGGACTTGGAGTGGCTCTTATGCGAGTTTATGGACCTAATTCCGAAGGCCTTACATATATCTTTGTTATAGGAAATATTTTGATTCCTGCTTTTAACCTTATAAACAAAGTTAGTGACAAGAAAGAATTATCACCAGAATACGAATTGGAAGACGAGGAAAACAATGAATCAGAGTAAAATTGACAGAATTAATGAGTTATATCATAAATCTAAAGGGGTGGGCCTTACCGAGGAAGAAAAACTTGAGCAGGCTGCTTTAAGAAGAGAGTATATTGACAGTATAAAAAATGCAATCTCCGCTCAGTTAAACAATATGGATATTGAGAATGAAGATGGCTCTATAACACCAGTATCAGAAAGAAAGAAGAATCATGAGTAAGAAGATTATAATTAATCCTCGATTGGCTGAAATAAATGAAAAAGCTCCTTTGGATGACAAGCTTAGACAGGAATATTTTATAGAATTGGCTAAAGAAAAGGTGTCATCTTTAGAAAAAGAACTTGGTCATAAGCTTCTATGTTGTGTTACAACCTTTGGTTGCCAGATGAATTCAAGAGATTCAGAGAAGATTCTTGGAGTTTTAGAGGCTGCTGGTTATGGTGAGACAGAAGATGAAAAAGAAGCTGATTTTGTCTTATATAACACCTGTACAGTAAGAGAGAATGCCAATAATCGAGTATACGGCCGATTAGGTTATTTAAATAACTGCAAAAAACATCATCAGGGCATGAAGATAGCATTATGTGGTTGTATGATGCAGGAAGAACATGTAAGAGATAAAATAAAACAGTCTTATCCCTTTGTGGATCTTGTTTTTGGAACACATAACATTTACAGATTTGCCGAACTTTTGGTTCAGGCACTTTACAGTGACCATCAGATAATGGAAATCTTAGATGAATCCAACAAAATAATTGAAGAATTACCAATCGTAAGAAAATACTCCTTTAAATCCGGAGTAAATATAAGCTTTGGTTGTGATAATTTCTGCACTTACTGTATAGTTCCATATGTAAGAGGAAGAGAGAAATCACGTAAACCCGAGGAAATAATTAAAGAGATTGTGAAGCTTGCTTCTGATGGAGTTGTTGAAGTAATGCTTCTTGGTCAGAATGTAAATTCCTATGGAAAAGGACTTGAGAATCCAATATCTTTTGCGGAATTACTTAGAAGAGTTAATGACATAGAAGGAATTAAAAGAATTCGTTTTATGACATCTCATCCCAAGGATTTATCTAAAGATTTATTAGATGCAATTAGAGATTGCGACAAAGTATGTCGACACATTCATCTTCCTGTGCAGTCAGGTTCATCTGATCTTCTAAAAAAAATGAACCGCCATTATGACAGAGAACACTATTTGAATCTTGTTAAGATGATCAAGGAAGAGCTTCCAGATGTTGCTCTTACAACAGATATCATTGTTGGCTTTCCTGGCGAAACAGAAGAGGACTTCTTAGATACTCTAAATCTTGTTAAAGAAGTTGAATATGATTCAGCATTTACCTTTATTTATTCTAAAAGAACGGGTACACCAGCTGCATCTTATGAGGATCAGGTTGACGAATTAGTTGTAAAAGACAGATTTGATCGCCTCTTAAAAGAGGTTCAGCTAATAGCAGAAAAGAAATCTAAGGCATTGGAAGGTCAGACAATGGAAGTCTTAATTGAGGAGATTAACTCACAGAATCCTGAACTTCTTACAGGAAGACTTTCTAACAATTCCGTTGTTCACTTTGAAGCCTCCCATGACCTGTTAGGTCAGCTTGCCTTGGTAAATTTAAGAGAATGCAAAGGTTTTTATTATTTAGGAGATCTTGTTAAGGTATTATAGGAGAAATAATGTATTCATTTATTAAGGGAACCATTGAATCTGTTAACGAAGAATCACTGGTATTAGAATGTAATAACATTGGCTACAATATTATTGTAAATAACCGAATAAAGACCAATCTCCCTTTGCCTGGCAAAGAAGTTAAAATCTTCACCTATTTTCAGGTTAGAGAAGATGCCCTTAATCTTTATGGTTTTTTAGATGAAAGAGATAGAAAACTGTTCAAATTATTAATTTCAGTCAATAAAATTGGCCCAAAGAATGCAATGAACCTCTTAGATATTATGACTGCGGATGAAATTGCAATGGCAATTGCTTCCTCTGACGATAAGAAAATTGCCAGCGCCAAGGGTATAGGCAAAAACGTTGCAGCCAAGATTATTCTTGAATTGAAGGACAAAATTGATTTATCGGATGTGGTAAACAACTTATCCTCACAGAATACAAACCTTGATATGTCCATGGCTAGAAATGAAGCCGTTTCAGCTTTGACAAGCTTAGGCTACAGTCCTTCTGACAGCTTAAAAGCAGTTAATTCGGTTGAAATTTCAAGTGAGATGACCGGAGAAGATATATTAAAGAAAGCATTACGATTCCTTGCTTTTTAGGAGAATATAAATGGAAGATAGAGTAATTTCTACCAGGATTCAGGTTGAAGATATATCAATTGAATCCTCCCTAAGACCACAAACTTTAGATGAATATGTTGGTCAGGAGAAGGTAAAATCCAATCTAAAAGTCTATATTGATGCTGCCAAGAGAAGAGGGGAATCCTTAGATCACGTTTTATTCTATGGACCACCGGGTCTTGGAAAAACAACACTTGCAGGTATCATTGCCAATGAAATGGGTACTAATGCTAAAATCACCTCTGGACCAGCAATTGGAAAGCCTGGCGAGATGGCAGCTATTTTAAATGGCCTTCAGGAGGGTGACATTTTATTTGTAGATGAAATTCACAGACTTAATCGTCAGGTTGAAGAGGTATTATATCCAGCAATGGAGGACTATGCTATTGATGTAATGATTGGAAAGGGAGAAAGTGCTAGATCAATTAGACTTAACCTTCCAAAATTTACACTTGTTGGCGCCACAACTAGAGCCGGAATGCTTTCAGCACCTCTTAGAGATAGATTTGGTGTGGTTAATCACATGGAATTCTATACTGTTGAAGAGTTAAAAACTATAATTATGCAATCAGCAAAGGTGCTTGACGTTTCA
>JAZQNS010000062.1:0-7176 GCA_045627425.1 Lachnospiraceae bacterium | reverse complement strand
ACCATACCTGTTGGTGTGCCATTCTCACCCTTATCTGAAACAGTGGTTTTAGGCATTCCAACATTTTTAGTAAAAAGACCCGATTCAGTGGCAACTAAGGTCACAATAAAAAGGGCTACTACCACCATAAGAATAACCAATAAATGTCTTTCTTTCATGGGCACCTCTTATTCTCTAAAAAAGGGCATCTCAAAAGTCACAAAACAACCTCTGATATGCCCTTAAAGATTATAATTCGCAGTTGTTAACTGTTCTTGGGAATGGAAGGACATCTCTGATATTGCCCATTCCTGTAAGATACATTACGCATCTCTCTAATCCTAAACCAAAGCCTGCATGTCTTGCTGAACCATACTTACGAAGGTCTAAGTAGAAATCATATGCCTCCTTCTCAAGACCTAACTCGTCCATTCTTGCAGTGAGCTTCTCAAGGTCATCCTCTCTCTGGGAGCCGCCGATAATCTCACCGATTCCTGGAACTAAACAGTCACATGCAGCAACAGTCTTTCCATCATCGTTTAGCTTCATGTAGAAGGCCTTAATCTCCTTTGGATAGTCAGTTACGAAAATTGGCTTCTTAAATACTTCCTCAGTAAGGTATCTCTCGTGCTCAGTCTGAAGATCTGAACCCCACTCTACCTTGTATTCAAACTTGTCGTTGTTCTTCTTTAAGATTTCAACTGCCTCTGTGTAAGTAACTCTTCCGAAATCAGAATTCATTACGTGCTCTAATCTCTCGATAAGTCCCTTGTCAACGAAGCTGTTTAAGAAGTTCATCTCCTCTGGAGCGTTCTCTAAAACATACTTAATAATATACTTAAGCATATCCTCAGCTACATCCATATCATCAGATAAGTCTGCGAAGGCCATCTCTGGCTCTACCATCCAGAACTCAGCTGCATGTCTTGTGGTATTAGAGTTTTCTGCTCTAAAGGTTGGTCCGAAGGTATAGATATTTCTGAAGGCCATGGCAAAAGTCTCACCGTTTAACTGGCCGGAAACTGTAAGGTTAGTGTTTTTGCCGAAGAAGTCCTGGCTGAAATCTACACTTCCGTCCTCGGTTCTTGGGATATCATTTAAATCCATTGTGGTAACCTGGAACATCTCGCCAGCACCCTCGCAGTCGGATCCAGTGATGAGTGGGGTATGTACGTATACGAAGCCTCTCTGCTGGAAGAACTCATGAATAGCGTAGCTGATCATGGAACGGATTCTGAAGGTTGCCTGGAAGGTGTTGGTTCTTGGTCTTAAGTGGGAAATAGTTCTTAAATACTCAAGGCTGTGACGCTTCTTCTGTAATGGATAGTCTGGTGTGGACTGTCCCTCGATAATAATCTCTTTTGCCTGAACCTCAAATGGCTGTTTTGCCTCTGGAGTTGGTACAAGCTCACCTCTGACAATGATTGCTGCTCCAACGTTTAACTTCTCTACGTCAGAGAAGTTTGCTAACTGATCAGAATAAACAATCTGTAAGGTGTCAAAAAAGCTTCCGTCATTAACAACGATAAAGCCGAAGGTCTTGGAGGATCTGATGGAACGAATCCAGCCTCCAATTGTAATTTCTTTGTTTAAATATGTCTCTCTATCCTTAAATATCTCACGTATTGTAATGAGTGATTCCATAATGTCCTCCTAGTCTTCTTCCTCGTAAACAGGAATATAATTAAATGTTGCTATTTCCATCAGATAATCCACAACGTCATTGCAGATATATGCGGTCCTTATTTCGTCCTCGCTGTAGTCCTCATATAACTGGCTGGCATCCTCGTAGCCGTAGTAGTTGACAAAGGACTGAACATACTCAGCATATCCATCCTCGTCGATAGTAATGCCTTCCTTCTCAGCGATGAGGGACAGAAGAATCTGCTGCTGCAGGGAGTCGAACATCATATCATAGACTTCCTGATAGAACTCATCCTCAGTCTCGTTATAGTAGCTCTCAATGTACTCAGCCACATCATAGCCGGACGCTTCGAGACTCTCCTTTAGGGATGCCAGATATTTATTAACTCTGTAGTTAAGTAATTCGTCAGGAACATCCACAACCGAGGCTCCTATTGCCGCATCAATGACCATCTGTCTTGCATTTGAAGCCTTATCAGTTTCCGAATTAGATGTGTAGTATTCATTTACATAATCGAAAAGTTCCTGCTTAGACTCGTAGCCCGTATTGTTATAGATGTAATCATCTGTCATCTCGTCGTAGGTGTAGGTGATTGCCTCCATAATGGCATTGACAGTGACCTCAAAAGTGACTGCCTGTCCTGCCAGCTCCTCGGAATCGTAATCCTCTGGGAAGGTTAAATTCAATGTGACGGTGCTGCCCACCTTGACACCAATAAGCCCCTCCTCAAAGCCATCGATAAAGGCGCCCGAGCCTATGGTTAAATTATAGCCCTCAGCTGTGCCTCCTTCAAAAGGAACTCCACCCTTGCTACCTACATAGTCGATGTTTACAACATCTCCATTCTCAATAAGAACCTTGTCTGTCTTCCTGTAATCAGGGTAGCTAGTCATGGTCTCCTCGATAGCCTTGATGATGTATTCCTCAGTTACTGCTGTATATTCTACATCCACCAAAAGATTCTTGTAGTCACCTAATTCCACAAGATCCTCAAGATTGTAGTCAGAAAGATAAACTGCCTTCTCCCCTTCACTTACATCCCAGTTGTCGCTGGAGGAAGAGTTCTTGCCAGGTATGTCCTTAGAGTAAGTTGCCGCAAGGACAAGAAAGGCTCCAAAGAGAACAACTACGAAGGCTGAAACGAATTTTTTCATTGTGTTTCCTCACTTCTCTCATTAAAACTTATACCTAAATAAGATAACACATTCACAGGCAAAAATAAAGGGATTGAGAAGATTTCCGTTGCTTTTTACCCATGCCAATGATACAATATTTTTCGTACTTTATTTGAAGGAGGAAGTTTTATCGTGGCTTGGTATTGGATAGTACTTATCGTGATTACCGCTATTCTTTTAGTAGCTGCAATCGCTTTATATTTTGTAGGTAAGAAGGCAGAGGGCAAGAAGTCCGAACAGGACGAGTTAATGAAGGCTAATGCCCAGACAGTTTCAATGTTGATCATCGACAAGAAGATGCTCAGGATGAAGGATTCAGGTCTTCCACAGGCAGTCATCGACCAGACACCATGGTATCTTAAGAGAAGCAAGACACCTGTTGTCAAGGCTAAGGCTGGCCCACAGATCATCACCCTTCTCTGTGCACCAGAGATTTATGATGATGTACCTGTAAAGAAGGAAGTTAAGGCTGTTGTATCCGGTTTATACTTAACAGGAATCAAGGGTCTTCACGGAAAGAAGGAAGCAGCCGCTCCTAAGAAGAAGGGCTGGTACCAGAAGCTTAGAGAAAAGGCTGGAATGTAAGAATTAAAAACGAACCTCGGACATATGTCCGAGGTTTTTTATTGTCTGATTATGCTAAAATCAATTTTACAGTCTGCAACAGGGGCATAGTTCATGGAGAGCCCGTAGCTTATGCTGCAGGATATCCCCTTCTCATCCTCTGTTATATTTAGTTCCTTGGTGTCTGTAGTCATGGTGATAGAACCAAAGGGTGTCATGTAGGTGGATTCAATCTGTCTGTCCCTTCCGAACATAAGCTCAGTGGTAATTCCCCCCTTCTTAATAAGGGTTACTGAATCTCCGTCGATTTTCACCCGATTCTTAATAGGAGTCTCCACTCCCTCAAGCATCTCGTCGTAGAAGACGTAGTGTACTCCGTCCTTCTCATAATAGTCTGCCACAGCGGTAACCTCTATGGCTTCGTCATCCCCACTAGAGTCTATTAGCTCATGGAGACCTTTAATTCTGAATAATACTTCCTCTGACATTTTGCCTCCCTAGTATTCCTCTATCTGAATTACCCTGGTGGTATCCACATCATAAGGCAAAATAGAATTGGCGAAATCCATAAACTTCTCAGCCGCGTCGGAGACATAGTACTCGTGAGGGCTCTTAAGTCCCGCCTGTCTGTCTCTTAATATTCCCTGTTCCTCTAAAAGTCTGCCAAGCTCTACCGCTGTCTCATAGGCAGGGTTAATTAAGGCAACTTCAGGTCCCATAATATCGCTTATCATGGAGCGAAGAAGTGGATAGTGGGTACATCCCATAATAAGGGTATCAATTCCTGTATCTAAAAGTGGATCCAGATATCTTAATGCAACCTCTCTGGTTATAGGGTCCTTAGTCCAGCCCTCCTCCACCAGTGGAACGAAAAGCGGGCAGGCCTTACCTAGTACCTGAACCTTAGGATTCTGCTCCTTAATATACTGGTTGTAGACCTTACTCTCAACTGTAGCCACGGTGCCGATAACGCCAATTTTGCCGTTTCTTGTAGCTTCCGCTGCCACCTTTGCTCCAGGCTTAACCACACCAATAATAGGAATATCAAGCTCCTTCTTAACCTCCTCAAGGGCGTAGGCTGATGCAGTGTTACATGCAACTACAATAGCCTTAACATCCTTTGTCTTAAGGAAGGAGATAATCTGTCTTGTGTATCTGATAATGGTAGACTGTGATTTGCTTCCATAGGGAACTCTGGCTGTATCTCCAAAATAACAGATAGACTCAGAGGGAAGCTGTCTCATAATCTCTCTGGCAACGGTAAGTCCGCCCACACCAGAGTCAAAAACGCCGATTTTGGCATCTATTTTCTTGTTTATATCACTCATATTCAATCTCTCTACTTAATAATATCTCTGACAATAGCCTGCTGGCTTTCAAGGTGATTCATAGTAGCCTTTAAGGATGCATCATAATCCCCCGACTCAATGGCAGTCACAATGGCCCTGTGCTCATCAATCAGCTGCTGCATAAGGCTCTGATGCTGAAGATAGGCCCATCTGTAGCGTGACAGCTGATCAGTGGTTGCTCCTAATATGGATACTAGGTGCTTGTTATCTGTGGCACGATAGATAACCATATGGAACTCCTGGTCCTTTCTCTCAATCTCCTCGAACTCACCTGAAGACACTGCCTGCTCGAAGGCTTTCTCTACAAGACGAAGCTCCGCAATCTGCTCGGTGGTCATTTTGCCACACACGTAGGAAAGGGCAAGGGTTTCAAGAGTAGTTCTTACCTTGTATACGTCCTCCATGTCCTTTAAGGTCATGCAGGCAACCTGTGCGCCTCTTCTTGGAATTACAATTACAAGGCCATCCTGCTCAAGGCGGGAAATAGCCTCTCTTATAGGGGTTCTGCTGACTCCCAGTACGGAGGCAAGCTTCATCTCAAGCATTCTCTCACCAGGCTTAATCTCACCGCGCAAAATGGCGTCTCTAAGGGTGAGATATACAACCTCTCTAAGAGGAAGATAATCATTTTCTATCAGTCGTAAATTACTCATACTACCTTCCTTTCACATGATAGAAGGATGTGACATAAACCTGTTTAATGCCCTTCGTATCCTGAAAATACTTAGCCGCTTCCTCTGCATCCTCCCTGTTTTCAAAGAGTCCGAAAACAGTTGGACCAGAGCCACTCATCATGGACTTAATGGAGCCCATCTCTGTCATTTTGTCTTTTATCTCAGTAATAATAGGATAATTCTTCTCTGTAACTGCCTCTAAGGAATTACCCATATACTTAGTCATTTCCTTTATTTCGCCCGCTTCAATCGCTGCTTTAAGGGCTGGAATATCCGGGTGATTCACCTCTGTAAGGCTGTCATATTCCTGGTAAACTCCCGCAGTTGACACGCCAAACTTAGGCTTAACAATAAGCACTGTAGTATTTGGTGCCTGTTTGATAGGGGTAAGAAGTTCTCCTATGCCCTCAGCTAAAACCGTACCTCTCATAATACAGAAGGGAACATCAGCACCTAGCTTAAGTCCTATATCCATCATATCCTGCTGCTTTAAGCCAAGATGGAACAATAGATTCATTCCATATATTGCTGAAGCCGCATCGGTAGAGCCACCAGCCATACCACCAGACACAGGAATAACCTTTTTAAGGTTAACGGAAACTCCCCTGCTTATTCCATATTCTTCTTTTATCAGCTTAATTGCCTTAACCACCAGGTTCCTGTCGTCAGTAGGCAAAAAAGGAAGGTTGCACTTCATCCTGATTTCGTTCTCAGGAATCACGTCCATAGTCATATGATCATGAAGCTTCAAGCTCTGCATAATCATAGATACCTCATGATATCCATCATCCCTTTTTCCAACAACATCAAGACCTAGGTTTATCTTGGCCAAAGGTCTAAGAATAACGCGGTCCATAGAGCCTCCAAAAATTGTTTTTACAAAAATACAATATAAATACAATAAAATACATTGAATTGTTTGTCAAGATTCTATACTTTTTTTATCAAATATGCTAAATTTTACTTGAAATATGCCGATAAGTGTATTGAGAACTAATATTTTGAAACATGGACGTTTCATATTTTCCATTTACCAAGGAGGGTTTTGTATGGATATTAATAGTGTATCAAGCATAAATGCTTATCAGAACACACAGAAAACTGAAAGTGCCGGAAGAACTCTTATGGAGACTTCCGCAGGAAAATTAGTCGAAGGAAGCCCTGCAGCAGTTTACGAGCAGAGCGATCTTATCACTACTCTTCAGAATGATGCCGAGGCAAGAGCTAATCAGTTAAAGAACATGGTTAGTGATGCACTTAAAACTCAGGCTGGTTTATCTGTTGGCGGTGATGATGTATGGAAGTTCTTAGCAAGTGGCAACTTCACCGTATCCGCAGCGGCTAAGGAAGAGGCACAGAAGCTTATCGCTGAAGATGGCTACTATGGAGTTGAGCAGACTTCCGAGCGTATCGTTCAGTTTGCTAAGGCTCTTAGCGGTGGAGACACCTCTAAGGCAGAAAGTCTCTTAAAGGCTTTCAAGAAGGGTTACGATGAAGCAACCAAGGCCTGGGGCAAGGAGTTACCAGAAATCTCCAAGAAGACCTACGAGGCAGTTGAGAAGAAATTCGACGAGTGGGTTAACGGTAGCTCAGCTACTGCGACAGAGTAAGAAAAGTTAGTATTAAAGAAGCTTCCCTGATGGGAAGCTTCTTTTTATGTCTGTTTAGTTTAACTGCGGTGTAGGGATCTGGGAGGGCAACATATTTGATTGCTTTCTCTTGCCAGGTTGCCTTTATTTTCTTTCCTCTTTGCTAGTAATCGGCATAAGCAACATATATAATCCATTTCC
>JAZQNS010000061.1:0-7331 GCA_045627425.1 Lachnospiraceae bacterium | reverse complement strand
CGAAAATAGGAATCTAGTAATCCATCTCTAAGTTTCAATTTTGAGTGCCATCTCATCGGCTCAGCAAACTGGATTTACTGTTTAAATTCCGCTATAATATTTGCCACTTCACCCTCCTTATTTACGCTCACAGAATTCATACAATCTGTCATAAAAATCATTCGCTTCCTCAAATGCGCCATGGCCAAGACCTTCCTATATGAAGGCCTCACTATCCAATATATATTCTTCTAACAAATGTGGTGCTTCATTTCCAACAGTTTTATCATCATCTCCCGCAATTATCAAAGTCGGGCATTTTATATTTTTCAAGTCATCTTTAGCGTTAAAATTAAGAATCGCATATGCATTTTTGAAGAAACGGTCATAACTCTTCGGCTTTGTAAAACGGGCTAGAAGCGGAAAGATTTTTCTGTTTTGGGAAAGAAACTTCTCAGAATACATCCGCTCTGCTGTATCGATCATAAGAGAGGTATGATCACCTCTCTTTGCCATATCAATCCATGTACTTACGGCATCCGTCACCACCTCATTTGCACTTGGAGCGGTAACGGCAAGTATGAGTTTATCAATCAGCTTAGGATAATCGATAGCCAGATATTGCGCTACCATTCCGCCTTGAGACACACCCATAACGCATGCTTTATCTATTCCCAGAATTTTCATTGCTTCCGCCTGATCCGCAGCCATTTGTCTTATGGTGTATCCTTCCGGCATATCATTTTTTCTGCTAAACATATATACCGTATAATCTTTCAAAAATTTCTTAAATGGAACGGATAGTACAAATGCTTTTCCCTTTACTGTGGCAAGTCCGTCAGACAGCCCGGGGAGCACAATCAACTTCTTAGGGCCTCTGCCAAATGCCACATAATACATATCTGTATTTCCAATTTTCACACTTCCATTTTTAGTGCCCTGGCTGTTGAGACTGTTATAGGATAGCTTAAGTCTGTTAAGATCCTCTATCTTCTGTTCAGCCTTCTCTAACAGCCCCTTCACCTTTTCAAGGTTTACTCCTGCATCCTTTAGAAGGTCAAGTTCTTCCTTCTCTTCCTTTAAGGCCTGCTCTATGTCGCCAAGACTTCTTCTCTTAGTCTCAAGCTCTCTTTTTTTAAGTTCGCTGTCTTTTCTGACCTGGCCATGTTCATTAAATGCCTCATCATAGGCCTCGTATTTAGGCAGTTCCTGCTTTAAGAGAGTCTGAGATGAGAGAATAGCTTCCTTCTTCTTAAGACCTTCTTTTGCCTCGTTTAATCTCTCCTTTAAGGCTTCTTCTCTGTCTTTTTCTATTTCCAAACGGTCCTTAAGGGCTTTTAAGCTGTCTTTATCTTTTAGGAGTTCATTGGCCTTACCGATTTCCTGGTTAAGCTTTTCCAATTCCTTCTTGAAGGCTGCCACCTCTTTATCGAGACTGTCCTTCAATGCAAGATCTCTGCCAAGGTAGTCATCAAGAAAGGCAAGAACCCTGTCGATAGGCTTATCCTTAACCTCGTCTAACAGAAGCCAGTCTGAGCTCTCCCTCTCAACCTGAATGTCATCTATATACTGGGCTAAGCTGATTTTGGCAGTCTCAACCTCTTTTCTAAGCTTGGCACTCTCCTCATATAACTCCCTCTGGAATCTCTCATAGAAACCAGTCTTAAAAATCTGTCTAAAGAGCTTAATTCTCTCATTGGTATCTGCAGTGAGCAGCTTCTGGAAATCACCCTGGGCAATCATGGCAATCTGAGAATACTGGTCCCTGTTTATACCAAGCAGGTTGATGATTGCTTCGTTAACCTCATTCTTTCTTCCATTTACAATGCCCTCAGGAGTCTCTAAAAGAACAGATGCGGTCTGTTTGGTTGTGCCCTCTCCTTTGGTCCTCAGGCGCATATATTCCGGATTTCTAACTACAGTGTAAATCTTGCCGCCGTGTTCGAACTTAAGGGTAACCTCAGTTTTAGTCTCTGGCTTGGCATACTTGGACCTTAACATGTAGTCCTCCCTTTTATCACCACTTGGCTTACCAAAGAGGGCAAAACATATAGCGTCGAAGATGGTGGTTTTGCCTGCACCTGTATCGCCTGTTATCAGATATAATCCGCTGGTTCCAAGCTTAGATAAATCTATCTCTGTCTCACCTGCGTATGGGCCGAAGGCTGACATCTTTAAATAAAGTGGTCTCATTTAATTATCCTCCTTCAGTCTCTCTATTATCTTAATTGAAAAGTCCTTCTGTTCCTCTGACATAGGTCTTCCGTTCTGTAATTCATAAAACTCCATAAAGAGGTCAATCTCAGACTTGCCCTCCACAGTAACTGTACCAAGAGAATCATTCTGGTTCCTGGTTCGCGCGTTATCGTAGCTAAGCTTCATAATGTTAGGATATATGGAGCGAAGCTTGGCCACTGCATCCATAACATCCTCCTCGTCTGTCAGCACCACATGGACATAGTCATTCATATCGTTATTGTCCTTCTCGCCGCTTATTACCTCGGCAAAAGACCCCTTTACCTCTCTGAGGTCATGCTTTGGAATAAGTGGAATAAAGTCCAATGAAATCTGACCCTTTTCATCTATATTTACCACTGTGATGGACTTCTCCTGATCCTTCTCAGAGAAGGAGTATTTTAAAGGAGTTCCACAGTATCTTATGGTATCCCTTGAAACCTTCTGAGGACCGTGAATATGTCCCAAGGCAACATAGTCAAATCCGTCGAAAGCGGAGGCATCCACATTGTCTAATCCTCCCACAGAAACTTCCTCTGAATCAGATCTCTCAGCTCCAGTTACATACTGATGGGCAATTAGAATGTTAGCAGCAGCCTCTGACCTTTCAGCTTTAGAGAGGGCCACCCTAATTCCATCTGTATAGTTATGGATATTGTCTGCTTCCTCTGAAAAAACAGCCTTTACAGTACTTGGTTTAATAAAGGGAAGGAGGTGAATTCTTGCAGTGACATCTCCACTTACAAGATCATAAAATGGAACCCTGCCACTGTAGGCAGGTGCTATGTGAATACCCGATGCCTCCATAAGGGCAGAGCCGAAGGACAGCTTTACAGCAGAATCATGGTTACCCGCAATAATAAAGGTTGGGATTCTCTTCTCATGAAGCTTAACCAGGAAGTTTTCCAGCTCCTTAACCGCCTCATCAGATGGATTGCTGCGGTCATAGACATCCCCTGCAATCATGATGCCGTCCGGCTTCACCGTATCTGCAATGTTTAGAATCTTAGTCAGGATATAACGCTGATCCTCAAGCATGGAATACTCATTTAAACGCTTTCCAATATGAAGATCTGATAGATGTAATAGCTTCATAAGAACTCCTTTCTCATACTATAATTGTATCTTTTTTGCCATCCCAGCAAAAGGGGTAAAAACCTGGGCAAAGTCTATCTAATGTTATATTATTATGCGACATGTCCATTAATTGGGACATTGGGGGGCCTTTTTTACCCATTACGCCAAGTTGCGTATTTTTAATAATATGCTATAATAAATTAGATTTACTATGAGTTACTAGCCCAATTTGTTAATCGGGCGAAAACGAGGTGTATATGGAACAGTACATGATCAAGGGTGGCGTCCCTTTAGTTGGTGAGGTTGAGATCTCTGGTGCCAAGAATGCAGCACTTGGAATTTTGCCTGCAGCTATTATGACGGACGAGCCTGTAATCGTTGACAATATTCCTGATGTAAGCGACATCAACGTCATTCTTCAGACATTAGAGGCAATCGGAGCCAAGGTTGAGAGACTCTCTCCTCACAAGGTTCGTATTATTGGTGCCACTATCCAGAATTATGATGTGGAATATGAATATATCAAGAAAATCCGCGGCTCTTACTATCTATTAGGAGCCCTGCTTGGAAAGAACAAATACGTTCAGGTAGCCCTTCCTGGTGGATGCGCTATCGGAGCAAGACCTATTGACCTGCATATCAAGGGCTTCCGTCAGTTAGGCGCAAGTGTTGATATAGTTGATGGCTCAATTGTTGCCAAGGCTGACGAGTTAGTAGGTAACCCTATTTACTTAGACAAGGTTTCCGTAGGTGCTACCATCAATATCATGATGGCTGCTGCCTTATCCACAGGCAAAACCACCATCGAGAACGCTGCCAAGGAGCCCCACGTGGTTGACGTGGCTAACTTCTTAAACTCCATGGGTGCCAACATCCGCGGCGCCGGTACAGATGTTATCAGGGTAACTGGTGTAGAAAAGCTTCACGGCACAGAATATTCCGTAATTCCAGATCAGATTGAAGCCGGAACCTTCATGTGCGCAGCAGCAGCAACCAAGGGTGATATAACCATTAAGAATGTTATCCCCAAGCATTTAGAGGCTATCTCAGCCAAGCTAATTGAGATGGGATGTGAAATAGAAGAGCATGATGACGCTGTAAGAGTAGTTGCCACCAAGAGACTTAAACCTACTCAGGTTACCACTCTCCCATATCCTGGTTTCCCAACAGATATGCAGCCACAGATTGCCACACTTTTAGGTCTGGCATCCGGAACCTCTGTTGTAACAGAATCAATCTTCGAGAACAGATTCCTCTACACAGACCAGCTCTTCAAGATGGGTGCCAAGATTCAGGTCGAGGGCAATGTTGCCATCATTACCGGTGTGGAGAAATACACTTCCGCCAGAATCTCCTCTCCAGACTTAAGAGCAGGAGCTGCCCTTGTTATTGCAGCGCTCTCCGCTGAGGGAATCTCCACTGTAGATGATATTAAATACGTTGAACGTGGATATGAGCACTTCGAAGACAAAATGTCATCCTTAGGTGCCATAATGGAGAAGGTTTCCTCCGAGAAGGAAGCTCAGAAATTTACTTTAAAGGTTTCATAAAAGAAATGTTACATAACAAAACGCCGTCAGATGACGGCGTTTTTATTATGCTGTTATTTATAAGATTCTAACTATTTCCACATCTTTCTCAGTGTAGAGGTCAACAATGTCCCCCTCCGCCAGCTGAATCATAGGTCTTGACAAGTGCTTACTGTTAAGCATTACAATCTGGCCTGTTCTGCCATCAGAGAGCTGAACTCGGCTATTCTGATAAGCGTTGGCAATTCTCTCAAGGAAAGTCATTACCACATGTGGACGATACTTCTGAAGGCCTTCCTTCTCGAAGTTCTCAATTGCAGTGAAGGCACATAATGGGGGTCTGTATGGTCTGGCTGCAGTCATGGCATCATAGACATCAGCTATAGCTATTACCATTGTGAAATCATCAAGTTCAGATCCCTTTAATCCTCTAGGATATCCAGATCCGTCACATCTCTCATGATGTGAGAGAACGGCATTCATTACCTTGTCTGGCAGATGTGCATCCCTAAGCAAATCATGTCCCAACTGGGAATGCATCTTAATAACCTGGAATTCTGCATCTGAAAGCTTTCCTGGTTTATTTAAAATGGCATCCGGAATCTGGGCCTTACCAATATCATGAAGCAGTCCCGCAAGGGTAAGCATCTCGATATCTTCCTTCTCTAGCTTAAGCCACTTACCAAGAGCTCTTGCCATCAGTCCCACATTAAGACAATGGGCATATATTGAGTCGTCAATACCTCTCATATTGTGGAGCATATCGAATAACTGTATAGTTGTCATTTTTCTGGAATTTAAAATATCCTTGGCAAGCCTAATAAGGGCCTCTGGATCAAATTCCTTGGTAGCTATATAGTGCTTAAACTGTGTCTGCATACCAACAATAGCCTTGGTATACTCAAGCTGAAAGTCCTTAAACTCGTCTGAACGCTTAAGCTTCTGTGAATAGGACGCATTGCCTGCGGAGTTGAATTTTTCTCGATTCTCCTTACGGCGCTTCTCTTCTTCCTCTTTGGCCTTTCTTTCAGCCTCAAGTCTGGCCGCTTCTTTTCTTTTTTCTATTTCCTCAGCCTCACGTCTCTGAGCCAGAATGGCACGGCCAATAGCTTCAGCCTCTTCTCTCTCTCTTTCCTCTCGTTCAGCCTCTTCCTTACGCTTACGCTCTTCCTCTTCCTGCTCTCTCCTGATTTCAGCCTCAGCCTCTAATTCAGAATCATCAATCAAAACAGATTTTATGGAATAGAAATCAAGACGGGCAATGAGCTTGTTGTTAAGCTCTGTTCCCTTGGTGGCAACTATCTGACCACTATTAGTTCTGACATCATCTGCCAGGATCATGCCTGTCTCTAATTCCTTAACATTAACGTTAGTCATAAATATCCCCTACAGTCACTTTGTGTGTTTTTAGTGACACCTTCTCCATTTCAGTATAGATTTCTAAACAATCAAAGTCAAGAATCTAAAGACTCTAACAAGTATTCTTCGAAGGATTCTAAAATCTCTTCCAGGATCTCAACTCCGGTCTTCTCCGCCGCCCTGGAATTATGGTTTTTCTTATAGGCAAAAGCCGGCGGATTTTCGTTTGGCATAAACTTCATTGCCCCCTCGAAGCTCTGGCAGAATACCGGTATATTCTCCACCTTTATTTTTGCCTTGGCATACATACCAATTGTAATGAAATCCCTCTTCTCAGACACGTCCTGTATGTAGCATCGCTTAGCCCTGCTCTTTAGAGCAGCTATGTGAATGAGAGTGGTTACTGACTTAGGCGGGTCACCGAATCTGTCGATGAATTCTTCTAACATTTCCTCCTCATCTTCCTGGCTCTCTATGTAGGCTATTCTCTTATATAAGTCGAGCTTCTGGAACTCATTTGGCACATAATTTGCAGGGATAAAGGCGTTAACATTAAGATCCAGAGAGGTCTCGAAGGATTCTACTTCCTTACCACCCTTTAAGGTCTTAACAGCCTCGTGGAGCATTTTGCAGTAAAGGTCGTATCCCACCGCCTCCATATGGCCATGCTGGTCCGCTCCCAGAAGGTTTCCCGCGCCTCTTATCTCAAGGTCCTTCATGGCAATCTTGATTCCTGAGCCTAGCTCAGTGAACTCTCTTATGGCATGAAGTCTCTTCTCAGCAACTTCCCTTAGCATTTTGTCCTTCTTATACATAAAGAAGGCGTAGGCTGTACGGCTTGATCTTCCAACTCTTCCCCTTAACTGGTAGAGCTGGGACAGACCCATGTTCTCTGCATCCTCGATAATGATGGTATTTACGTTGGAAATATCAAGGCCTGTCTCAATGATTGTAGTGGAAACCAGCACATCAATGTCCCCGTGAATGAACTGGAACATAAGATTCTCAAGCTCCCTCTCGTGCATCTGTCCATGGGCGTAAGCTACATTGGCCTCAGGCAGCATTTCCTGGAGTCTGCTTGTGACATCCGCAATTCCTCTTACCCTGTTATAGACATAGTACACCTGGCCACCCCGGGACAGCTCCCTCATA
>JAZQNS010000060.1:0-14679 GCA_045627425.1 Lachnospiraceae bacterium | reverse complement strand
CCTTCTTAACCGCATTAATAGCCGCCTCATTAATCATATTGGCAAGATCTGAACCCACAACACCAGGAGTCTGAAGGGCAATGGCTTCAAGATCCACCGTCTCATCCATGTGAACGCCCTTTGCATGTACTGCAAGGATATCCTTTCTTCCCTTAAGATCTGGCTTGTCAACAATAATTCTTCTGTCAAAACGACCAGGTCTTAGAAGGGCCTTATCTAATACCTCAGGACGGTTGGTAGCAGCTAAAATGAGAATACCCTTTGATGTATCAAAACCATCCATCTCAGCAAGAAGCTGATTTAAGGTCTGCTCTCTCTCATCATTGCCACCGTATCTTGCATCACGGCTCTTTCCAATAGCATCAATCTCATCAATAAAAATAATACATGGAGCCTGCTTATTGGCTTCCTCAAATAACTCTCTTACTCTCTTGGCTCCCACACCTACATACATTTCAACGAAATCGGAGCCTGCAATAGAGATAAATGGCACGTTAGCTTCACCTGCAACAGCCTTGGCAAGTAAGGTCTTACCTGTTCCTGGAGGGCCTACTAGTAAAGCTCCCTTAGGAAGGCGGGCACCAATCTCCGCATACTTCTTAGGATTGTGAAGGAAGTCCACAACCTCCTGTAAAGACTCTTTTGCCTCCTCCTGTCCAGCTACGTCGGCAAAAACAACTCCGGTTTTCTTCTCCTCGTTGTAAACCTTGGCGTTAGATTTAGGTATTCCAAAGGGTCCTCCGCCAGAGCCCATTCTCTTTAAGAAGGTGCTTGCCAGCCAGAACATCAACACTAATGGCAAAATAACCGTGAGGAAGGTATACACATAATTCATGGTATCCTCAGGAATCTCAGCATCCACGTTAACCCCGTGCTCCTCTAAAAGTCCAAGAAGCTCCGGATCATTTACAAGTCCGGTAACGTAGGTGTACTCAGCGCCTTCCTCTCCTTCCTTAAGGCGGATATTATAACGCCTTGAGGTAGCCTCCACAGACAAAACTCTGTCATTCTCCACCATTTCCACGAACTCAGTGTAGGTAATCTGCTTTAAAGCTCCTCCTGAGTAAGTATCAAACATGGAATAAATAAAGAGGGCCACCAGACCTATCAAAAGAAAGGTAAAAATCCGGCTTCCATTTCTGTTAGGTCCCTTGCCTCCCTGATCATTATTCTGATTGTTGTTATCGCCCGGATTCTGATTCTTGTCCGGACGCAGATTTCTGTTATCCATCTATAACCTCCTGTGGTGCCATGCACCAGTCAGTTTTCATTATAATTGTTGGAAATACTATAATCAATTGCAAGCTACTAAATACTTTATAAAGAATGTATAAAATCTGTAATTACTCTTCCATTTGAATCTGTTTTCACAGAAGCTTGATATAAAAAAGCAGGGCTAAAAGCCCTGCTTAAGTAATTCATATCAAATTAGACTAGCTCGTACTTCTTTACGAGACCTACACCTAAGGCATAAGGTCCAGTGTGGGTTGCGGAAATTGGTCCGATGGCAATGCTCTCAGGAAGTCCAGGCTTGCGGCTAAAAAGGTCCATTCCAAGGAATTCCTCTAACTGATGGCGGAATTCTTCGCCCTCTTCCTTGTCATAGCCGTATCCCACTACGAATACATAATCCTCAACCTTGTTCTCTGGCTGCTCGAAGAACTTCTTAACATTGTTAAGGACATCCTCGATGGATTTCTTTCGGGTACGGCTTACACCACCAATGCCAAGCTTTCCGTCTGCAAGAATAAGAAGTGGTCTTAAGTTGAGCTTACCTGCTGCCTGAACTGCAAGCTTGCCAATACGACCGCCCTTTCTTAAGTACTCCAAAGAGCCTACGGTAAAGATGATTCTTGATGTGGAAAGAAGGGCTGGCATTTTGCCTACCAGAGTATCAAAATCGAGACCATCGTCTCTCATTCTGATCATCTCCTCAACTACCACTGCCTGAGATGCTGTGTTGCTTAAGGAATCAAAGACAGCAATCTTGGCATCTGGGTACTCTTCCAAAATCATGCTGGCAGCTGTGCGGGCTGAGCCAAAGGAACCGGAAAGAGTAGTTGTTATGGAAATACATATAACATCGTCTCCAGCTAAAATGGCCTTCTCAAAAGCCTGATAATAATCATCTACAGATGGAAGGGATGACTTAGGGAAAGCTCCCTGGTTAACCATCCTGTCATAGAATTCTTCTCTATCTAACTCCACACCCTCTTTTAAATAGTTCTCACCATCAAAGGTAATGTAGAGACGAATTAACTCCACCCCGTGAGCCTCGACATAACTAACTGGCAGGTCGCAGGCTGAATCACTCATTAAACGAATCATATAAACAATCTCCTTATAGGCAAAATTATATCATGTAGTTTTCAAAACTACAACAGATAATTCTGAAGATTCCGAAATTCTTTTTGCCTTAAATTAATCTTGTGCTACAATTAATATAAATATAAAGGGAGGGTTAATTATGGCACGTTCTGAGAACCAGAAGAAGAAACTCATTACCATAAGAGATATACTGCTTAAAAAGACTGATGAGGACCATGCTTTAACTGCAGATTCCATCTGCGCAGAGCTTTTAAAATACGATATTTCAGCAGAAAGAAAATCAATCTACTCTGATATCAGAGCCTTAGAGGACATTGGTCTTGATGTCTTAAAAACAAGTGGCCGTGAGGGTGGATACTATGTCGCGTCAAGAGAGTTCGAGTTGTCGGAGTTAAAGATTCTTGTAGATGTAGTTCAGTCTGCCAAGTTCCTTACAGAAAAGAAATCAAATGCTCTTATTGACAAGCTGATTTCCCAGGCTTCCGAATATCAGGCAAAATCTCTAAAGCGAGACGTTTTCATTGCCAACCGTCCTAAAACAGACAACGAGAATATCCTTATCAATGTGGATTCAATCTATAAGGCAATGGCGGATAACAAAAAGATTTCCTTTAAGTATTATGCCTATAATACCAATAAGGAGCTGGTGGCCCGCCACGAGGGAAGCGATTATGTTATCAGCCCATGGCAGCTTGTGTGGGACGATGAGAATTACTACCTTATCGGCTACGATGACAAGGCCGAGAAGGTTAAGTACTACCGAATAGATAAGATGAAGAAGCTTTCAGAATCCAGTGAGAGCCGCGTAGGTCAGGATTCACTTAAGACCTTTGATCTGGCTGCCTTCTCCAAAGCAACCTTCGGCATGTTCGACGGAGCAGAAAAGACAGTAACCCTTAGATGTAAGGATTCCATGATAGGAATTATGATAGACCGTTTTGGAAAAGATATTATGGTTCATCCAAGCAATGAGGAGGGTTATATAGAGGTTGTAGTTAAGGTTAATGTTTCCTCACAGTTCTTTGGCTGGCTCTGTGGATTAGGCAAGAATGTTTCCATTGTTAAGCCCGCTGATGTGGCAGAAAGTTACAAGGCCCACCTCGAAGAAATCTTAAAGTCCTAGAATAAATACAATAAATAATCCCGGGATAGCTATCCCGGGACTATTTTATCCTATTCATCAAACTCGACCGTTACGTAGTAGCCGGCTTCCTTTGTTTCAATATCCACTACCCTGCCCTCTTTTGCTGTCAGTCTCTCAGTGAATTTAAAGTTGGCCGACATGGCGTAGGCCCTGCCTAAGGTATAATAATAAGAAGTAGGCAACTTTCCTTCAGTTATTGGAAGTATGTCTCCAACCTTGCAAAGTCCCTCTCTCTCCATCTTAAAAACAACCTGTCTCATAATTACTCCATATTCATAATGCAAGATATTATATTCTCGCCCCTGTTACACTTAACAGTCTGTCCCCTGTCAGTTAGAAGGGAATCTCCCTTTTCCAGGGAAATTTCCTGACCATCTACTGTAAGAAAAACTGCTTCTCTGGCAAAATATAAAGCAAGCTGGTCCTCTGAAAGCTCATCTGTAAAGTCTCCTTCAGGGCATTCCATAAAGCCTTCCTTACCCTTACACATTAAATTAAAGTCTGTACATTTTCCTGTACAATGAACCGGAATATCACCAGAAAATTCAAGGACATCATCTGGCCCCATCTGAATTATTTCAGTGTCCCCCTGGAAATCTAAGGAAATTTTTCCTTCTATAAGGCTCAAGAATCTATTTACGCCATCAAGCATAGTAAAATCAGATTCTTCCAGATCCACACTTGCAGAGCTGATACGGAAGGCAAAAACCCTGTCCTTATAGCTTCCATCTTCAGGATAGATAAATATCTCCCTGGTCTTTCCTCCAGACCATTCTGACACCCTGTGATCATCCCATTTAATTACTCTCATGTTTCCCCCTACATCTGATGCTTTACTATTGTGTACTCGTTTCCTCCCCTGAAATAAGGGCAGGCCTTGTGGCTCTCAGAAATATATCTTGCCAGCTCATCCTCATCGAGATAAACCTGGCACTCATACTCCTCGAATTCCTCATCATATTCAAAATACATGCAGTTGTCGCACTCTGTATAAGCAGCCATTTTGCCTCCTTATAGTAAGGTCATAAGGGCCTCTGTTAAAAATACTGTTACGCAGGCTCCCACAGCAACAGTGAGGAGTCCTCTGTTTCTAAGGGCAAGAATAAGAGCTACCACGAATCCTGCCAAAGCTGACACAAAGGAGCTTGTGGCAAAGAAAATTGCAGGTATTGTCATACAGGACAAGACCGCATATGGCATATAGTTTAAAAAGCTCTTAACTCTTACGTTTGTAATTTCCTCCCTCACTAAAACGAAGGGAATAACTCTGACTAAATATGTAACACCCGCCATTACCAGAAGGTAGATAAAATATGTACTACTTTTCATCCTCGTCCTCCTTTTCTTCAGCGTCCTCTGGGAAGAGGAAGGCTCCAATCAGGGAAGCTACCACTGAACAGATAATGATTACGAATCCACTTGAAACTTTGTTTAAAAGAGGCATGAAATGGAATATGCAGCTTAAGACTACTGAAATAATAACCACATATAAGACTGGTCTCTTTTCCTTTGCAACAGGAGTCACAATAGCAATAAACATGCCGTAGATTGCAATTCCGAGGGCTGCAGTAACAGATGCAGGCAAAATGCCTCCGATCAGTGCACCTAATGCTGTTCCTCCTGCCCATCCGAGATATGACACAAGATCAATACCAAAGAGGTAGGATCTGCCAACCTTGTATGGTTTGCTCACTGACACACCGAAGATTTCGTCCGTAATCATGGCACCAAAAATGCATCTCCAGGGGGTATTAACCTTTTTTGTTACATTCTGGGACATGGAAATGGCCATGAGGGAATATCTAAGGTTTACTATAAACTGGGTTATGGCCATCTCAATAAGAGAGCCTCCCGCAAACATAATTCCTATTCCCGCAAACTGGCCTGCAGAGGTGGTATTGGCCATACTTATTAATGTAGCCTGCCACCATGTAAGTCCTCCCTCAACTGCCATAAGGCCGAAGGTGAAGGCAACAGAGATATAGCCGAGGGCGATTGGTATACCGTCCTCGGCGCCTTTTAGAAAATACTTCACTTTAAAATAACTTCCTTACAATTTATCTATAGTTAATATGCTTAACTATCTTTATATTTTTCAGCCTCTCCTATGTGCTGTCTCACTCTTAATTTGAGAGAGATAGGATTCACTGGCTTGGTTAAATAACCCTGAGCTCCTGACTGAATGGACTCCATAACAACTTCCTTGTCCTTGTTTCCTGTAAGCATGATTACAGGCACATTGTTAAAGGCCGGATTAAGGCGAAGACGTCTTAGCAGGAAGAGACCATTTTTAACAGGCATTTCATAGTCAAGAAGAACAATGTCTGGCACCACCTTCTCGACAAACTCAAGGGCCTGATCCACGGAATTCACTCCCACTGTCTTGTAGTCAGACTTTAAAATGGACTGCATAGTCTTAAGGATAATGGGGTCATCGTCCACCATAAGTATGGTCTTGGTGTTAAGCTCCTGATTAATCTTATCAAATATGGTTTTAACCTTTATTCTAAGCTCATCCGGTCCCACAGGCTTAAGAATATATCCCGCCGCTTTTTTCTGAAGGACCTTCATTACTGTATCACGGTCAGATTCCTCTGTAAAGAAGGCAATTTGTGTCTTTTCATGACCTTCGAGTTCTCTTATTCTGTCACAGAGTTCAAGACCAGTCGTTTCTCCAAGATTAATGCCTGTAAATACCAGGTCCGGCTTCCAGCTCCTAAGTTCCTTAAGCGCACTGTCACCGCTAATTAAACCAATGCAGTTGTAGGCATCACCAAGAACTGACATAGTTCTTCTAAGCTCATCTTCCTCCCTCTCAACTATGAGAAGCTGAGGCATGGAATCAATCTCCATAAGAACAGACATAACTGCGGTAGGAATAGCTTCATCATCTACAGGTGACACATAGTTGGCATTGTTGTTAATGAAATATTCAGCATATTTTCCCTGGCTTTCCACAGAGACTGCCACAATTATCTGAAGGCTTTCAAGTCCCTGCTTACTAAGAGATTCTTTTATCTTAGGCAGGTTAAACTTGTCGAGCTTAGTAGGAAAATAAACCATAAGATCCGGCTTAATATCCATAAGCTTGTCCTCTAAGTCCTCTGGTCCTGAAACAAATCTTATATTTCCAAGACTCTCTATCTGCCCCTTATGCTGTTGATATCGAAAGACATCTCCGTCGTACCAGATAATGTCTCTTCTACATTTTGCCATAGTCTCCTCCCGAAGCTTTATAAGGTCAAAATCAAATCTTTTACTTGCTTACCTTAATGCTCTTTGCCGCAGATTTGTAGCTTACGGTTCCATTGCTTGACACTGCAACTACCTTGTAATAATAGGTTTTACCCTTCTTTACGGTCTTGTCTGTATAGCTGGTTACATTGCCCACAGTTGCGATAAGCTTGTAGCTTCCATTCTTTGATGTGGCTCTGTAAACCTTATATTTGTTAGTCTTGCTGACAGTTCCCCAGGTAATTTTTACCTGAGAAGCCTTCTTATTGCTAATGGACTTGATGGTTGGCGTTGCCACCCTGCAGAGCTTGGAAATTACGCTTCCTGTGCCCAGGCCTGACTCGCTAAATGGAACTACCTTAAACTTGTAAGTTGCGCCAACTGTGAGACCAGTAAAGGTGTAGGAAGTCTGATCTCCTGTAACAGTTAGTGCGGCAAAATCGCTGGCTGAAGACTTCTTATAGTAAATTGTGTAGCCTGTAGCCTCGCTTACCGCTTCCCAGCTAAGCTTAATCTTGCCTGTTCCTGCGATAGAAGCCTTGGCTGTAATATTTCCAAGGACTTCCTCCTCCGCCTCAGTCTCCATACCCATGGCCTTGATTCTCACATTTTCTTCAGAACCACAGTCAACCCAGTAGCCGTCGCCGTGAATTAAATAGCTCTGGCCAGAGTGACAGGTGTTAGTGTATACCACACCCGTACTGCTACTTGAGCAATCAACACCGAACTCCACTCCCTTGCTGAAGGAAACCACTACTGTGAAGGTTTTGCCCTGCTTAATCGCCTTGGTACAGGAGATAGGAAGTGTGACCATACCTCCATTTTCAAGGTAGACAGTGGAAGAACCTATTAAGGTTCCAGAGGTAGGATCAGCAGATGGCTTTCCAAGATATACATCAACCTTGGCTGTCACCCCACCAGTAAAGCACTGGAAGGTAACATAATTTAAATATGTATCCTTAGTTGCTGTGAAGACATTGGCTGCCTTCTTAACATTTCTTTCGTAAGCTGCAATTGAGGTTCCATCATGCTGATAAATAAGTTCCTTATTACTTCTCTTGGTAACCACGTAGGAAAATGCGTAATCATGGTGACTAGGTGCATCATAGTAGGATAACCAGAAGTAGCCACTGTTTCCCCAGGATGAGCCCCAGGAATTCTTACATAACCAGGCGCCGTCGCCTGCAGGAGTAGTTGCAAAATTGCTTGCAGGATAATTGTCATCCCATCCCACAACAGTTATGTCGTGATCAAGCTCATTAGATGTGTTATATGTATCCACATAAAGAGCATTAGTTGCGCTATTAAAATATGGAGCGTTGTCCTTCATGCAGACTCCCATGGTAACTGCTCCATTAGTAACTAAGCAATCCTTAATAAGGTCTCTGTTAGAAGACGTGCCATCAATATAGTAAATATCCTCAACCTGCAAAAGCTGGTTTTCAAAATAGGTAGCTGTATCGGATAAAACCTTGGTAAGGTCAGAATATGGGGCAAATGATTCCGAAACAATGGAGTAGCCCCTTGTAAGGGTGTTCATCACATAGAAGGAGTTACCTCCCAGGTTATACCAGCCACCTATGGTTTCTGTGTAGTCTCCCTCAAGTCCCTCAGGGCATGCTGTTGGATTCTGATATACATAGTAGCCAAGAGCATACTCTGAAACATCAATGGATGTAGCTGTAGCCAGGCCCCTCTTAATGGCATTACTCTCAATGGACGCTGCAGCAGCGAAGGCCCAGCAGGTGTTGTAGTTGCCCTGGTCCTTTACAGCTGTATCAGCCCCGAGGCCGACCAGTGAATATGATGAAGCGGAGATATCTGCTCCGGATTTTTTGTAGCTTGTAAAGGTGTTAGATTCCTGATTAGCATCTAAATCAAGATCAAGAACTATCTTTCCCTTTCCATGCTCCCCTGACATGGACTTTAAGCCTGCTGCAGAAACTGCATTTACAGGCAAAATCAAAGTAATTGCCATTGCCAGTGAAAGTGTGATGCTAAGTATCCTTTTCTTCATAATATCTCATTCCTCGTCTTTCCGGGAGATCATCCTTAGACACTCCCATAATTAATTCCTATTATAATCCATAATTCTGAAGGTTTGATGATATAACCGTGAATTCTTAACCGGCCCTGGAATTATGGTAATCATTTTACGTAAAAATAGGACCGTGAATTCACGGTCCTATACCTTCTTTAATAGCCTGAAGTCTGGTAGAACTTCTTTTTTAGCGCATTCTCAGTAACTGGCACTGCGCTAAGAAGCATAACCATCTCTGTCATCAGCCAAATTCCGCAAAGGGTCTCATAGTATCTAACTGGTATGAAGATAAAAATCAGGGCCATAACAATAGATACTATAATAGCTCTTCTGCCTACCCACACATAGAATCTTCCGCAGACCTTGTGGGCATAAGTTTTAGTCGCCTGATTCTTCATGGACCTTTCAGTGCGGTAGTAAACACGCCCGTTCCTGCCATATACCTTAGTCCGAACCAGATTCCTTCCAAAGAAAGACATCATCATTGGAAGGATTAAGAGAATTCCCGTAATCAAGAACCACATATTGCATTCTCCTCTTTCTCTTTAATCTATATATAGTGTAATTGACTTAAGGTATATATGCAAGGGAAATTTGAATCTTTTTTCATTTATTTTACCGCTTTAATCAATTAAGCCTTTATTATAATTTTCAAATTCTAATGACTTATCCACATTTTATACTCATTATCCACAAGTCACTCCATCAATCCTGGCCCTTTATCCACCTCTTTTATCTTCTTTTCTACCACAAGAATCCAATAAAAAGCCCATACACCAGGCAAAAAATAATACCCCTACAGCGAAGGAGCTTTACAAGCCCTTTTGCCTTAGGGGTAAAGCTTACTCACTATAGGGGTCTATATTCAAATTATACTACTAGAACCTTTCAGGATGATCCTTAAAGTATTTAATCATGGTCTTGGTCATGCTAAGAGTTGAGTCGTCCATCTCAATCTCCTCCCTCTTAAACCACTCTGCGCAGGAAAGCTCATTCTCATCAATAGTAACCTTGTCTGAACCATCTAAATCCGCAAAAAAGCCTAAGAGTAAAGACTGGGAGAAGGGCCATGGCTGGGAGGTAAAGTACCTTATGTTCTTAACCTTAAGTCCCGTCTCCTCCATTACCTCTCTCTTAACGCATTCCTCAATAGTTTCGCCGATTTCAGCGTAGCCTGCAATGAGGGCATACTTTCTATAATAGCCATCAGAATACTTGCTAAGTAAGAGTCTGTCACCGTCCACAATTCCCACTATCATGGCAGGATTGATTCTTGGGTAAAGGTGCTGGCCGCATTTGTCACAGACCAGGGCCCTCTCCTTATGGGAATGACCATAGGGACTGCCACACCTTCCGCAGAACCTGTTGTTCTCATAGAAGGAACCAAGATGAAAAGATACAGACGCAGCGAAGGCTAACTCGTTAGGCTCGGTTCCCCTGAAGGCGAACTTCTCAACATAGTCATAGCCGGAAAGCATTACTTCCTTCTCAAAGTCTCCATAAAGGAATATTCCTCTGTCATCAAGGCTCAAGAGATATATTAGTTCCCCTTCATTTACTCCGTCCTTAAAGATGTCTGAAACCCTTGGGAGGGTCACCTTTCCCTCGGATATACTGGCAAGAACCTTTTGCCCCCTGACCACCACCAGATAGTCGGAACTTTTCGGCAAAATGTCCTTATATTCGTTATTCAATACGTGAGGTTCAATCTCCTGAAACATTTTCTCCTCCAAATATCTTCCGGGACAGTAAAAAGTATCCCGGAATCAGCACAAAATTGGCCGCAAACCAGGCAGAAATCTCCGCTATGAAAACTCCTATCTGGCCGAAGATACCCGGCCAGAGGAAGGCTCCACCTGTGCGGGCGAAAAACTCTACAATACCAGAGCCCATGGTTATAACCGAATTGCCCATTCCCTGAATTGTTGATCTCACCACATGAAGTATATATAAGACTGGCAGACATACCGCCATCATCTTCAAATATGTTGTAGCTGTACTTAGAGCCTCCGGGCCGCCCTTGTCATTTGCGGAAATAAAGATTCCCACTAAATACTGACCAAAGAGTAATAAAAGGCTTGAAATGACAAATGAGGTGACGAGAGATATTAAGAGGGCTGACTTAAGGCCACTCTTAACCCTGTCGTACTTTCTTGCTCCCACATTCTGTCCCACATAGGTTACCATGGCATAGCCGTAGGAGATAGCCGCAATCTCAATTAAACCGTATAGCTTGTTAACCGCTGTGTAACCGGCAATAAAGGCAACTGTAAAGCCATTAACAATAACCTGTAAGACCATACCTCCAATGGCAATCATGACGTTCTGCAATGCCATTGGTACACCTAAATATAAGAGGTGGCGGTCCATTTTCATGTCAGGCTTAAAATGACTGAGCAAAAGCTTCATTGCCTCCATATTTCTCATATAGAAAACACAGTAACATGAGGCCACCACTTGGGCAATCACTGTGGCAATGGCTGCACCGCCAATGCCCCACTTAAAACCTATAACAAAAAGTAAATCAAGACCTATGTTGGTAAAGGAAGCCACCACCATAGCATAGAGGGGAGTTTTAGAGTCCCCAAGAGCCCTTAAGATGGCGGACAAGAGATTATAGGCAATCATTACCGGCACTCCGGCAAAAAATATCCTTACATAGGTTGTGGCATCTGCCCTGACCGCAGTTGGTGTATTCATTATTGTAAGAGCAGGACCAACTGCTAGTTCGCCCAGTATTAATAACACTATGGAAGAAATCACGCTTAAACTGATTGCGTTTCCTATGGATTTCTTAAGTTTTTCATTATCTCCGGCTCCGAAATTCTGAGCCACCTGAATACCAAAGCCCTGGGTTATACCCTGGGCGATTCCAAGCATCATCCAGGAGAACCAGTCTACCGCGCCAAGGGCTGCCAGTGCGGAAACTCCAAGGGCACGTCCCACAACCGTGGTGTCCACCACTGTATATAATTGCTGGAATAAATTACCTAGCATTAAAGGAAGGGCGAAAAGGATTATAAGTCGTCCAGGCTTGCCCTCTGTAAGAACCTTCTCTTTAGCCATGAGTTACCTCTTTCTATTTTGCCTGATTATTTAGCAAGCTTCTCTGCAAAGGCTAATGCCTCGTCAATATGTGGCTGGAAATGGTCTCTGCCAATTCTGTCAACAAAACCATTCTTCTCCATAGCCTGGAAAGGCTGGTCGTTCACATGGGAGAATACCATCTGAACTCCGTTCTTGTCGCACTTGTCAGCAAGAAGCTCAAGGGAATGCATTGCTGTGGCATCCACCGCAGGAACACCTCGCATACGGATAATAAGAACCTTGGTGAAGTCCTTTAAGGTAATATCTGCAATTCTGTCAGCTACACCAAAGAACATTGGTCCGGAAATCTCGTAAACTCTCACTGCCTGTGGAACTGTTCTTAAGTCAATAGCATCTGGATCGTTGGAGTCCTCATCATAGTACTTCCAGCCCTTAACCTCAGACTCCTCGGACATACGCTTCATAAAGAGCACTGCTGCCGCAATCATACCAACCTCAATAGCAACTACAAGGTCGAATACGATGGTGAGAACGAAGGTTGCAACTAAAACTATGATATCTGACTTTGGCGCGGACTTGCAGAGACCCACAAAGGTTCTCCATCCGCACATATTGTAAGCAACCATGAAAAGAATGGCTGCTATTGTTGGCATTGGAATTAATGCTGCATATGGCATTAATAAAACTAAAACAAGCACAAGAGTGATGGCATGAACCATACCTGCAATTGGTGTACGTCCGCCGTTCTTGATGTTGGCAGCTGTTCTTGCGATAGCTCCAGTAGCTGGAATACCGCCGAATAAAGCTGAACCGATATTACCGATACCCTGAGCCACAAGCTCCATATTGGAACGGTGCTTGGAGTTAATCATGGAGTCCGCAACAACTGCTGATAATAAGGACTCAATGGCAGCTAAGATTGCGATGGTAATTCCATCATTAATCTCAGCGGAAATTGTTTTAAGAGTTATATGTGGAACATGAAGGCTTGGAAGGGAGTTACTTATAGTATATAAATCTCCAATGGTGTTAACCTTCATATTAAGGAACTTAACCATAAGGATTCCGACAATTACCGCAATTAAGGAGCCTGGAATCTTCTCGGAAACTAAAGGCCATAAAATGAGAATTGCAAGGCATACAAGGCCGACAATAAGGGCCTGGTAATTGATGGTTCCTATATTCTTAAAAATAGCGGAAAGCTTCTCAGTAGTTTCGATTGTCACTGTCCCTGCAGGATAGGTAAGTCCTAAGAAGTCCTTAATCTGTCCAATTAAAATGGTCACTGCAATACCTGCTGTAAAGCCTGTGGTAATAGTGTATGGTATGAATTTAATGAGACCGCCCACTCGTAGCACACCCATTAAGATAAGAATTACACCGGCAATAATGGTTGCTGTAATTAAGCCATCCATACCGTTCTTTGCAACAATTCCTGCAACGATAGTGGCAAAAGCTGCAGTTGGTCCTGCAATCTGAACCCTTGAGCCACCGAAGGCGGATATTAAGAAACCAGCCACGATAGCTGTGTAAATACCCTGTTCAGGACCTACTCCTGAAGCAAGGGCAAGAGCAATTGAAAGTGGAAGAGCAATAATTGCAACGATAATACCTGCAATAATATCCTTTATTAACTGCTCCTTGGTGTAGCCCTTCATCACGGTAAACAGCTTAGGCACTAACTTTTCCTTGTTCATTTTTCTCTCCTCTTTTTATCCTTTTATTCATAGTATTCCCCCTTAAAACAGGGGATAGAAAAGGGGAAGTGCTATCACTTCCCCTCTGCACTCACAATATAAAATTGTACTACGAAAAAACCTTGTAGTCTAGGGCAAAATAGCCATTTTGCCTCATATTAAAGCTGTGGACCTGCGGATACTAAAGCCTTGCCAGCCTCATTGCCTTCATACTTAACAAAGTTCTTGTTGAATCTTGCTGCTAAGTCCTTAGCCTTCTCCTCCCACTCTGCTGCATTAGCATAGGTGTCGCGAGGATCTAAGATTGCAGGATCAACTCCTGGTAAGGATGTTGGAACCTCGAAGTTAAAGTAAGGAATAGTCTTGGTCTCTGCATTCTTTATGTCTCCATTTAAAATTGCATCGATAATACCGCGGGTATCCTTGATGGAGATTCTCTTGCCTGTTCCATTCCAGCCAGTGTTTACAAGATAAGCCTTTGCACCGGACTTCTCCATCTTCTTAACCAACTCCTCAGCATACTTTGTTGGATGTAACTCTAAGAATGCCTGACCGAAGCAAGCGGAGAAGGTTGGAGTTGGCTCTGTAATACCTCTCTCTGTACCAGCAAGCTTTGCGGTAAATCCAGATAAGAAGTAGTACTTGGTCTGCTCTGGTGTAAGAACAGATACTGGAGGTAATACTCCGAAAGCGTCAGCAGATAAGAAAATTACATTGTCAGCTGCTGGGCCGGAGGAAACCTTGTTTACGTTGGATGCGATCTTCTCAATATGGTTGATTGGGTAAGATACACGTGTATTCTCTGTTACAGACTTGTCTGCGAAATCAATTGTTCCTTCCTTATCAAGGGTAACGTTCTCAAGAAGCGCGTTCTTCTTAATTGCATTGTAGATGTCTGGCTCAGAATCCTTGTCAAGGTTAATTACCTTAGCATAGCAGCCGCCCTCGAAGTTAAATACTCCGTTGTCGTCCCAGCCGTGCTCATCATCGCCGATAAGTAATCTCTTAGGATCTGTGGAAAGAGTTGTCTTACCAGTTCCGGAAAGTCCGAAGAAGATTGCTGTGTGCTCACCATTCATATCTGTGTTAGCGGAGCAGTGCATGGAAGCCATGCCCTTTAATGGAAGGTAGTAGTTCATCATGGAGAACATACCCTTCTTCATCTCACCGCCGTACCATGTATTAAT
>JAZQNS010000059.1:0-4171 GCA_045627425.1 Lachnospiraceae bacterium | reverse complement strand
TATTGTGAGATAAAATAAGGGTCGGCTTATTCAGCCTTGCAATTACATTGGCCATAGTGAAGGTCTTACCAGAACCGGTAACACCCAGCAATGTCTGAAACTGATTACCCTCTTCAAATCCTTTAACTAATTCCTCTATAGCCTGGGGCTGGTCCCCTGTAGGCTGATATGGAGAGTGTAATTTAAAGTCCATTTTGTCTCCCTTCTTCAGTAATCATCTACATTTCATCATACCAAAACCAAGTAGCTTTGTCTATGATTTTTAGAACATGTGTTTGGATTTTTCTCAATCCATTAGAATAGGGATGCCCTAGAGCATCCCTCCATTTATAACATTTATAAAACTTTTTCCAGAACACCAAAGAGTTTGTCCACCACAATAGGTTTTGCCAGATGTTCGTTCATGCCAGCCTCCAAAGCATTCTTTCTGTCCTCCTCAAAGGCATTGGCTGTCATGGCAATAATTGGTATCTGCTTCTTGTCCTCATCCTCAAGCATTCTGATGATTCTCGACGCCTTATAGCCATCCATGTTAGGCATTTGAATGTCCATTAGAATTGCATTGTAATAATTCTTATCGGCCTTTCTAAGCATGTCAACGCAGATAATTCCATCCGCAGCCCTCTCTACTTCGAAGCCCACCTCGCGAAGAATAGTCATAGCGATTTCCGCATTGAAATCATTATCCTCAGCAAGGAGTACTCTCTTTCCGGCAAAATCAGCCTTAGCCACCTTGCTGGCAGAACCTTCTACAGTGCTTGGCTTATCGGCGATTCTTTGTTCTGTAATCACAGTGAAAACTGTACCTTTGCCCAGCTCACTCTCTACCGTTATGCTTCCGCCCATGAGTTCTACCAGTTTCTTGGCAATTGGCATTCCAAGACCTGTTCCCTGGATTCCCGTAATAGACTCTGCGTCATCTCTTGAAAACTCATCGAAAATCTTTGGTAAAAACTCTGCAGAGATTCCTATTCCCGTGTCCTTCACAGTAGTTTTAATAGCGATGTAGCCCTCTTTTTCTGAAGGTAACTCCTCCGTGTGCACACTAATACTTCCGCCCTCCGGAGTATACTTAAAGGCATTTGAAATGACGTTCAAGAATACTTCTCTTATCTTAACCACATCACAATACACATACTCTGTCTTTATATCTACTGTTCTGCTGAAGTTAATTTTCTTGTTCTCCATTAGCTCCGAATACATCGAAGTAAGCTCTGCCAGAACAGTGCCGCATTTAACAACTTCCTCGTCAAGACTGGCCTTTCCGCTCTCAATCTTGGCCATCTGAAGCACATTGTTAATAATAGCTAAAAGCAGATTGCTGGAGGAATTTATTTTGCCAAGGTAATCTTTACATTTCTCCTGGTCATCTATGTTTTTCTCCAGTAAATCTGTATATCCAATAATTGCATTCATTGGAGTTCTCAAATCGTGAGACATGTTGAAAAGGAAGGTAGACTTAGCCTCGCTGGCAGCTTCCGCCTTCTTTTTTGCCTGCTCAAGTTCCTTCTTCTGGGCCTGTTCCGCAAGGACTATGGAATTAACATCATAGTGGTAGCCACGCAACACTGTTGTGCCATCCGCCAATTTATAGGACGTTCCACCGCATCGAACATAGATTATGCCCTTGTCCTTATGTTCCCACAGGTAAGTGTTCTCTGAGAACTTGCCCTCCATCATCTCCGCCACGCTCTCATCTACCGATTCCACCGCCTCAGGTGTTACATTGTTGAACCAGCTTTGATAAATCTCTTCCTCCGTCATACCGGACGGGTCAATAGCAAGGAGTTCAGCCATCTTTTTGTTTACTTCCATTCTTGGCTCTTCTCCGTCCTTCAGGTATATCTTCCACATTCCAAGGCCTGCACTTGAGGTGATTTCAGTAATCTCTTCCATGGCCTCTATCTGAGCCATCTCTCGTCTATGCTCCTCATGGATAAGTCTGGCTGCGTAGAATACATGTAAAGGATTTCCCTCCTCGTCTCTATCACCTACAATCAAATATGCTCGCGACCATCCAGTAGAAACGCCCTGATATCTATTGGTGAGGTATTCTCTGTCCTTCATTCTTTCCTTAAGAGTAGAAAGATTCAAGAATTCCTTCATTTCGTCCTTAAAATCTGACACCATCAGCTTATCGCAGGCAAGATAAAGTGAATCCTGGGCACCTTTGCTTTCCTTAATCACCTCATTGATATTGTCCATACTACTGAGGGTGACATAGCTGTCCTCTTTAATATCAATATAATAAGCGGCAAAATAGATTTTTATCATTGAATTGACAACGCCATATCTCGCCTCAATATTCCGCTGTTTCTCCGACAGCTGCTCATTTAAGGCCGCAATTTCCTGAAGCTGGGCCTCCTGCTCAGTAACAGACTCCTCCAGGTGAGCCTGTCCTTCCTCAAGTCTGTAGTTTAATGACTTTATCTCTTTAAGCTGTTCTCTCTGTTCCTTGGAAAGCTCTTCTAATTCTTTATTCTTTTCCTCAAGCAGCTTCTGCTTTTCCTCTTCCATTTCTCTGTTTCTATGATTTTGCAGAAGAATATAAATGGAAATCAAGGATGCACTGGAAGCTGTGTAAGAATAGTCCGCTCCACCATATACCATGTGAAGGAGGGCTTCCACGAAGGGAAATACACCGAAGGATCCAAGTAGAAAAACACTTCTTCTTCCAATTTCCTTTTCCTTAGTCAAAGCGACCAGTGGCAGATAAGCCATTAAAAACAGCTGGAGTATACCAACAACAATAGGCATTCCACCCGTTACTGTAGTAACGCCGTCATTGATAGAAACTATTTCACCTTTCAGACCAACAATAATTGTGTATATAACTGAGAGGCCTACTAAAGAGACTGGAACAATATACAGCCATGGATTTAGGTATGTCTTCTCGCATATAAAAATAAACCAGTACCTCATGAACATGAAAAGCGCCAGGGTTCCGCAGCTGTATGCTGTAATCCAAATAGCCAGAATAAACCCGTCGGGAGTTCCTGTCTCAAAGGTAACATAGCAGCCTGCATCTGCAATAGTTCCAATGATATTTACAATAAAAGTACAAATTAGGGCATTGGTGCTTCTTGGTCTTCTCGTCTCTCCTAACATTCCAATTATCATGAAGCTCATGACAAATATGCATACCAGATTTGCGGTAATAATGGAGCTTGCGTATGTCATTCCGTTTTCCTCCTAAATGGTACGGCTTTTTCCTAATAATGCCTATAAATCTCACTTGTTACCATAATTGCAAAATCACTTAATTTTGTCTATAAATCTCACCTTTTCTTAATCGTTTTTTCACAGCTTAAGCTAGGAAGGCGGTTCATAAAGTGTGAACTAGAGTGTCGGGATTCCGAGTCCCCCTAGTTTGCCCCGGTCCCAGTGGTCCAAAAAAGGGGGACAGAAGCCTAAGCCCCTGTCCCCAATGGATGTATAAATGCTTTCGCTCTTATTCTTATTTTTCAGAAATCGCCATTTGCTTAACCAGATTGAGTCCCTTGCTGACTGCTGGAATTCTAAGTAATACATAGGTAATTACAGCCTCTGCTCCAAGGTAAGCTCCATTGTAAACAAGGGAGTAAACAACGCCTGAATTGAAGCCATAGTAGCTTGCATATACTCCGAAGAAAATCCAGCCAGAGATAAAGGCGAAGAAATATCTTCCGAGAACTGATGCGATGTAGCCTAATCTTAAGCCACGGGCTGTCTGATCCTTGTGGAAGAAACCGGAGCAGCCAAGTGCACCGAAGGCAAAGATATAATCCACTAACATCTGTGGTAAGGTTAAGATGTATGGATCAATAATTAACTGAAGAACACCATAGGCAAGTGCTGTTGTGAAGCCCACGCCAGGTCCATACCAGTAACCAATTACAGAAATGAATAACATGGAGAAAAGGGTTACAGAACCACCCATTGGCATATGCCATACCTTAATGAAGCTTGCAACAGTAGCAAGTGCAATAGCCATAGCGGCAAAGGCAAGCTGCTTGGCGGAGAACTTCTTCTTTCCTCCGAAGATTGCGCATCCTATTAAAAGAAGGACAATAGCAATGATAACAAGACCGGTGTAGCCGGCGGTTGTAAGACTGTAGGTAGTACCGTACTCATCCACAACTGGTGTAACAAATATTGACATAAAAAACTCCTCCTGACACATCTGCCGGAG
>JAZQNS010000058.1:0-37023 GCA_045627425.1 Lachnospiraceae bacterium | reverse complement strand
AAGTCGGAGGCCAAGCGGTCTTAGGGAAGACAATAGAGAGGGACAACTCCTTGGCTCACAGAACGACATGGCTACGATCCGACTTCGTATTGTATCTTCTTTTCAGATTCAGCTTTAGTAGCCTCAATCATTTTGTCTTCTCTAGCCATATCAGAATCCTCCTGACTTAATGAACTATTCTTATTATAAATGGAAAATAATAATCTTTCCAGTCTTATTTATGTAGGATAGAAAAAATGCGAGAAATGTAAGAAAACAAGGATATTCAACAAGAGTTTACGTTGTTTATATAGGAAAAGATATTTAGTTATAGAGGTGAAAATAAAAAAAGCGTTTATATTTTTGAGGATATAAACACTAATACTTATATATCGTAGGTGAAGTCAGAGGGGCGGAGGCCCTGGATTTAATGCAGGCTCTCAATACTGGTCATCAGGGATCACTAAGCACAATTCATGCCAATTCCTGTAAGGACACCTTTTCAAGGCTGGAAACCATGATGCTGATGGCAATTGATATACCCCTTGTAGCAGTCAGGGCTCAGATTGCATCGGGTATAGAGTACGTGGTACACACCAGCCGAATCGCTACAGGAGCCCGCGTAGTTGATGAGATAGTTAAGGTTAAGGGCATGGAGGGGGACAGTATAGTTTACGAAACAATATTCTTAAGAGAGGAGGACAATGAGCTTAAAAGGGTTATCAGTAGGTCGTGAGACCATTATCTTTTTTCTAAAATACTATTTTCTGGCATCGGTACTACTGTTTCTGGTAGCCATGCTATTCTATGATTCATTATTTCTAGCTATTTTCTTTCAGCTTATGCTAATTCCCTTTACTTTCTACATTAAAAGACAGTATAAAAAGCTTCTTAGAGAGAGATATCTCCTGGAATTCCGAGATTTTTTAAGATTATTGTCGGGGTTTCTGGCGGCTGGATTCTCTGTGGAGAAGGGCATTCCAGGAACCCTGCCTGAGCTTAGACAGCAGTGGGGTAAGGATGCTGAGCTTGTTAAGGATGTGGCCCTAATGGAGAGAGAACTATCCCTTAGACGCCCAGTAAACGTTATTCTTGCAAGCTATGGCAATGAGAGTGATATCAGGGAGGTGAAGCTCTTTACCGAGGTATTCTCTTATGCCAAGAGATCTGGTGGTTCCCTAAACGAAATTATTGGTAGAACAAACGATTCTATAATGAGAAAAATTGAGGCAGGACAGGAAATTCAGGCAATGTTATCTTCGCAGCTATTAGAGCAGAGGATAATGTCAGTTATGCCAGTAATGATTCTGCTTTATGTGAGGGTCTTTAGCGGGGATTACTTAGAGAGCCTTTATGGCAACTTTTACGGAATAGTCTTCATGACGGCATGTCTTTTTTTATACCTCCTGGCAGTGGCGCTTGGAGTCTATATGTCGGAGGTGAAGATGATATGAGGAAGAGAGACAAGGAAAGAGATCTTAGGCTGGTTAAATCCATACTTGTCTTTGTTATTGCAGTTGTTCTGTCAATTTTGTATTTTGCCTTAAATAAACCGGAGGATATAGGCCTTGTTATCAGCAGAGAGGATGGGGGACAGAAGGATTATCACGTAACCTGGGGTCAGGAGGAATTCGATCTCTCATTAAGATATAAGGGTTACGGCGAGGAAGAGTCTGAAGTATCGGATGTTTTGTCATCGGGGACAAAGAGTAAAAAGGAAGAATTATCAGATTATATAAGGAGCCTTGAAAAGGAAAGCAGAGGAGAGGAAAGTTTCTCTCTTCCGGAGGAGTACCAGGGTCAGCCTATCAGTTATGAGGCGACGGAAGACAAAAGGCCTTATCTGATAGGTCTAATAGGAGCAGTAGTGGCTGTCTATTTATATATACAGCCCGACAAGAAAAAAGAGGAGGAGGAAAGAAAGAGACAGGAAGAAATTAGATTGAACTATCCGGAATTCATCAGCGTCTTAAACATTTTTCTGCAGTGCGGAATGAGCCTTAGATTAGCGCTTAAGAAGATGAATGAGGAAGCAATATTTGAGGGACAGGCCCTAGGCTATGAGCTTAAGCGCCTGTGCCAGAGAATGGAAAATGGTTTGCCTTTGGGGGAGGCCCTAAAGGAGTTCTCAATCTCCTGCAACATTAGGGAGATTAAGAGAACAGTCGGTATCTTATTGCAGAATAAGGACAAGGGATCAGTGGGACTCTCGGAGACCCTGATGCTTGACGTTTCTGAGTCAGAGAATCTAAGACTCAGAATGGCCAAGGAGGCCGGAGAAAAAGCCAGCGCCAAGATGCTTTTGCCTATAACAATGTTGCTTTTGGTTGTTGTTGTAATACTGATGGGGCCGGCATTTTTACAGTTAGCAAATTAGGAGGAAAAATGATTAAGAGATTAAGCGATAATTTTAGAGATAAAGTACGTGGATGGTTATATCCAATTAGAGGCTGCGCAGAGGATAATGCAGGAATATCAACGGTGGAGTTAATTTTGATTTTAGTGGTTTTAATTGCCCTTGTGCTGATTTTTAAGGAGCAGCTTATAAACCTGGTAAATGATATTTTTGATACCATTAACTCATCTGCTGAATCAGTTTAATGAAAAGAGAGGGTATTATCTCAGTGTTTGGGGTCCTGTCCCTTGTTCTGGTCCTGTCTATGATTCTGGCGCTCTTAGATGTAGCAAGAATAGAGTGTATCTGTGACATGTCCGTCTTAAAATCGAGGCTGGCAACTCAAAACGTTATATCACAGTATGAAAAACTGCTTTATGAGGAGTATGGGCTGTTAGGAATAGATGGCCAGTACAGCAACATAAAAGAGTTGGGAGAAGAGGGCTTCGGAGATGTCCTGACCCATGAGCTAAGGATGGAGAACACTCCGGAGGGAGAACGGGATTTTATTAGGAATTCAGATATTCGAGTAAGCGAGATTAAGGTTGAACTATTGACAGATCAGGGGGGATTAGCCTATGAAAAGGCGGTTTCCGATTATATGACTTCAATTTTGCCCTTTTCTGCACCCTATAGCCTTTGCGATCTCTGGGAGACAGCAGAAACTAGTATGTCGGAGGATGAGCTAAAGGGGTACGAGGAGGCGTCTGATCAGGCTTTAAACGATACCCTGTCTGCCATTAATGACAGTGAAAATCCTATAGAGGGGGACAGTGATCTGATTAACGGGATTTTGGAAGCCACGGGAAGCAGCCGGATATCTGGCTTTAAGTCTACGGGAAGCCAGGCGATTCTTAAGCTGATTTTTGGCGAGGAGGCGCTTAGTCTCTCCAACTCTACAATTAACGAGAACTTTTGCCCCAGTAAGAGGGCAAGACAGGAGGGAAGCTTAGACCAGTACTGGGATTCCACACTGAATCGCGTCAGTGCTGTTCTGTATGCAAGGTGTATGTTTTCCAACTACTGTAAAAGCATAGGCTATAAGGAAAGTGGGGAAGATTACCTAAAGGAGGACAGAACGGTTAATCCCGAGGAAGGGAATCTTAAATACCAGCTTGAGTACATACTGGGAGGGTGCAGAAGCGACAGGGAGAACCTGGAAATCAGTCTTAGAAGGATTCTGTTTTTAAGGCAGGGAATAAACCTGGCAAAACTCATGGCGGACCCGACGGAAATGCAAAGCGCTATGGAGCAGGCTACTCTCGCAGTGGGGGTACTTGGGAACCCTGCGCTGGTTACGGCTGTGGCTATAGGGATACTTACGGCAAAAGCCTTCAGCCAGGCAGTGTCTGATGTTAAGACCCTGGTTAAGGGTGGAAAGGTGGCTCTAAAAAGCGGAAGCGGATTAAGTTATGCGGAGTACTTAATGATACTAATACTCTTGTCTGGGGCAGATGTAGCTTATCGGAGCATGGATATTATTGAAAACCAGCTAAATCTAAAATCAGACAGTGGAGAAATAAGACTGGATGAGACTATCGTGGCTTTTTCGGGACTGGCTAGTGTGGACATTGACTGGTTATTCTCGGGGCAAAACTATCTAAGCCCCCATACGGGGCTGTCAAAAACAATAGAGGTGTATTTGAATGGAGAATATAGTGACTAGAAGGGCAAGTCTCACTGTGGAGGCAAGTCTTGTTGTGTGGTTATGCGTGATTTCGCTATCTAGCTTTCTGCTGCTTTTTCCTGTGCTTAAAAAGCAGGTAGTGATGTGCGAAGCAATGTATGTATGTGGCAGGGATACGGTTAAAAGCTGCATTGTTACTGAACTGCCCTTTGAGGAAAGTCTCCTTGCATATCAGTACCTTTTGTGGAATAAATGGACCAGTGCAAGTGCTGTCTTTACTACGGAAAAGGCAGAGCATGGGTATTATTTAAGGGGAGAGACAAGTCAGTCCCTGTTTGTGCCGGGTCTGTCAAGGTTAAAGACAAGTCAGACTGTTTATATATGTCCCTTTGATGGCTATGACCCCCTGTCAGATGAGGGTGGCGAGGATACATATGTTTACATTACAAAATACGGCACTGTATATCACAGGAGTAAGACCTGCTATCATCTGCTGATAAGCATTAAAGAGGTGGCTTTTCAGAGTCTGTCTTCTTTAAGAAATAAGGATGGGGCAATTTATTATCCCTGCAAGACCTGTAATTCACAGGGCATTTCAGATGGGATAGTGTACATAACGCCCGAAGGAAACAGATATCACTTAAGCAGAGAATGTAGTGCCCTACTCAGATATATTGAGGCAAAACCTTTAAGTCAGGTGGAGGGAAGCTACAGGCCCTGTGCGGATTGTGGAGGTATGTGATGGACTACAGGCTCATAAAAATCCTCCTTGTTATGATTGTAATGACAGTTGCAGGTCTGGAGGATATCAGGGACAGAAGGATAGGAATTTTGCCGGCTGTGCTGGTGGCAATTCTTGGGGGAGTGCTAAGTCTTGTAGAGGGGAGTCTTGGCCTTTCTCAAATGGCACTTGGACTTATATCCGGTCTTCTTCTGATATTGGTTGCAAAATATGGAAAAGACATGTTGGGTCAGGGGGATGGTTATATATTCGTAATGACAGGGATGAATTTCGGATTTTTTGCCAATGTAATTCTCCTGTTTACAGCAATGGCTGAGGTGGCAGCAGTGGGGCTATGCTACAGTCTGATTAAGGGATTAAGAACAGGCTGCAGCAGAATTAAGTTAAGCCTCCCATTTGTGCCTTTTATACTGTTAGCGTATTTGATTTATTTGTTTGGAGGAAGCTATGCATACTATTGAAGCAACGATTATAATGGCAGTCTTTCTGTTTATACTGGGCAATGTAATGACTTTTTCCCTTGAATTGTATGAGGATGTAGTGGATTCATCTGCGATATTCGGGAGTTTCGGAGAAATTGAACCAGGGGAACTGTTAATGTGTAAGCATATTGGAGGGGAAATATATAGTGAGGCAAAAAATCACATTGGACTATAAAAGAAAACTGAAGGGTAGTTGTCAGATTGTGAAAACTGATGATGAGACCATACCAGACTGGGAGGTCAAAATGATTAAGAATAATAGAATAACTGGCCTTCTTACTATGGAATACTATGGGGATGGCGAGATAGTATATGAAATAACCGGCCTTCAGTCCATGAAAAACCGAATGGAAATAAGGAGGTTCGGGGAGAAGGAGCTTAAGAAGCTTCTAATGGGTCTTGAGAAGCTATTAAAAACCATGGAGGATTACCTGCTAATAGAGGAGAATCTGTGGTTACAGGCGGAGCAGATATATTTTGGAAAAGATGAGGTATATTTCACATATGTTCCCGGTCTTTCCGGGGAGGAGGTAAAGAAGAGCCTATCCCTTCTTTTGTCTGAACTTGTGGAGATGGCTGACTATTCAGATGCAGAATACACAAGTCTGCTTTTTGCTATCCATGAGGGGCTGAAAAAGGAGAATGTAAGCCTTAAGGACTTGTTACGAGACTGCCTTTGGGAAGGGGATGCTCAAGCAGGAAACGAAAAAGAGGACAGCTGGGAGGCCTTCGAGAGAGCTGAATACGAGAGAGTATTAGGCAAGGAGGAAGAGACCGAGGAGGACGAGGTGAAAAGACCAAGTCTTGCAGATCAGATTAGGAGAACCTTATTTGGAGTTGAGAGGAAGGCTAAGAATTACTCCGATCTTAAGGTTATACCAAGAGGTCAGGTTAGGGAGGGCTCAGAGGAATTCATTATTGATCCGGAAAAAGTCAGCTTAAACTATGAGGCTACGGAGTTTATAGACGAGATGGAGAAAGAGGAGAATAAGCCTTTTGCCCATCTCCTGCTACCGGAAGAAATGGGAAACTATATTCTGAATGGTGAAACCACCGTGCTTGGAAAGAAGGAGGAAGATTGTGATCTCTTCTTCAAGGGAAGGGGAGTATCCAAGATCCATGCCATGATTAAGCGTGAGGAGGACGGCTATTACCTAAAGGACCTAAACTCAAGGAACGGAACCTACTTAAATGGCCAGATTATTGAGTATGAGGAACTGGTAAGGCTTAAATCAAAGGATCGCATCAGAATGGGAGAAACAGAGTTAGTGTTTGAAATATAAATCCTTTCGTACTCAGGGAGAGTCGGGCATTTTGCCCGGCTTTTCTTGACTTTTAAGGGGGGGCATTTTATAGTTATTTTAGACTATTTTCAGGTGCCTTTTTATGGATAATAGAGACTTTAATCTCTTCTTCTACCGCAGGGACGGAAGGAAGAGAGCCCTTTTAAATGGGGCTATAATAATTATAAATATTCTGGTATTTTTATACCTTACAATGCTTGGTGACACCACGGATGCGGGCTTCATGTATGAGCATGGCGCCTCCTTCGCCCCCAGTGTAATAGAGGGCGGGGAGTGTGAGAGACTGCTTTACTCCATGTTCATGCATTTTGGATTTCCACATCTGTTTAACAATATGCTGGTGCTCTTTTTCCTTGGTGATAACTTGGAGAGAGCAGTAGGCAAAATAGGCTATCTCTTAGTATACATGGGATCTGGCCTTGCGGGAGCCTACATGTCAGCCTGGTGGAATTATCATACAGGCAGCTACGCAGTATCTGCGGGAGCCTCAGGTGCGATTTTCGGAGTGCTTGGAGGACTTATATTTGTCCTGATTCTCCATAAGGGAAAGCATGAGGACCTTACCCTTAAGCGTATGCTCCTCTTCGTAGGACTTACTTTATATTCGGGACTCACTTCAAGCGGAGTGGATAATATAGCCCACCTAGGTGGCTTAATAGCTGGATTTTTAATATGCCCATTGGTGGCTATTTGGCATAAGGAGAGATAATGAAGGTTAATATTTATTACGGTGGAAGGGGTTTACTTGACGACCCAACCATCTATGTAATTGACAAAATGACAGAGGTATTATCCGAATTAAGAGTGCAGGTTACCCGCTACAATATCTACGAGCAGAAGAACGCCATCACCACTTTACCTCAGACTCTGAAGGAGGCTGATGGAGTTATTTTTGCCACCACAGTTGAGTGGTTAGGCATTGGCGGATATATGCACCAGTTCTTAGATGCCTGCTGGTTATATGGAGATAAGGACAAAATCCGCTCCATCTATATGCAGCCCGTAGTAATGTCCACCACCTACGGCGAGAGAGAGGCATATCTTACTCTTGCAGGTGCCTGGGATACCCTTGGAGGTCTTCCCTGCAGCGGACTTCATGGATATGTTGAGGAGCTTATGGACTTCGAACTTAACGAGGACTATAACCTCATTATCGAGAAGAAGGCAGAGAACCTCTATAGAACCATCTCCCAGAATATCAAGTCTCTTCCTAGCTCATCCCAGGCAGTCAGCCGCTCAGTGGCCAAGGTTGCCCAGTTAGAGCTAACTCCAGACGAGTCAGAGCAGTTATCCAAGTATGTATCTGATGATGAGTATGTAAGAAAGCAGAAGGAAGACATTGCAGAGCTTGCTGATATGTTCAGAAGCAGAATCGGTGAGGAGAGCAAGGACGAGGAAGCTGAGTACATAATGGATTTTAAGACCCATTACTACAGCGAGCCAGGCTCCGATGCCGTGTATTCCTTTATTATAGACGGCAAAAAGAAGCCTCTTATCCTGGACATTCAGGATGATGTCCTCGAGTGCTACTACGGGCAGGCCCAGCATGTGGACCAGCATTTAAAGGTATCGCCTGAGGTCTTAAGAAATATTATTGAAGGAAGAGTTACCTTCCAGAGAGCCTTTATGACCGGTGAATTAAGTGCCAAGGGAGACTTCAAGGTACTTAGACAGTTAGACCACTTATTTGATTTTTCAAGGAATTAGAAAGGAGCACCTATGAGAAAGGACGATTGCATTTTTTGTAAAATAGTTGCGGGAGAAATCCCTAGCCGTACAATCCATGAGGATGATTTATTCAAGGTTATCTTGGATTTAGACCCAGCCACAAAGGGACATGCATTAATCATTCCGAAGAATCATTTCGACGATATATATGATTTAGGCGACGAGGAGGCTAAAAATGTATTCAGCCTTGCTAAGAAGCTCACTCGCGAAATGACAGACAAGCTTCATGCAGATGGCTTTAATATCGTTCAGAACGATGGCGAGGTTGCAGGACAGACCGTCTTACACTTCCATCTTCACCTGATTCCAAGATATGAAAATGATGGCAATGAGGAGAGACTTATGTGGAACCACTGCGGCGCAACTGCAGAGGATCTAGATGAGGTTTTAGAGATACTTAAGTAATTACTGGGCCCGGTTTTCCGGGTCCTTTCTGTAAAGGGAGGCAAAATGAAATTTTTAATCGCTTCGGACCTCCATGGGTCCGCCTACTATTGCGAGAAGCTATTTGAGGCAGTAAAGAGGGAGAAGGCAGACAGACTGATTCTCCTAGGAGACCTTCTCTATCACGGTCCAAGGAATAATCTTCCTAAGGACTATGATACTTTTGCCTGCACAAAAATGTTAAATGAACATAAGGACATAATCCTGGCTGTAAGGGGAAACTGTGATGCAGAGGTGGACCAGATGGTTTTAGAGTTCCCTATTATGGCGGATCAAAGCCTTATACAGCTTAAGGACAGACAGGTTTTAGTAACCCACGGACACCTCTTTGATGAGACTAAAATGCCAGCCCATAATCCGGGAGATATTATTCTCCATGGCCACACCCATGTTCAGAGAAATGAAGAGATTGATGATTTTTATTACTTTAACCCCGGTTCCCTAAGTATTCCAAAGGAGGATTCAGTGTCTGGATATATGACATTGGAAGATGAATGCTTTAAGTGGAAAAATATTGATGGAGACCTCCTTATGGAGAGATCCTTCTAAAAGAAAAGAACCCGCCTGCTAGCTTAGCTAACAAGCGGGTTTAATTTTGCCTAATTAGTTGTTTGATTTAAGTCTCTCTAAGAGAACTTCTCTTTCCTTCTCATAACCTGGCTTGCCGAGAAGAGCGAACATGTTCTTCTTGTAGCTCTCAACACCTGGCTGGTTAAATGGATTAACGCCAAGCACATAGCCGGATACGCCACAAGCGTACTCGAAGAAGTAGATTAACTGTCCTAAGTAGAACTCGTTAAGCTCTGGGATATCGATTTTGAAGGTAGGAACTCCACCGTCAGTGTGAGCTAAAATGGTACCGTTCATGGCAGCCTTGTTAGCGAAGTCTACTGTCTGGCCTGCTAAGTAGTTAAGGCCGTCAAGGTCCTTGTCTTCCTTCTCGATAATTAAAGTACGAGCTTCCTTCTCCACGTTGATAACAGTCTCAAACATGAAACGAGAGCCGTCCTGGATGTACTGTCCTAAGGAGTGAAGGTCTGTTGTGAAGTCAACGGATGAAGGATAGATACCCTTCTGGTCCTTGCCCTCGGATTCGCCGAAGAGCTGCTTCCACCACTCAGCCATAAAATGGAAGGATGGATTGTAGTTAGCAAGAACCTCCATGTTTTTGCCCTTTCTGTAAAGAACATTACGGCAGGCAACATACTTTAATGCATCGTTGTGGTCATAGTTTGTGGACATTGCTCTGGATCTGCCGTCAGCAGCGCCCTTCATAAGCTCGTCAATGTCTGCGCCGGATACAGCGATTGGCAGCAAGCCAACTGCTGTGAGTACGGAGAAACGTCCGCCGATATCATCTGGTACCACAAAGGTCTCATAGCCCTCGGAATCTGCAAGGGTCTTAAGAGCGCCCTTGGCGCGGTCGGTAGTTGCGTAGATTCTCTTTTTTGCCTCATCCTTTCCGTACTTCTTCTCAAGTAAAGACTTGAATACGCGGAAAGCGATTGCTGGCTCGGTGGTGGTACCGGATTTGCTGATTACGTTTACAGAGAAGTCTCTGTCGCCGATAGCATCAATTAAATCTAACATGTATGTGGAGGAAATGTTGTTTCCTGCGAAATAGATTTCAGGAGTCTTTCTGATTTCCTTGCTTACCTCGTTGTAGAAGCTGTGACGTAATGCTTCGATTACGGCGCGGGCTCCAAGGTAGGAACCTCCGATTCCGATAACAACTAATACCTCTGAGTCGTTCTTGATTCTGTCTGCTGCCTTTTTGATTCTGGAGAACTCCTCGCGGTCGTAGTTTACAGGTAAGTCAATCCATCCAAGGAAATCGTTGCCTGCAGCATCGCGGTTGTTGAGAGCTTCCTGAGCTCCAAGGACCTGGCGTCTAATACCTCTAAGCTCATCTTCGCCCATATATGTGAGAGCCTGAGAGTAGTCAAATGTAACTTTCATGATTCGTCCTTTCGTGAAATTAAAGTAGTATGTTATTTTTCAGCAATATAGTATAATACTAGATGGAAAAAGTGTCAAAAAGAGGAGACATCTATGAACAAATCGGTAATTTTAACAGGCGGAGGCACCGCGGGTCATGTTACACCTAACATAGCTCTGCTGCCTAAATTAAAGGAGAGAGGCTATTCCGTATCATATATTGGTTCCTATGATGGTATTGAGAAGACCTTAATTACCCAGGAGGGAGTAAAATACATAGGCATTTCCTCCGGTAAGTTAAGAAGATATTTTGATTTGAAGAATTTCTCTGATCCCTTCAGAGTGCTAAAGGGTTATAGAGAGGCTAAGAAGATTATGAAGAAGGAGAAGCCATCTGTGGTATTCAGCAAGGGTGGATTCGTAACTGTTCCGGTTGTCTTTGCGGCAAAATCCCTTGGCATACCAGTTGTTATTCACGAGTCAGACCTGACACCGGGACTTGCCAACAAGCTGGCTATTCCTAAGGCATCCAAGGTATGCTGTAATTTCCCTGAGACAGTTAAGTATTTACCGGAGGGAAAGAGCGTACTTACGGGATCTCCAATAAGAGCTGAGCTCTTAACTGGAGACAGGGAGAAGGGTGCAGCTTTTGCCGGCTTTAGTCTTGATAAGCCAGTGCTTTTAATCATTGGTGGATCTATTGGTTCAGTGGCAATTAACAATGCCATCAGAGAACTGCTTCCTGAGCTTTTAAAGGATTTCCAGATTATACATATTTGCGGAGAGGGCAATTTGGACCAGTCCTTAGAGGGAAGAGAGGGCTACAGGCAGTACGCTTATGTTAAAGAGGAGCTAAAGGATCTTTTTGCCCTGGCTGACATTGTGGTAAGCCGTGCTGGTGCCAACACAATCTGTGAGCTTCTGGCCCTTAAGAAGCCTAACATCCTCATTCCACTTCCACTTTCAGCCAGCCGTGGCGACCAGGTATTAAATGCCAACTCCTTCGAAAAGCAGGGCTTTTCCATGAATGTGGATCAGGATACCATGACAGCCGAGTCTCTTCTTTCGGCAATAAGAGAACTCTATGAAAATAAGGACAGCTACATCGAGGCTATGAAGGGCAGCAGCCAGTTAGATGCTGTATCTACCATTGTTGGTCTTTTAGATGAATTAGCTAAATAATAAGGCAAAAATTAAGCCAGGAGATTTCGGTCTCCTGGCTTGTCTTTATTCTACGATGTTTCTTAAGGCAATCTCCACACGCTGGTTAATGTAGATTGGCTTGGAGGGCTTTAATATATAATCAATTGCTCCGGCCTTTTTACATTTTAGAATCGTTTCCACTGTATTCTTTTGTGACATGAAGATGGTTGGTGGTGCAGTCTCAAATAGGCTGTTAACCTTCATTACTGTTGATATACCATCCATCATTGGCATGTCTACCTCAATCATTAAGAGGTCAGGCATTTTGTTGTCCTTAAGGTAGTTTAAGGCCTCAGTACCAGACTTTAAAGTGATGAAGTGGTAATCCCCCTGAATAGCATTTCTGGTCTGAGCCAATGATACTGGTGATGGATCAACAATCATAACAGTCTGTTTTCTATCCTTGGCCTTTAAACGGTTTTCGTTTAAGGATGGGATTGAGCCCACATAATCCTGAGGCATAATGCTGGACTTGACGATATGAACATCCTGATAATCCTTGTCCATACTTAAATCCACAAATTCCTCAGACTTAATCAGTTTTATTATAGGTCTTCTTGCATCCTCTGTGTGTGATACAACAAGAGCTTCTTCGTCATTGCTTAACAGAATCTCGATTCCAGGTGGATAAGCTGGTATAACCTGTAATGTTGCCTCTACAATTGCAGGGTCGAAAAGGATTCCGGCACCGGACTCCAAGTAATCAAGAGCGTCGGTTGGTGCGTATGGATCCTTATATGGTCTTCTGCTTACCAGGGCATCATAGACATCTACTACATGGATAATCTTGGCAAAAAGAGGAATGTCTTTTCCGTCTTTTCCATATGGATATCCCGTACCATTTTCGTTTTCGTGGTGCATAAGCACAGATTGCTTTACCAATGCAGAGATAGAGTCGGAAGTGGTTAATATATCGAAGCCATGTCTTGGATGGGACTTAATCAGCTCAAATTCCTCGTCAGTAAGCCTGCCTGGCTTGTTGAGAATTTCTGGCGGAATCTTGGACTTGCCAAGATCGTGGGAAATTCCAGCCATACAGAGTAACAATAGCTGGTCGCTGGTTAATCTAAGTCTCTTTCCAACCATTGTTGAGTATATGGCCACGTTTACAGAGTGATGCAGGGTATAGTCGTCGAAGGATCTTAAATCTAAAAGATCCAGTCTGATATCAGGGTTAGAAACAATCTCTTCCGTGATACTCTTGGCAATCTCCTGGATGTCATCTACATTTTCGGTACGGATTGCCTCCATACCTTTGATGAAGAGTTCTACAGGAATTGTCTCGGTAAGCTGCACATCCTTAGACAGGTTATCCTCTATATATACACCCATGTATCCGTTAATTCTTAAATAAGAAACGTATTCTGGTGTTAATACTACGCCGGCCTGTAATAGGCTGCCGTAATTACCGGAGGTCAGGATCTTTCGACCTAATACCATTCCGGGTTGTATTCCTTCAATTGGAACAAATCTCATATAGGCTCCTTAAAGTGTGTGTCATATAGACTCATAATACCACAGAATTATTGTATAAACAGTATAATACTTATGAATTATCGAGATATTCTCTAAAAGAAGCCCTTATTTTCTTGACTGTGATATAATGCCGCACTATAATGGATTGTGTTTTTTTTAACAACTAGGAGGTAAAAAAGATGGAAAATCAAAATCAAAAGGGCCTTAGTTTTGTCCAGTTAATGGGCGTAATTATTGGTTCAACCATTGGTTCTGGTATATTTACCACCGCAGCTGACATGGCAGCTGGCGGAGCGCATACTGGAGCGGTTTTAATCGGATGGTGCATTGCAGGAGTGGGAATGCTGGCATTAATGATGTGCTTCTTCGGTTTAAACCAGATCCGTCCTGACTTAACAAACGGTGTTTACAGTTACGCAGGTGAGGGTTTTGGTTCCTTCGTAGGCTTTAATTCCGCTTGGGGATACTGGATTTCAGCTTTACTTTGTAATGTTTCCTATATGACATTACTCTTTGCAGCAATCGGATATTTCTTCCCTGTGTTTGGTGAGGGAAACAATCTTATATCCATTATCTGCGCGTCAGTAATCTTATGGTTACTTAATGCTCTGGTTCTAAGGGGTGTAGAATCTGCAGCATTTCTTAACATTATCACTACAATCAGTAAGTTAGTTCCTCTCTTTGTCTTTGTACTTGCTATTATAGTAGTACGTGCATTTGACTGGAACATCTTCGTTGAGAATTTCTGGGGCGACGGCTCCATCAGTGTATTAGACCAGGTTAAGGGAACAACAGGAGCTACTGTATGGTCCTTTATCGGTATTGAGGGAGCGGTAGTTCTTTCGGGACGTGCAAAGAAGTCTTCAGATGTAGGACGTGCATCTGTTACAGCTTTTGGTGGTCTTTTGGCTATCTATGTTCTCATTGCAGTTCTATGTTTTGGAACAACCAGAGTTGAGGATATGGCAGCTATGGGTAATCCACAGCTCGCAAGCATTTTAGAGAATGCAGTAGGCCCATGGGGAGCAGCGCTTATCAATATAGGAGTTATCCTTTCCCTGGCAGGAGCCTTATTATCCTGGACAATTATCGCATCTGACTGTCCATATTCTGCGGCAACCCAGGGCGTGTTCAGCAAGTTTTTTGCCGGATCAAATGAGAAGGGTGCACCAAGAAATGCTCTATATATTACTAACGGCGTGATTCAGCTTTTCTTAATCATCCTTTACTTCAATGATTCCACATATCAGGTATTCTACAATTTAAGTGCCAATATGATTATGGTACCTTACCTTTTATCTGCAGCCTTCTATCTTAAGATTGCAATTACTGGTAAGGGCTTCGAGGGACTTAGTTCTGGAAAGAAGACCGCAGCACTTATCTGGGGTCTTTTGGGTACAGTATACGGATGCTGGATGTTATACTCAGCGGGATTAAGCTATCTGCTTGTTTCTTCCATCCTTTATGCAATAGGTATTATTATATTTGTAAAGGGTAAGAAGGAGAAGCAGGAACAGAACTTCGACAACAAGTTTGAGGTTGGACTGGCCATTGTCCTAATTGCATTGGCAATTCTTTCTGTGGTATTAATCGCAAGAGGAATTGTTGACCCATTCTAAATTGTGACTTAGAGCGGACCCTCAGGGGTCCGCTTTTTTATTCGGGAACATAGTCTGTCATCGGAGTAAACGCTATTGTAATTATCACAATTAGGTATAAAATAAAAGAAAAAGGAGTTTTTGCATGGACGTTAATGTTGTTAAGAGAAATGAGCTTTTGGCCAACACAGTAATAAAGGGCTTAGAGTCAAGAAATATGCATGGTTATTATGCCAGGACAAAAGAGGAAGCATTGAAAATTGCCCTGGGATTAATACCTGAGGGAGCCAAGGTTACAAATGGCGGTTCAATGTCAATTATTGAAATTGGACTCTTAGATGCAGTGAAGAATGGAAACTATGAATACTGCGACAGGGCAAGTGCAAGTGACAAGCGTGCGGCAGAGCTTTTTGCCTATGATGCAGATGTATTTATGGGAAGTGCCAATGCAATTACCAACGACGGAATCCTGGTAAATATAGACGGAAATTCAAACAGAGTATCCGCTTTTGCCTATGGACCAAAGAAGCTTGTGTTAATAGTTGGAATGAATAAGGTTTCAGGAGATTTCGATGGGGCTTTAAAGAGAGCCAGGAATCAGGCTGCGACAGCTAATGTTCAGAGATTTGGTTTATCAACACCTTGCAGTAAGACCGGGGCCTGCATTAACTGTTTAAGTCCTGACACAATCTGCTGCAATTTCCTTGTTACAAGGTACGAGAGACATACAGACAGAGTTCATGTAATTCTGGTGGATGATGTTTTAGGTTTCTAAAAGAATTTAAACTGTTAGAGAGTCGGCAAAATTGCCGGCTCTTTTTCATTGAAAAAACAAAGGTGTGTGCTATTCTCACCTAAAAAAAGGGGCTGACAGACATGAAGAATAGATTTTTTGCCTTGATAATGGTTTTGCTATTGACTGTTAGCACTATGGTGGGCTGCAGTGGCAATAATGATGTGGAGACAGTCACAGGTAGCGGAAATGACCGGGATACAAAGGTTGACAAGCCGGAGGAGACTGATCCTTACGAATCCCTGACTATAGAAAGAACAGAGACTGCAGCCATGGAATATGAGGAGGTAAGTAGCGATGACGGCTACACAGGAGACAGGTATGAGGTGCTTGAGGCTGGAAGTCAGTATTATAATCTTCCGGTTTCTGGAACTATTGTTAAGTAGAGATTTTCAATCATATTACATGCTTTATTAACGTAATCAACACAAATAATATGTCATAATCAATATATGGTTTTATATAGGAAAAACAGTAGTTTAAAGGAGGCATCATGGGTAGTAGTAAAGACAAACCAAGAAAAATGGGACTAAGGGTTAAAATCATTCTCCCAGCCACACTGGTATTACTGGTGGCCTGTGCAATAATCAGTGTGAGAAATTATTACAACCTTAAGAGTAACTTAATTGATATGGGAGCAGACCAGGCAATGATGGCTGTTACTGCATCAGCTGAAGTGGTTGATACTGCAACTCTTAAGGCGGCAATGGCAAATGGACCAGATTCTGCAGAGTATGCCCAGTTGAGGGACGCAATGGCAGAAAGAAGAGACGGATATGGAATAAAGTTCCTTTATACACTTTATGTAGATGACAATAATGTTGTACGTTATGGTGTTGATTCTACCACCGGCGATTTATCCTCCGAAATGTATTCGGAGTATGAGACCCAGTATGAGGACATTAAGCATGTGTTTGCCGGGGAAGCATCTGCCTTGAACGAGATTCTTGATGTGGGCGAGCTTGGTTACCTTATTTCTGCACTAATGCCCCTTGAGGATGAAAGAGGAAATATATACGCTCTACTCGCATGTGACTATGATGCAGATCCACTTGTGGAACAGATAAACAATGCAAGAAATACAGGAATTGCCCTGTCTTTGGCAGCATTTCTTGTGGGAGTAATCCTTTTATACGTAATTATTTATACAATTGTCCGTACCACAGTTAAGGTAAATGACAAGGTATATGATCTGGTACATAATGAGGGCGACCTCACACAGAAACTAGACATTAAGTCCGGTGATGAGCTTGAGTTAATCTCTAATAACGTAAATGAGTTCTTAGATTACATGAGGGATATCATCTACGACATTACTGTTGAGTCAGACAAGCTTGAAGATACTTCCAAGCATATTGCTGACGAACTTACTGATGCCAATGACAATGTATCAAACATCAGTGCAGTATGCGAGGAGCTCTCTGCAAGTACTGAGGTTGTTAACCATTCAGCATCAGAGCTTAATGATCATGCCAACGGCTTCCAGACAGTAGTTGATAACCTGGTTTCAAGAACTAAGGAAGGTTCTGAATATGTCGTTGAGATGGAAGGAAGAGCAACCAGCGTGCGAGACATGTGCGTTGCCAAGCAGGATACAATTAAGCAGACCCTTGAAGATAAGAAGTTAGTTATGAATGAGGCCATTGAGGAATCCAAGAAGATTGACCAGATTACTACAATGACTGACGACATTCTTAACATTGCTGCTCAGACTAATCTCCTTGCCTTAAACGCGTCTATCGAGGCTGCAAGGGCAGGTGAGGCAGGAAAGGGCTTCGCAGTTGTAGCTGATGAGATTAGAGCTTTAGCCGATTCTTCACGAGAGACTGCCAACAAGATTCAGGAGATTTCTAATGAGGTTGTGGAAGCAATCACCAACCTTATGAATAACTCCAGTGAAGTTATGAACTTCATGAATGACACCATCGAGACAGATTATGCTGAGTTTATCAGCGTAGGTGATAACTACTATGAGGATGCAGGCAGAATTCAGTCCATTTTTGCCGAATTCCATGATGAGACAGAGACTTTAAGCGATACTACCAGGAGCATGGTTGAGGGAATTGACAATATCTCTCTTGCCATCTCACAGGTTGCTGATGGAACATCAAATGCTGCCGAGGCATCTGTTAATCTTGCAGAATTAATCAGTGCAATCAATGACGAGGGTGATGTGAACCTTGAAATTGTTGAGTCTCTTAAGGGAGAGGTAGGCAAGTTTAAGATTTAATAATCAGATTGTTGATTTATTGGAGGATCCGTAAGGGTCCTCCTTTTTTTCTTAACATTAAGGAGGCAGATTGCTATAATTAAGATATATCATTTTATCTGTTTAGGAGGGAATTATGATTTATCGTGACTTTCAGGATATTAAGCTATCCCAGTTAGGTTTTGGAACCATGCGTATGCCAGTTAAGAATACAGAAACCGGCGAACTTGATCAGGAGCAGATCAACGAGATGGTTCGCATTGCAGCAGAGAATGGAGTGAATTATTTCGATACAGCTTACCCATACCAGGGTGGCCTGTCAGAGCTAGCTATAGGAGAAGCCTTAAAGCAGCTTCCTAGAGATAGCTTCTATCTTGCAACCAAGTTCCCAGGACATCAGGTTTGCTCAAACTATGACCCTTCAATTGTCTTTGAGGACCAGTTAGACAAATGCCAGGTAGACTACTTTGATTTCTACCTCTTACACAATGTATATGAGAATTCTCTCTCCACATACGAGGATGAGAAGTGGGGCATCATTGATTACTTTGTTGAGCAGAAGAAGTTAGGCCGCATTAAGCACCTTGGTTTCTCCACCCACGCCCTTGTTGGCTTTATGGAGGAGTTTTTGGAGAAGTATGGCGACATCATGGAGTTTTGCCAGATTCAGGTTAATTACCTTGACTGGACACTTCAGGATGCTAAGGCAAAATGCCAGCTTTTAAACAAATACAATATTCCAATTTTCGTTATGGAACCAGTAAGAGGCGGCAAGCTTGCCAACTTAGGCGATGCTGAGAACCAGAGATTAAAGGAGCTTAGACCAGAGGATTCAATTGCCTCCTGGGCCTTTAGATTCCTTCAGGATATTGAGGGCGTCACAATGATTCTCTCCGGTATGTCCAACATTGACCAGATGGTTGATAACTGCAAGACCTTTAAGGAGGAGAAAGCTTTAAGCGAAGAGGAGAGAAATACCCTTCTTGATTTTGCCGAGGGAATGAAGAAGTCCGTTCCATGTACAGCCTGCAGATACTGCACAGACGGCTGCCCTATGGGACTTGATATTCCTAACCTTTTAGCCCTTTACAACGACGTTGCCTTCTCACCAAACTTCAACGTGGGAATGATTATAAATGCCCTTTCCGAGGACAAGAAGCCAGCTGCATGTATAGCTTGTGGTGCCTGTGCGGCGGTATGCCCTCAGAAGATTGATATACCTGAGGCTTTAAGCGATTTTGCCGCAAAGCTCAAGGAGCTTCCAGACTGGAACAAAATGAGTAAGGAGAGGGAGGATGCAGCCATCGCCCTGAGAGAGTCCAGAAAGAAGAATTAGCTTAAGGAGGAATATGTCATGAGAATGTATGACCTCATTTTAAAGAAGCGTAACGGGGGAAAGCTCTCCGATAGTGAAATAAGAGATATGATTAAGGCTTATGTGGACGGGGAGATTCCTGATTACCAGATGTCTGCCATGTGCATGGCTATCTACTACAAGGGAATGGACAATGAAGAAATTTCCTGCCTGACCATGGCTATGGCTGAGTCCGGGGATATGGTGGATTTAAGCGAGATTCCTGGAATCAAGGTGGATAAGCATTCCACCGGTGGCGTGGGTGACAAGACCACCATGATAATTACGCCAATAGTCGCTGCCTGTGGTATCCCAGTGGCAAAAATGTCAGGCCGAGGCCTTGGCCATACTGGAGGAACCATAGATAAGCTTGAATCAATTCCTGGATTCAGAACTGATTTAAACCAGGAGGAGTTTTTTGCCGCAGTAAAAAGAAATGGTCTGGCGGTAATTGGTCAGTCCGGAAACATTACCCCGGCGGACAAAAAGCTATACGCACTTCGCGATGTAACTGCCACGGTGGATTCAATTCCTCTTATTGCATCCTCTGTTATGAGTAAGAAGATTGCAGCAGGATCCGACTGTATTCTTCTTGACGTTACAACCGGTTCGGGAGCCTTCATGAAAACTGTGGAGGATTCTGTAGCCCTATCAAGGGTTATGGTGGATATTGGATGGTCCGTAGGCAGACCAACAGCCGCTTTAATCACCAACATGAACATCCCTACAGGCTTCCATATAGGAAACATTCTTGAGGTGAAGGAAGCCATTGAAACACTTAAAGGAAATGGCCCGGAGGATTTAACGGCCATCTGCACAGAGCTTGCAGCCAACATGCTAAACATCGCCAATAAGGGCAGCATTGAGGATTGCAGGAATATGGCAAAAATAAAGATTGAAGATGGTTCCGCCTTAGAGGCTTTTGCCGGTATGGTGGAGAGTCAGGGGGGAGATAAGGACTATATCTACAATCCTGACCGTTTCGATGTGGCACCTTTTAGAGTGGAGATCAAGTCCGACAGAGAGGGCTACATAACCTTCATGAACACCGAGGGCATTGGCATTTCATCCACTATGCTTGGTGCAGGAAGGGAAACCAAGGAGGACCAGATAGATTACAGTGCGGGCATTGTCCTTAAGAAGAAGACAGGGGACAAGGTAAGCGTGGGTGACACTCTGGCTGTATTCCACACCAGCAAAGAGGATTTAATTGAAAATGCCAGGGTAAGATTCTTAGAATCTCTAGAGATTAAGATGGAAGTTCCAGAGCCACAGAAGCATGTATATGCCAGAGTGACTAAGGACCAGGTAGAGTATTATTAGACTTGTCACTTTTGTCATGTGACAAAGTTGAATGTGAATTTCTTGCATCTCCCTTTTCTCCCTAACTATAATGGGTTTATCAAATGACCCGGAGTTCCGGGAGGAAAGGGAGATTTTATTATATGAAAGCGAAGATTCAATCCTTTGGACGCTTTTTAAGCGGAATGGTAATGCCAAACATTGGTGCATTTATTGCTTGGGGTTTTATAACCGCATTATTTATCAGCAGTGGATGGATTCCAAATGAGCAGCTTAGCACAATTGTAGGTCCAATGCTTACCTACATCCTGCCAGCACTTATTGCTTACCAAGGAGGTAAAATGGTAGGCGGTGAGCGCGGAGCTGTTATGGGTGTAATTGCTACTATCGGTGTAATCTGTGGAACAGAGTACACTATGTTTATGGGAGCAATGGTAATGGGTCCTCTTGCAGGATGGGTTATCAAGAAGTTCGATAAGGCAGTTGACGGCAAAATACCAGCAGGCTTCGAGATGTTAGTAAACAACTTCTCAGTAGGTATTTTCGGTATGATTATGGCTATTATTGGATACTACGTTGTAGGTCCATTCATGGGTGCTGTTTTAGCAGTATTAAACGGTGGTGTTCAGATTTTAGTTGATCACTCCTTACTTCCTTTAGTATCCATATTTGTTGAGCCAGCTAAGGTATTATTCTTAAACAACGCTATCAACCACGGTATCTTCACCCCACTTGGTGCAGAGGGTGTAACCGCAGCAGGCAAGTCCATCTTCTATATGATTGAGACCAACCCTGGCGCTGGTACTGGTGTACTCGTAGCATACTGGATGTTCAGCAAGGACAAAATCACTAAGGACTCAGCACCTGGTGCATTGATCATCCACTTGTTCGGTGGTATTCACGAGATATATTTCCCATATGTTCTCATGAATCCTATTCTTTTACTTGCAACAATCGGTGGTTCTGTGGCAGCAATGATCTTTAATACTATCTTTGGTTTAGGATTAGTTGGACCTGCTTCACCAGGATCAATCATTGCTTATCTGGCAATGGCTCCTAAGGGAACTACCATCTTAGTTCTTCTCTCAGCAGTAATTGCTGCAGTAGTATCCTTCCTTATCGCAGCTCCAATCATCAAGATGACAGATGCAAAGAAGGGATTAGAGGAAGCAACTTCCGATATGAAGCAGATGAAGGCAGAGTCTAAGGGACAGCTTATAAACAAGGCAGCAGTTAAGTTGATTGTTTTTGCCTGCGACGCAGGTATGGGTTCCTCAGCAATGGGAGCATCTGTTTTAAAGAAGAAACTGGCAGATGCAGGTCTTTCTGGTATAGAGGTAAAGCATGCTCCAGTTTCTGAGATTCCAGTTGAAGCGGATATCGTTGTAACACACAATGATCTAGGCGAGCGTGCACGCGCAAATGCAGGAAACGCTAAGGTTATTACAATTGTGAACTTCATGAACGCTCCAGAGTATGATGAGTTAGTAAATGAGTTAAAATAGGAAAAACAGTAAAAGGTTATGATGGCAGAAAGGAGGGCAGCCTGTGGAGATTAATACTCGTATAGGACAGATATTAGAGATTATGTTAACCAAAGACTGCCCACTTACTGACCAGGAAATAGCTGACTCCATAGGAGTAAGCAAAAGAACTATCCAGAGACAGCTTGAGTATATAGAGCACTCTCTTAGGGATTATGGCCTGGTTCTTTCAAGAAAGAAGGGACAGGGAATCTGGATAGATGGTAAAGAGGAGCAAAAGGCTTTGCTTCTTTCAAGGGTGACTGAACAGACTCTTTTATCTGTGGATAAGGAAAAGAGAAGAAAAAGACTGATATTTGAACTGCTAAGAGACAACACACCAAAGAAGTTATTCTATTATAGTGACCTGCTTGGTGTGAGTGAGGCAACCATCAGCAATGACTTAAATGCAATTGAACCATGGCTTAACAAGAGTCATATGCAGGTGGTAAAGAAGCCAGGCTTCGGCGTGGTAGTATATGGATTTGAGAAAAACTATCGTCAGGCTATTCAGCGTTTTATAAACGAGAATACGGATGATGTTGAAATAAAAAAACTCTTTAATGACAACGAAGAAATATTAAATGAAATAAGAGATAAGGCCTATGCCAATGGCAATGTATATGAGCTAATTAACTCGGAAATTATGGGCAGGGTAAGTCGGGCTATGAGGACCATAGACAATAAGAGACTTCGTCACATGACCGACAACTCATATATAAGCCTGATAATGCACATCGCCATTGCCATGGACAGAATAAAAGCCGGAGAATTGATAGAGGCTCACGGTGATTATGTTGAGAATTACAGCATTGATGAAGACTATCAGGTGGTCGAGGAAATAATAAGTGCCATGGAAAAGGAGTTTGATCTCCTAATTCCTGAGGTTGAGATACCCTATATCCTCCTTCACATAAAGGGCTCAAAGCTTAAGTACAGTAAGGGAGATACTATTACTGACAAGGAGCTTCCTGACGGGGCGGAACTCTTAGATCTGGTTGATCATATGATTGACGCCTTCGATCAGAACCTGTCCTATGAACTTAAGTGTGACGAGGAATTTATCCAGGGACTTCTGGTTCACTTAGAGCCAACACTTATAAGACTCCAGAATGAAATGACAATATGTAATCCCCTTCTGAATGAGATTAAGGAAGAGTATGGAGATATATTTGACAAGTGCATAGCTGTGGGTCAGGTTATATACGAGCACACAGGTCTTCTGCCTAATGAGGATGAAATAGGCTTTTTAGCTATTCATTTTGGCGCTGCCACCGTAAGGCAAAATGAAAAAAAGAAGCAGAAAAGAAGAGTTGAAATAGGTGTGATATGTGCCTCTGGATTTGGAGTAGCAAGACTGATGATGACCAAGATTGAAAATAAGGTCACGGGGGACATTTCTCTTCATGCCTACGGAAGAGAGAGTTTAAACGACTTCATTCTTTCCAGAACAGATTTTTTCATCTCATCTATGGATTTAAGTGATGTAGATGCGGATGTGGTTTATGTAAGTCCTCTAATTACATCGAGAGACATTTCAATGATTGATGTAAAGGTGCAGGAATACAGCCGATTGCCTGCCAAGATGGAGGCGAATGATTTCACCAGACAGTTAGACAGGATTAATAACACAATAATAGATATCAGGACACTTATTAGGAACTTTCAGATAATAAAGCTGCCGGCGGATTTACAGCTTAATCAGGCTTTAAGGCAGATATCAGATATCGCCACAGAATCCCCGCAGGCAGCGGCCCTGCTCTACGCAGATATAATGGAGAGGGAGCACTTGTCCAGCCAGGTCTTTAAAGACTATCATTTTGCCCTCTTGCACTGTAAGACAAGGGCTGTCAGAGAGGTTACCTTTAAGGTTTTCCAGCCTGAAGCTGCAGATGCGTATTGCTCCAGTGATTTGGCTGACTGCAGGGTTCTGATTCTCCTGCTTATGCCTCATGAAGGAGAGGGAGAAAGCAGGAAGGAGCTTTTGGGAAGTATATCTCAGGCCCTGATTGAAGATGATGAATTTTTGCCTGTTCTGACGGGTTCTGACGAGGAAGTAGCAAGAAAACGTCTCCAGAAGAACTTACAGAGATTCTTTAACCAGTATTTAAACGCTATATAGGGAGGAAAGAATGGATATTTTAGTTAAGGATAATATTCGCATTAACTGTGTGGGCATGGATAAGGAACAGGTAATTGGAGAAATAGGCAAAATGCTTATTTCTGGAGGCTACGTGGATGACAGATACACACAGTATATGCTGGATAAGGAAAAGGTCTTCAACACAGCCATCGGTAACCAGGTGGCAATCCCTCATTGCATTGAGGAGGGAAGAGAAAGCGTATTGAAATCCGGTATAGCCATTATGGTATTCCCTGAGGGAATAGACTGGGGATCAGATGAGCCAGTGCGAATTGTTATTGGTATTGCTGGCAAGGGCGATGAACACATGGAAATTCTTGGCAAGATAGCAATTACTCTGTCGGAAATTTCAGAGGTGGAGCGTATAGTTAATTCATCTGTGGATGATATTTATAAGACTTTTGTGGAGGTGTAGTAATGAAGACTAAGGCAGTCAGAATGTATGGTGAGATGGATCTTCGTTTGGAGGAGTTTGAGCTTCCAGAGATTAAGGACGACGAGATTCTTGTTAAGGTAATGAGTGACAGTATTTGTATGTCAACATACAAGCTGGTTAAACAGGGCAAAAAGCATAAGAGAGCACCTCAGAATATTGACACAAACCCTATTATTGTAGGTCATGAGTTCTCTGGAGATATTGTGGAAGTAGGCGCTAAATGGGCAGATCAGTTTAAGCCAGGTCAGAAGTTCGCTTTACAGCCAGCCCTAAACTATAAGGGTTCTCTTGCATCTCCTGGATACTCCTATGAATTCTTCGGAGGTGCTGCAACATATTGCATTATACCTCATGAGGTAATGGAGCTGGGATGTCTTTTAAGCTATGACGGAGACAGCTATTACAAGGCTTCGCTTGGTGAGCCAATGAGTTGTATTATAGGTGGATATCATGCAAATTACCATACCAACAAGCAGAATTATGACCACGCAATGGGTACTAAGTTGAACGGTAACATCCTTATTATGGGAGGCTGTGGTCCGATGGGACTCGGCGCAGTGAGCTATGGACTATGTGCTGACAATAAACCAAAGCGCATTGTAGTTACCGACGTGGATGATGCCAAGATTTCAAGGGCAAAGGAGTGTATTCCAGAAGCCGAAGCAGAGGAAAAAGGAATTGAATTAATATACGTAAACACGGCAACACTTGATAATCCGGAAGAGACTCTCTTATCTTATACAGATGGTGCAGGTTATGATGATGTATTTGTATATGTACCTATTAAGCCTGTCGCAGAGATGGGAGACAGACTATTGGCCTTTGATGGCTGCATGAACTTCTTTGCGGGACCTACAGATAAGGAGTTTAAGGCGGAGATTAATCTATATAACTGCCATTATACAAGTACTCATATCTTAGGTACCACCGGTGGAAATACAGATGATTTAGTTGAGGCAATCGACAGAGCTGCCAAGGGAGAGATTAATCCGTCCGTAATGGTTACCCATGTTGGAGGAATCAATTCCATAGCAGATGCAACCTGTCACCTGCCAGAGATTCCTGGTGGAAAGAAGCTTACTTATCTTCAGTTTGACATGCCACTCACAGCTTTGGAAGATTTCGAGAAGTTAGGCAAAACGGATCCATTTTATGCCAAGCTTGATGCCTGCGTTAAGGCAAATCGAGGCTTGTGGAATGCCGAGGCGGAGAAGTTGCTTTTTGAACATTTTGGGATACAATAATATAGCCAATAAATCCATGATGCATTTTGCATACATAGATTTTGTTTAAATCCGGGCCTGCCAGCCCGGATTTTTTAATAGAGTTTGTAATAAATCTAAAGATAGTGTGATATTCGTTGAATTATTCCCGGATTACCCTATACTGAAGACTAGAATACAATTGATTATTGTGTCCTATTATGGGGATTTGGGGTATGTAGATGTTGAAGCTTATTTTTAGAAACAGAATGATGATGTCAGTTATGGCTCTTTTGTTAGTCCTGTTGTTCTTTATTTCAGGGCCTGTTTCTTATGCCGCAAATGGAGAATCCAGCGATGAAAGTGTCAAGGCAAAAGATGAGGAAGAAATAAGCTACATAAGGGTTGGATGGTTCAATCAAGAAGGCATGCAGGAGGGAAGCAACAGCTACAGCCTTAATGGATATAACTACGAGTATTTGCAGAAGATTAGCGAGTATTCTGACTGGAAATATGAATTTATCTATGAGGACTATAATACCTGTCTTGAAATGCTTAAAAATGGACAGATTGACCTCATGGGATATATTAATAAGACAGATGAGAACGAAGAGGAGTATCTTTTTTCCGAACTTCCGGAAGGATATGATTCATTCTTTATCGCCGCTGCTAGCAATTCCGACCTTAATTCTGGAGACTTCAAACAGATGAATGGGGGAACCATTGCTCTAGTTAGGACAGATTTTAATTTTGCTCTCGTTAAGGACTTAGAAAAGCATCATCACATACAGCTTAGAACCGTATTCTATGACAATATGGATCAGTGTTTCGAGGCTTTAGAATCAGGTGCGGCTGATATGGCACTTGGAAGGGATACTCTGGTTGAATCTGGCTATAAAACTATCTACGAGTTTCCACAATACCCATTTTATTTTGCCATAAGCAGGCAAAGTGCGAGCCTTAAGGAAGAATTGGACAGTGCACTTCAGCAGATAAAACTTTCGATACCAGACTATAGCGAGAATCTCCACGATAAGTATTTTAATTCACCATTATTCAACAATGGTATTGCTCTCACTGATAGTGAGAAGAGATTTATAGAGAACAATCCAGTGATAAAGGTGGCTGTGGTATCAAATTCATATCCCTTAAGTTTTATAGGTGAAGATGGAGAATACCATGGATTCATCTATGACTATCTTGATCTGATTGCAGAGAAGTCCGGGCTTTCATTTGAATTTCTCCAGTACAGGACCTATGCGGCTATGCTTAATGCCATAGGGAAGGGAGATGCTGATATAACCCTTCAGGTGCCAGATGAAATTGATTTTGCCAGCGAGAATCAGCTTAATCTGACCCAGTCTTTCCTCACTCTTCAGAGAGGTTTTTTGTCCTTGGAGGGACATAGCATTGAAACCATTGCAACAGAGGCGGGCAGTTACCAGGATCCATTCCTGACAGAAACCAACGACTACGGATATGAGCTTTTCAGTTCAAGTGAAGCCTGCTTAAATGGCGTCATTCTTGGCTCTGTCGATGCAATGCTTATAAACAGTTACGCTTACAATAAGGTTAATGAGTTATATTCATCCTACGATTTTTCCTTCCAGATTCTTATGAGTATGGATTATTACTACTGTATGGGTATTTCTGAGTCCTTAGACTACAGACTGGTTTCTATTCTGGACAAGTCCATAAGTAGTGTAAACAGCAACAAGGTAAACTCTATAATCACAAGGGTGACTACAGTAAAGATCGATTTGACAGTAGGAGAGTGGATGTTTGAAAACAGATATGTTGTGGCTGTTGCCCTCCTACTCTTCCTGTTAACCGGACTTGTGGTAATATTTGGATTCCAGCACAGAATTACCAAATACCAGGTGAGATCCAATATAGAACTTGAGAAGAAGAACACAGAGTTAGAGAAGGCCAATGCTGCTAAGTCCGACTTCCTTTCAAGAACCTCCCATGACTTACGTACACCAATGAATGCAATTATGGGTCTGACGGCCCTTGCCCTTGACGAGGAAAGCAAGATTGAGAAGGACTTTTATCTAAGCCAGATTGCAACATCCTCTGAGTTCCTTCTGGGACTTATCAACGACGTTCTTGATATGGAAAAGATTGAGAACGATGCGGTGGAGTTTAAGCCTGAGCCATATTCATTAGATGCTTTCAGCCAGATGATTAGAACAATGATTTTGCCATTATGTCAGCAGAAGAAAATCGACTTCGTATTTGATGATTTCGATTTCAAGCAGGCTATTGTGGTTGATCATACCAGATTTAATCAGATATTCTTTAACCTTATAAGTAACTCTGTAAAGTATACAAGACCGGGAGGAACGGTTACCTTCAATATGACTCACAAGCTGATTCACGGTGGTATAGCCGAGCTTGATTTCATCGTGGCAGACACGGGAATTGGAATGAGCGAGGAGTTCTTACAGCATATGTATGAACCATTCTCCCAGGAGAACCGTCGAGATGGAACCAAGGGTCAGGGAACTGGCCTGGGTCTTGCCATTGTTAAGAAGATGGTGGACATGATGGGAGGAAGAATTGAGGTTGAGAGTCATCTGAATGAGGGAACAATCTTCCTTGTTCACCTTGAGGTTCCTATTAGTGATACCAAGATTGAGTCTGTAATGACCATTGATCCAACCAAGATGGATAAGGTTCTTAAGGATAGAAGAATACTGCTGGTTGACGACCAGCCTCTTAATCTTCAGGTTGCCAAGAAGATTCTTGAGAAGAAGGAGCTTGTTGTCGACACTGCCTCAGATGGAGAGGAGGCAGTAAGAGTATTTGGAGAGTCCGAGGATAATTATTATGATGCGGTTCTCATGGACATAAGAATGCCGGTAATGAACGGACTAGAAGCGGCAAGAGCTATCAGGGCTCTCGACAGAAGGGATGCGTTAAATGTTCCAATTATTGCCATGACGGCAAATACCTTTGATGAGGATAAGAAGCACTCCATGGATGCCGGAATGAATGCTCATCTTGGAAAGCCAATTATTCCAAAGGAATTATTAGAATGTCTCTACAGATTCTTTTACAAGGGAGAATAAAGTATAAGCGCCTGTTTATATGCAGGCGCTTTGTTTTTGCCAGAAGCTTCATGGTTTGTGACATGATATGGTTAACTTAAGTTGTTAGTGGAAACCTAATGTGATACAATGATACCGCAGAAAAGGAGAAAAACTATGTGCGGAATAGTTGGATATACCGGCCCTTTAAAGGCTCAGAATATATTACTTGACGGTTTACAGAGACTTGAATACAGAGGATATGATTCTGCGGGAATCGCCTATGTGAAGGATCTGACCCGTAAGATTTCAGTTAGAAAGACAGCAGGTAAGGTTAAGGACTTAAGAGCAATTTGCGATGAGAACGATTCTACCTGCGGAATTGGACATACAAGATGGGCGACTCATGGAGGAGTAAGTAATGCCAATGCCCATCCTCATAAGTGCGGAAATGTGGCTTTGGTTCACAATGGAATCTTAGAGAATTACCGCGAATTAATTGAGGAATACAGTCTTCAGGACAAGCTTAACTCTGAGACAGATACTGAGGTGGCAGCAGCCCTTTTAGACCATTTTTACAGCGGAAACCCTGAGGAGGCTATTTTTAAAGTAACCTCACTTCTCAAGGGAACCTATGGATTTGTTATCATGTTCTTCGACCGACCAGGGATTCTATACTGTATTCGTCAGGTCAGCCCACTGGTAGCCACATATTGTGATGATGGTGCTTTTGTAGCATCTGATTTAACCGCTTTTGTATCATACTCAAAGAAGTATTTTGTCCTGCCAGAGCACACCATTATGGTAATGACTGACGAGGGCATTACCCTTAAGGCCGAGTCAGGCAAAATAGTTAGCCCTGAGTATATCGAGGTAGACTGGGATGTCTCCGCTGCAGAAAAGGATGGATATGATTACTTCATGCTTAAGGAAATCCACGAGCAGCCTGAGGCAATTTCCCGTACCATAATGCCAAGGATTGTCGATGGTCTTCCAAGCTTCTTAGAGGACGGAATCGATGATTCATTATTTGAGAATGTTAAGGATATTACCATTGTTGCATGTGGCACAGCAATGTATGCGGGTAATGTGGGACGTACTCTTTTACAGAAGAGACTTCGCATTCCGGTAACTGTTGCAATTGCATCTGAGTTTAGATATGAGACACCAGTAATCGACGAGAACAGCCTTGTAATCGTGGTATCACAGTCCGGAGAAACCGTGGATACTCTCGAGGCCCTAAGGCTTGCAAAAAAGTACACAGACAGAACCTTAGCTATTGTAAACGTTAAGGGTTCGGTGATTGCAACAGAAGCTAATTACAGGCTTTACACCCACGCGGGTCCTGAAATTGCAGTTGCATCCACCAAGGCATATACAGTTCAGACTGCAGCCTTCTACCTTCTCACAGCCAAGCTTGGCCTTGTGACAGGCAAAATGACAGAGGCAGAGGTTAAGGATTTCATTGGTGAGCTTTTGAAGGTTCCAGAGCAGATTAAGAAGACCCTTGCCTTGGAACCTACAGTTGAGAGGTTCACTGGCCGCATGCTAAATGCGGAGCATACATTCTTCATTGGAAGAGGCTTAGATTACACATTATCCATGGAAGGAGCCTTGAAGCTCAAGGAGATTTCCTACATTCACGCTGAGGCCTATGCGGCAGGAGAATTAAAGCATGGAACCATAGCCCTCATTGACGATGGCGTTCCTGTAATAGCAATTGCTACTCAGTCCGATGTGTATTCCAAGGTGATTTCCAATATTCAGGAAGTTAAGGCTAGAGGAGCATATGTGATTCTGATTTCCAAGGACCAGGTATTTAATGACAAGAAGGTGTGTGATGTTCATATACCAATTCCTGAGGTGAAGGATGAATTCTCGGTATTTGAGTCAGCAGCTGTATTCCAGCTTCTTGCTTACTACACCTCCACGGGAAAGGGATTAAATCCAGACCAGCCTAGAAATCTTGCTAAGGCAGTTACAGTAGAATAAAAAGATAGAGCCCCTGGAATTATCCAGGGGCTTTTTAGCGGAGACGGTGGGATTCGAACCCACGGTGCCCGAAGGCACAACTGATTTCGAGTCAGCACCGTTATGACCACTTCGATACGTCTCCATGCAGATTTTAGTATAGCGAAAATTCCCCGTCATATCAATAAAAACTTGTTTAGGTCTCTGAAACAAGATATAATAAATTGAAGTATGCTCTAGAAAGGAAGACGACATGTCATATGTGGCTCTTTACCGAAAGTTTCGCCCTAGAACCTTCGGTGATGTAAAGGGACAAGATCATATTGTAAGGACTCTAAGGAATCAGATTATGTCTGATCGTATAGGTCATGCCTTCCTTTTTACCGGTACCAGAGGAACAGGCAAAACATCCGTTGCCAAGATTCTGGCTTCTGCCGTAAATTGCGAGCATCCGGTAGATGGCAGTCCCTGTGGCGAGTGCCCAAGCTGCCAGGCAATTAAAAGCGGTATTTCCATGAATGTGGTGGAGTTAGATGCTGCATCAAATAACGGTGTTGATTCCATCAGAGATATTATAGAGCAGACAGAATATGCACCGACAGAAGGCAAGTACAAGGTCTTCATCATTGATGAGGTTCATATGCTGTCCACCAGTGCCTTTAATGCGCTGCTAAAGACCTTAGAGGAGCCGCCAAGCTATGTTATTTTCGTCTTGGCAACCACCGAGGTTAACAAGCTCCCCATCACCGTTCTCAGTCGCTGTCAGGAGTATGATTTCCACAGAATTAGCATTGAGACCATTAGGGACAGAATGAAGGAATTAATCGATGCCGAGGGAGCAAAGGTTACAGACGATGCACTCCTTTACATTGCCAAGGCTGCAGATGGATCCATGAGAGATGGTCTTAGTATTTTAGACCAGTGTATTGCATTTTACCTGGACAGAGAAGAGGTCACACTGGACAATGTTTTAGATGTCCTTGGAGCAGCGGATCAGACGGTTTTCGAGAGGCTGTTAACATGTCTTGAGGAAAGGAATGTAAGCGGGGCCTTGGATGAACTGAATCAGGCAGTGATGCAGGGCAGGGATTTGAGACAGTTTATTGCTGATTTCATATGGTTCCTTAGAAATATGCTCATTATTAAGAGCGGCGACCATCTTGAGAATATGCTGGATCTGTCCCAAAACACAATAAATGAAATCAGGGCTATGGCTGAGAATATTCCTACAGCCAAATTAATCAGATATATTAAGGTTCTGTCAGACCTTTCTAACCGTATCAGATATTCAGGTCAGAGAAGGGTTGAGGTTGAGGTCGCGTTGATTAAGCTTTGCCGCCCTCAGATGGAGCAGAACGTTGAGGCTCTTATAGACAGAATAAATCAGCTCGAGGAAACCTTATATTCAGGCCGACCTGTAAGCGCTATAGAGGCGGCGGGCCCGGAGGCTCTTGAGGCTGCCATAAAAGCGGCGCCAAGACCGGCAGTGAAAAGGGCAGAGATGCCTAAGGCAGTGCCAGAGGACATTCAGGATGTGGTTAAAAATTTCCGCTCGATTGTATCTGACATTGGCTCTGGATTAGACAGAATGTATCTGTCTGATGCAAGGCTTAACCTAAAGGGTGACACATTACAGGTGGTCTTTACTGACCAGCTTGGATATGCCTTCTACCAGGAGGAGGAGAGACAGAACAAGCTCTTAGATGGAATTTCAGAGAGGACGGGCAAAAACGTCCCAGTGGAATTTGCCTATAATGACACAGGCAGACCTTACGAGGAAAGCTATGTGGATTTAGAGAAATTAATACATATGGATATTACCGTCGAGGACGACGAAGAATTTTAAGGAGGTAATTATGGCTAAGAAGGGTGGATTTCCAGGTGGCATGGGAATGCCTAACAATATGAACAACCTTATGAAGCAGGCACAGAAGATGCAGCGTCAGATGGAGGAGGCATCCCGCGAGCTTGAGGAGAAGGAGTTCACAGCAACTGCAGGTGGTGGTGCAGTTACAGTTAAGGTTTCCGGTAAGAAGGAGATTCTTTCCATTAACCTTTCAGAGGAAGTAGTTGATCCGGACGATATCGAGATGTTACAGGATTTAATCGTTGCAGCCACTAATGAAGCACTTCGCAAGGTTGACGAAGTGTCTGAGGCATCCATGGCTGGCATTACAGGAGGCTTAGGAGGCTTCCCATTCTAAGGAGCTCAAATGGAATACTATAGCAGTGAGATAAGCAAGCTTATCGAGCAGTTGTCCCAGCTTCCGGGGATTGGCAATAAAACTGCTCAGAGGCTGGCATTTCACATATTAAATATGCCTAAGGACAAGGTGCAGGACATGGCGGACGCACTGACTTCCGCAAGAAATAATGTCAAGTACTGTAAGGAGTGTTTTACTCTTACGGATACAGATATTTGTCCCATCTGTCGCAATAAGGCAAGAGATCACAAAACCATTATGGTGGTTGAAAGCCCCAGAGACCTTACAGCTTATGAGAAGACTGGCAAGTTTGAGGGTGTCTACCATGTGCTTCACGGTGCTATTTCACCTATGCTTGGAATAGGACCTGGCGATATCAAATTAAAGGAGCTTATGCAAAGGCTCCAGCAGGATGTGGATGAAGTAATTATTGCCACTAACTCAAGCTTAGAGGGTGAAACTACTGCCATGTACATATCCAAGCTAATCAAACCATCAGGCATCAAGGTCAGCCGTATAGCCAGCGGAGTTCCGGTTGGCGGAGACCTTGAGTACATTGATGAAGTCACTTTACTTCGAGCCTTGGAAGGAAGGACGGAGTTATAAGATATATATAAGGAGGAAATAAAATGACGAATCAGGAATTAAAGGCTAAAGCCCTTGAGATTCGTAAGGGAATCGTTACAGCGGTACATGCGGCTAAGTCTGGACATCCAGGCGGATCCTTATCTGCAGCTGATATGATGACATATCTCTATTTCGAGGAGATGAATGTTGATCCTAAGAATGACAAAATGGAGGGTCGCGATCGTTTCGTTCTTTCCAAGGGGCACTGTGCACCAGCACTTTACAGCACACTGGCTAACAGGGGCTTCTTCCCAGTTGAGGACCTTGAGACCCTTCGCCACGTAGGTTCTTATCTTCAGGGTCATCCGGATATGAAGCACATTCCAGGTGTTGATATGTCTTCTGGTTCTTTGGGCCAGGGCTTCTCCACAGCTGTTGGAATGGCTCTTGCAGGCAAAATTGACAACAAGGATTATCGCGTATACTGCATGGCAGGAGACGGCGAGATACAGGAAGGACAGATCTGGGAAGCATCAATGTTCGCAGGTGCTAACAATCTTGATAACTTAGTTCTTATCGTAGACAACAACAATCTTCAGATTGATGGTGCAATTGATGAGGTATGTTCTCCATACCCAATTGACAAGAAGTTTGAGGCATTTAACTTCCATGTAATCAATATTAATGGAAATGACTTTGATGAGATTAGAGCAGCATTAACAGAAGCTAAGGCAACCAAGGGACAGCCTACAGCAATTGTTATGAAGACTGTAAAGGGTCAGGGTGTATCCTTCATGGAGAATAACGCAGGCTGGCATGGCAAGGCTCCAAATGATGAGGAGTTTGCTATTGCAATGGCAGAATTAGAGAAAGCAGGTGATTGCTAATGGCAGATATGAAGAAAATCGCAACTAGAGACAGCTATGGCAACGCCTTAGTTGAGATTGGACAGAAGTCCGATAAATTAGTAGTTTTAGATGCAGACTTGGCAGGTGCAACAAAGACTGGTACTTTCAAGAAGGCTTTTCCTGAGAGATTCTTTGACTGCGGTATTGCTGAGGGCAACATGATGGGTATTGCTGCAGGTTTAGCTACAGCTGGAAAGGTTCCTTTTGCCAGCTCCTTCGCTATGTTCGCGGCAGGACGTGCCTTCGAGCAGGTTCGTAACTCCATCGGATATCCACATCTTAATGTAAAGATTGGAGCTTCCCATGCTGGTATCTCCGTAGGTGAGGACGGCGCAACACATCAGTGTAACGAGGACATTGCTCTCATGAGAACTATCCCAGGCATGGTAGTAATCAACCCTGCCGATGATGTGGAAGCAAGAGCAGCTGTACATGCGGCTTACGAGTATGTTGGACCATGCTATTTAAGATTCGGAAGACTGGCAGTTCCAGTATTTAACGATGAGAATACTTACAAGTTCGAGCTTGGCAAGGGTATTGTACTTAGAGAGGGCAAGGATGTTACTATTGTAGCAACTGGTCTCTGCGTATATGAATCCTTACAGGCAGCAGAGAAGCTTGCTTCTTTGGGCGTTGATGCTGAGGTAATCAATATCCATACCATCAAGCCACTTGATGACGAACTTATCCTTGCCTCTGCAAGAAAGACAGGCAAGGTTGTTGTGTGCGAGGAGCATTCTGTTATTGGTGGACTTGGTTCAGCAGTTTGCGACCTTCTTTCTGAGAAGGAGCCAACAAAGACTTTAAAGATTGGTGTTAACGATACCTTCGGCGAGTCCGGTCCTGCTGTAGAGCTTATCAAGAAGTACGGTTTAGATGCAGATTCAATTGCTGCAAAGGTAAGTGCATTTTTAAAGTAATTTATGAGCGATAATTCAAGAAGAGGTTTCAGGGTTATTGAAACCGACCAGACTGAATTAAATAAGATGATAAGAATCCACCGGCTAAGAATAGCCGGTGGTATTCTAGCTATACTCCTGGTGGTGGCTTTGTCGCTGTTAGGGGTTTATCTTTATGGAAAATTCCATGTCTACAGTGAGCTTATGGTAGAAGAAGTGAACTACACGGACACTGTCACGGAATCTACCTTTTATGATTTTGCCGGCAAAATGCTCAAGGTTAGTAAGAGCGGTGCAATCCTAATGGATATTGATGGCAAGCAGACCTTCAACGAGGGCTACGAGATGAATGCCCCTATAGTTGATATCTGTGGGGATTATGCTGTGGTAGGCGCCGAGAGAGGACGAGAGGTATACCTCTTTGACACAAATGGCAAAATCCATGAGTATAAGACTACGGGTTATATTATGAGCGTTGAAGTGGCCTCGCAGGGTACGGTTGCAATTCTCACTGAGGAGAATGATTCCTACATTATAAATTTGTATGATGCCGGTGGAGAGACTTTAGTTCAGGGAGAAATGCATCTGGAGAACAGTGGCTTTCCTATTGCCATGTCCCTGTCCCATGATGCTATAAAGCTTGCGGTATCTCTGGTGGATGTGAGCACTGGCGTGGCAAATACCAAAATTAATATCTATAACTTTGGCGATGTGGGTCAGAACGAGATAGATAATCTGGTGGCTTCTTTTACCTACGAGAACACAATTATTCCAAGGCTTAATTACTTTGATGACAGCCATCTGTGCGGAATAGGTGACGGAGGACTCTATTTCTATGAGGGCCGCCAGGTCCCTGAGGAGAAACTTGTTATAGAGGAGAAGCATGAGATTAAGACGGTCTTCTTCGGCAGCAGTCTTGTGGGTATTACATATGAAGGCAAAAGCGAAGAGGCAAGTGGTAATGCTGTAACAGACAGTCATTTTGTCAGGGTATTTAATATAGAAGGAATAGAAGCTTACAATATCTCTTTTGATATGGATTATGAGAGCGTGACTGCATTAGACGACCAGATTGTAATTGAGGGATCAGAGGAGATGATTATTGTGGGCGACAAGGGCCGCTACAGGTTTGATGGTAAGACTGAAGGCAGAATCCTAAAGATCAGTAAAGCGTCAGGAAGCAATCGCTACTATATTATATATAGAGACAAAACGGAACTGGTAAAACTTAAATAATAATAGTAAGAAAAGTGCAATTTTTATATTGACACTTGATTAGAAAGATGATATATTTATCTTCGCCGCGACTTGTGGTTGCGGCGAATTTAATTTTTTAGAGGACCTGAAAAACATTTTAAATTAAATTAAAAAACTTGTTGACAAGGCTTCTAAAAGATGATATAGTAAACGAGTTGCGGCGGTGAGCCAGCAACCAAGAACATTGATAACTGAACAATGAAACAACCTTGAAAATTCTTAGAGATTTTTATGAACCTGAATCGAAAGATTGATACCCAAAATAACAGTAAACTTGGATTTACTAAAAACTACCAAGTTTCTTGCT